>NZ_BAAANT010000031.1:0-86314 GCF_039529945.1 Kitasatospora kazusensis | reverse complement strand
ACGCCCGGTTACATTCCGAACCCGGAAGCTAAGCCTCGTAGCGCCGATGGTACTGCAGGGGGGACCCTGTGGGAGAGTAGGACGCCGCCGAACAATCTTTCACAAATGACCCCTCATCCGGGAACGGATGGGGGGTCATTTGCATATCCGGACCGGTACGGCCGGTAGCCTTCGGCCATGAGTGATCGATCGGAAGCCGCCGGGAACGGCGTCAGCCCCGCCGGCGGAACCGCTGGGTATGCCGAGACGGCGGACGCGCTGGCCGTCCAGTACGAGGAGGTCACCTTCGCCGAAGTCCACCGCGACGTGTTGCAGCTGGTCCCCGCCGAGCCCGGGCGCATCCTCGATGTGGGCGCGGGGACCGGGCGCGATGCCGCCGCACTGGCGGCCCGTGGACATCGGGTGGTGGCCGTCGAGCCGACTGCCGAGCTGCGGGCGCACGGGCAGCGCATCCACGCGGACAGCGGGATCGACTGGGTCGACGACGCTCTTCCGCACTTGACGGAATTGACGGAATTGACGGGCTTGACGGGCTTGACGTCGCGTCAGCGCCCAGGCCGGTTCGACGCGGTCTTCGCCACTGCGGTGTGGATGCACCTGGACGCGGAGGAACGTCGGCGCGCGATGGCCAGGATCGCCGAGTTGCTGGTGCCCGGTGGCCGGTTCTTCGTCAATCTGCGCCACGGCCCTGTGCCCGCCGGCCGCCGCATGTTCGACGTACCCCCTGCCGAGCTGACCGAGCTGGGTGCTGCGTACGGCCTGGAGACGGTCCACCGCAGTGAGCGTTCCGACCTGCACGGCCGGGACGGCGTGCGGTGGAGTTCTCTCGTGCTCCAGGCGAAGGACGTCGACCGCTCACGCGACTGAACGCGAACCCCTGAAGCCAGGTCCGCCGGTTCCGGGCCGGTCTGGCCCGGTGCCGGCGCGCCCGAGCGGGCTCAGCTGCCCCAGGTGCGGGAGCAGAGCACCAGGCGGTAGCCGTCGGGGTCCGTGACGGTCACGCCGTACCGGTCCCAGTAGGGGTTGTGCGCGGCCACCCGGGTACCGCCGGCCGCCAGCAGCCGGTCCAGGAGGGCGTCCTCGACCGGTGCCCCGAGGTAGAGGACGAAGAGGTCGTCGACGGTCGGGGCCGGGTCGAGCGGGTGCTCGGGATCGCGGGTGAGTTCGAAGTGCCAGGCCCCGCCGGCCGGACCGACCATCAGCAGGTCGTGCTCGCCCGGGATGTGTTCGGTGGTCCGCCAGAGCACGTCGAGTCCCAGGCCCTGGACGTAGAAGCGCTCGGCGGCGGCGAGGTCCCGCGACGGCCGGGCGACCCGGATCGGAGTCATCGAGTTGATCATGTCGAGGAGGCTAACTCACCGCTCCGACGGCAGGATCCGGCAGAGTGCCTCCAGCGCCGCGTGGTAGGCGTGGTCCGGCGGTGCGGCGAAGCCGACCACGAGTCCGTCCTCGGCCGCCGCGCCCAGCAGCCTGATCCTCGCCATCAACACCTGGAACCGGATCGCCATCAGCACGGGGAAGGTCCCGGGCACCGATGAGCGGGTGGCGCACCGACGCCCCGGCCCGCCGAGGCCTGCGGGGTGTCAGCCGCGGCGCTCGCCGCGCTGGGCGTGCCAGCGTGCCAGCAGGTCGGGCAGCTCGCCGCGGACGAACTCGAAGAAGGCCAGCGACTCGGCCATCCGCACCCCCGCCGGGCTGGCGGCGCCCAGGGCCGCGACGCCCTCGCGCAGGCTGCCCTCCCAGCGGAGCAGCATCTGGTCGCGGCGCACGGCGGCCTCGTACCAGACGTCGTCGTGCACCCGGTAGCGGTCGCGGCGCGAGCCGGGCTCGCGTTCGCGGCCGACCAGGTTGAGCTGCACCAGGTAGCGCACGGCGCCGGACACGGCGGCCGGGCTGATCCGCAGTGTGCCGGCCAGTTCGGCGGCGGTCAGCCGGCCCGAGTCGGTGGCCAGCAGGGCGGCGAACACCCGGGCGGGCATCCGGGCGAAGCCGCTGTCGGTGAGCACCCCGGCGAACCGTTCGATGAAGGTCAGCACCGCCGCTTCGTCCCGTTCCACCAAGGCCCCTCCCGCTCGCCGGAGTCCATCGGAGTCCACCGGAATCCAGAGGATTCAGTAACTTCACGAATATGTGAAACAAGAGTAGCGTCGAAGCCATGACGACCGCCATCTCGGTGTCCGCTCTGGTGAAGAACTTCGGGCGGACCCGCGCCCTCGACGGCCTCGACCTCACCGTCGCCCAAGGGGAGGTGCACGGCTTCCTCGGCCCCAACGGGGCCGGCAAGTCCACCACGCTGCGCGTCCTGCTCGGGCTGCTCCGCGCGGACTCGGGCGCCGTCCGGCTGCTGGGCGGCGACCCGTGGCGGGACGCCGTCGCCCTGCACCGCCGGCTCGCCTATGTCCCCGGCGACGTCACGCTCTGGCGCAACCTGTCCGGCGGCGAGGCGATCGACCTGCTCGGCCGGCTGCGCGGCGGCCTCGACGGCGCCCGCCGGGCCGCGCTGCTGGAGCGCTTCGAGCTCGACCCGACGAAGAAGGGCCGCAGCTACTCCAAGGGCAACCGGCAGAAGGTCGCGCTGGTCGCCGCGTTCGCCTCCGACGTCGAACTGCTGGTCCTGGACGAGCCGACCTCCGGCCTGGACCCGCTGATGGAGGAGGTCTTCCGCTCCTGCGTCCGGGAGGAGCGCGAGCGCGGCCGGACGGTGCTGCTCTCCAGCCACATCCTCTCCGAGGTCGAGGCGCTCTGTGACCGGGTCAGCATCATCCGGGACGGCCGGACGGTGGAGACCGGCACCCTGAGCGGGCTGCGGCACCTCACCCGGACCGCCGTCGACGCCGAACTCGCCGGACCACCGGACGGGTTGGCCGGCCTGCCGGGCGTCCACGGCCTGACCGTCGACGGCCGCCGGGTGCGCTGCCAGGTCGACACCGACCACCTGGACGCGTTGCTGCGTGCGCTCACCCGGGCCGGCGTCCGGAGCCTCACCAGCCGCCCGCCGACGCTGGAGGAACTGTTCCTGCGCCACTACGAAGCGGCCGCCCCGGCCGGGGCGGCCCGGTGAACGCCTTCGCGGGCACCGGCACCCTGTTCCGCTTCGCCCTGCGCCGCGACCGGGTCATGCTGCCGGCCTGGGTGTACGCGCTCACTGCCGCGACCGCCTCCACCGCCGTCTCCTTCGAGAAGCTCTACCCCGACGCCGGTTCGCGCGAGCGGCTGGCCGCGAGCCTGGCGGGCGACAGCTCGCTGCGCGCGCTCTACGGCCCGCTGCACGACGCCACCACGATCGGCGGCATCACCGCCTGGCGGATGGGCGTCTTCGGCGCCGCGCTCGCCGGGCTGATGAGCATCCTGCTGGTCGTCCGGCACACCCGGGCCGAGGAGGAGGACGGGCGTCTGGAGCTGGTCCGGGCCGGAGCGGTCGGCCACCGGGCCCCGCTGACCGCCGCCCTGCTCACCGCCGCCCTCGCCGACCTGCTGCTCGCGGCCCTGGTCACCGCCGCTCTCGTGCTGCTCGGGCAGGGCGCCGCCGGATCGGCGGCGTTCGGCCTCGCGCTGGCCGCCTGCGGGCTGGTCTTCGCGGCGGTCGCCGCCGTGACCGCGCAGCTGGCCGGCACCGGCCGGGCGGCCAACGGCTCGGCCTGCGCCGTCCTCGGCCTGGCGTACGCGCTGCGCGCGGCCGGGGACTCGGCCGGCGGCGGGCTGAGCCTGCTCTCCCCGATCGGCTGGAGCGAGCGGGTCGAGCCGTTCGCCGCCGACCGCTGGTGGGTGCCGGCGCTCGCGGCGGCCTTCGCCGCCCTGCTGACCGCCGCCGCCTACGCCCTGCTCGCCCGGCGGGACCTAGGCGCGGGCCTGTTCCCGTCCCGCCCCGGCCGGGCCACCGGCGTGCCCGCGCTGCGTACCCCGCTCGCACTCGCCTGGCGACTGCAGCGCGGCACGCTCTACGGCTGGTGCGCGGGCTTCGCGGTGGGCGGCGCCGTCTTCGGCGGCGTCGCGAAGGGGGTGCTCGACCTGGTGCGGGGCAACAGCGGGGTCGCGGACGTGCTGCGCCGGATCGGTGGCCGAGACGCCGTCCTGGACGCGTACCTGTCCACCGTGCTGGGCCTGCTCGGGATGCTCGCCGCCGTCTACGCGGTGCAGAGCGTGCTGCGGCTGCGCGGTGAGGAGACCGGCGGGCGGGCCGAACCCGTGCTGGGCACGGCCGTCTCCCGGCTCCGCTGGGCCGCGGGGCACCTGCTCTTCCCGCTGCTGGGCAGCGCCCTGGTCCTCGCGGTGGGCGGCCTCGCGGCGGGCCTGGCGGAGGCGGCGGCGACGGGCGGCTCCTCCGCCGCCGCCGCGGCGCGCCTGCTCGGCGCCGCCCTGGTGCAGCTGCCCGCCGTGTGGCTGACGGCCGCCGCCGCCACCGCGCTGTTCGGCCTCGCGCCCGGGTGGACACCGGCGGCCTGGGGCGTCCTGGCGGTCTTCCTGCTGATCGGCTGGCTGGGTCCGGTCCTGCGGTTCGGCCGGTGGCTGCTGGACCTGTCCCCGTTCACCCACCTCCCGCACCTGCCCGGCGGAGCCTTCGACGCGGAGCCGCTGCTGTGGCTGACCCTGCTCGCCGCCGCGCTGACGGCGGCGGGACTGGCCGGGCTGCGCCGCCGCGACCTCGGCTGAGCGGGAACCGGGACGGGCCAGGGTCTACCGTGGGATGCGGGGAGCCGGGCAACCCAGGTCAGCGGCTGGTGGTGGCAGAGTGATCGGCAGGGTCCACCTGGAGTCGCAGTGGCGCCGGGAGGCGCTGCGGACCAACCTGTGGCTGGTGCCGACCCTGGAGGTGGTGGCGGCCGTCGGGCTCTTCCTCGGCACCTGGTCGCTGGACCGGGCCGCCTACCGGGGTTCGTTGCAGCTGCCGTCCTGGGTGATCAGCGGCACCGCCGACGCCGCCCGGCAGATCCTCGCCTCGATCGCCGCGGCGCTGATCACCGTCGTCGGCGTGGTCTTCTCGATCATGATCGTGACGCTCACGCTGGCCTCCACCCAGTTCGGGCCCCGGATGCTGCGGACCTTCATCCGCGACCGCACCACCCAGTTGACCCTGGGCACCTTCGTCGGCACCTTCGTGTACGCGATCCTCGCCCTGGTCTCGATCGGTCCGGGCTCGCACGGCGACTTCGTGCCGCACCTGTCCATCACGGTCTGCATGGCGCTGGTGCTGGTCGACCTGGCGGTGCTGATCCACTTCATCCACCACATCGCCACCTCGATCCAGCTGCCGCACGTGATCGCGAGCATCGCCGCCGACCTGTCCGAGGCGATCGAGGCCGGCGCCGGGGAGCCGGAGTGGTCGGGCGGGGTGGAGCGCGGGCCCCCGGTGGACGAGCTGCTCGCCCGGCTGGACGCGGCGGGCGGTGCCGTACCCGCGCCGTCCAGCGGCTACCTGCAGTTCGTCCGGCACCGGACACTGGTCCGGATCGCCGCCGAACTCGGCGCTGTCGTACGCCTGGACCACCGCCCCGGCCACTTCCTGGTGCAGGGCCACCAACTCGCCACCGTCTGGCCCGCCGAGGCGGCGCCGGAGGTGGCCCGCAGCCTGGCCCGGGCACACATCACCGGCTCCTCCCGGACACTCACCCAGGACATCGCGTTCGCGGTCGACCAGTTGGTCGAGATCGCCATCCGCGCGCTGTCCTCGGCGGTCAACGACACCTTCACGACGCTGACCTGCATCGACTGGCTGGGGGAGGGGCTGTGCCGGATCGCGGCCCACTGGCATCCCAACCCGGTCCACCGCGACCGGGCCGGCTACATCCGGGTGCTGGCGGCGCCCGTGGGCTACGAACGGCTGGTCCAGCGCGCGTTCGAGAAGATCCGGCAGGCCGCCGGGGGCATGCCGGCCGTCCTGATCCGCCAACTCGACGCCCTCGCCGAGATCATGGCGGCGACCACCGCCCCCGGCCAGCGCCAAGTCCTGCTCGACCAGGCCGAGATGATCGAGCGGGTGAGCACCGGATCGGTCCCGGAACCGGCCGACCGCGAGGACGTCCACCGGCGCTACCTCGCGCTGCTGGCACTGCATGAGCGCCTCGGCGCAGGCGGTGGCGGGGGTGCCTCCGGGGGTGGCGGGGGACTGGGCTGACGGCGGCAGGGAGTTGGGGTGCCCGGGGGCGGGGTCTGCCGGTGCTGCGCCGGCCCTCGGCCGACGGCTGCGCCGGCCACGGCGTGTACGTTGACGAGGTGCCGCAGCTGCCGGGCGCCCGACCACCGGCCGGACGGCGCACCACCGCCCGCGCGCCGCGCCCGGGTGGTCCGTGACCACCCCGAGGAGCCCGTCGTGCGCGCCGAACCCGCAGACCCGACCCGTCTCACCCTCGGCGAGGGCGTCAGCTGGGACGCCGAGGCCGGACGGCTCCACTGGATCGGCATCCCCGACCGGCGGGTGCTCTGGCTGGACGAGGCCACCGGCCGGACCGGCTCGCACCGGCTGGACGTCATGCCCGGCACCCTGGCGCCGTACCGGGACGGGCAGGTGCTGCTCGCCACCGAGCGCGGCTTCGAGCTGCTCGACACCGCACAGGGCGTGACGAGCCTGGTCGCGGCGGTGGAGGGGGACCGGCCGGAGCGCCGGATGAACGACGGCAAGTGCGACCCGTACGGCCGGGTGCTGGCCGGGACCATGCAGATCGACGAGCCCCGGGTGCCCGGGCCGCTGTACCGGCTCGAACCCACGGGGGAGGTGCTCGCGGTGCTCGACGGGCTCGCCATCCCGAACGGGCTGGCCTGGCCGGAGCCGGACCGGCTCTGGCACATCGACAGCCCGACCCGCCGGATCGACCTCTACGAGTACCCCGAGCGGGGGCCGGTCGGCCCGCGCATCCGCTCCCTCGACGTCTCGCACCTGCCCGGGGTGCCGGACGGGATGACCCTGGACACGGACGGCAACCTCTGGGTCGCCTTCTGGGACGGCTCGGCCGTGCACTGCCTCTCACCCGCCGGACGGGTGCTGGCCACGGTGGAGCTGCCGGTCCGGCGGCCCACCAGCTGTGCTTTCGGCGGCCCCGGCCTCGACACGCTCTTCGTCACCACGGCACACGCCTCCGCCGATGCCGAGCAGGCCGTGTCCGGCACGCTGTTCCGCTGCGCGCCGGGCGCCACCGGCAGGCCGGCCCAGTGCTGGGCCGGCCTGTCCGGCCGCTGAGACCGGCTGCCGAACCGGGCGGTGAAGCGGTCGCCGAGCCGTCTGGTTCGGCAGCCGTCCGGGCACCGTTGACCGCTGTGCGGAGGGACAGTAACGTCAGCAGTAAGTAAAGTTTCCTAACTTAATAGCCCAGCCGGCGAGTTCCCCCGCACTCTCGTCCAAGGAGCACAGATGGCAAGTCATCGAAAAACGCTGGCGACCGCCGCCGTGGCCCTGAGCCTGCTGGCGCTGAGCGTCCGGCAGTCCGGCGCCGCTCCCAGCGCCGCCGCCGAGCCCGTCCCCGCCTCCGTCCCCGCGCCCGTCCCCGCCTCCGTCCCCGCCGTCTTCGCCGATCCGCCCACCGGCTCCAGTGCGGTGGCCGACGTCGGCGCCACCACCGGCTGGAAGGTGCTGACCAGCGCCACGGCCACCCAGCCCGGCGCTCGGATCTCCACCCCGGGCTTCGACACCGCCGGCTGGCTCACGGTGGCGAACGACGGCGGCGGCGCCCCGGGCACCGAGATCAGCGCGCTGCTGCAGAACGGCAGTTGCCCGGACGTCTTCTCGTCCACGAACATGAAGAGCTGCTTCGGTCAGCTGACGAAGACCGGCGCGGACACCCTCGCGCAGTTCTCCGCGCCCTGGTGGTACCGCACCGACTTCACCGCGCCACCCGCCGGCCGGCACGCCGAGCTGGTCCTGAACGGCGTGGTCGGCGCGGCGGACGTCTGGGTCGACGGCACCGAGGTGGCCGCCTCGGCCGCCGTCACCGGCGGCTACGCCCGGAACGCCTTCGACGTGACGGGCCTGCTGCGGGCCGGTACCAACTCGCTGGCGATCGAGATGCATCCGAACGACCCGAGCAGGATGCTCACCGTCGACAACGTGGACTGGTCGCAGATACCGCCGGACAACAACACCGGCATCCAGTTCCCGGTGCAGTTGCAGACCGGCGGCCCGCTGATCGACGGCAACGCCCACGTCGTGCAGAACACCTCCGCAGACCTGCGCAGTTCGGCGCTGACGGTCAAGACCGACGTCACCAACACCTCCTCCGCCGCGCAGACCGGCACCGTCACCGCGACCGTCACCCCGCCGGGCGGCGGCGCGCCGGTGACGGTGAGCCAGAGCGTCACGGTGCCGGCCGGCGCGACCCGGACGGTGAGCTTCACACCGTCCGGCTACCCGGCCCTGACGCTCGACGGCCCGCAGATCTGGTGGCCGTACCAGCTGGGCGCGCAGCCGCTCTACACGCTGGCCACCTCGGTCGCGCAGAACGGCACCGTGCTGAACTCGACCGACGAGACCTTCGGCATCCGGACCGTCGCCTCCTCGCTGGTCGGTGCCTCGGCGGCCGCGCCGGACGGTGTGCGCGCCTTCCGGATCGACAACGTACCGCTGGTGATCCGCGGCGGCGGGTGGGACCCGGACCTCTTCCTGCGCTACGACCCGGCGGACACCGCGAAGCAGATCGGCCTGATGCGGGCGATGGGCGTCAACGCCGTCCGCCTGGAGGGCCACTTCATGCCGGCCGACTGGTACCGCCAGATGGACGCGGCGGGCATCCTGGTCAACGCCGGTTACCAGTGCTGCGACTTCTGGGAGGCCACCAGCTACACCGCCGCTCAGCAGGCCGCGTACCAGCTGACCGCCCAGTCGGTCGGGCAGACCCTGCGCGACCACCCGTCGGTGTTCAGCTTCCAGTGGAGCGACAACGCCCCGACGGCGGCCCAGGAGACGTCGGCCCTGAACGGCTTCGCCGCCGCCGACTTCAGCGTCCCGTTCATCTCCTCGGCCGAGTACAACTCCAGCCCGAAGACGGGCGCTTCGGGCGAGAAGGAGGGCCCGTACGACTGGGTGCCGCCGAACTACTGGTACGACACCGCGCACTACGACAGCGGTGACTCGACGCGCACCAACGTCGGCGGCGCCTGGGGCTTCGACAGCGAGCAGAGCTCCGGCAACACCGTGCCGACGATGGACTCGATCAACCGGTTCCTGTCGGCCGCCGACCAGGCCGCGCTGTGGCGGACCCCGGGCGCGAACCAGTACCACGACAACTACGAAGGCACCTCGCACAGCGGCTACCACTTCGGCACCGACTACAACCTGGACACCGCGATCACCAACCGCTACGGCGCCTGGTCGAGCCTGAGCCAGTACGTCGAGGAGGCGCAGCTCCAGAACTACGAGTCCACCCGGGCCCAGTTCGAGGCCTACCTCGCCAACTCGGCCAACACGTCGGCGCCTTCGACCGGCACCGTCTACTGGCAGATGAACAAGGGCTGGCCGACGCTGCTCTGGTCCCTCTACAACAACGACGGCGACCAGGCCGGCGCCTACTTCGGTGCGCAGAAGGCCAACCGGCCGCTGCACGCGCTGTTCACGCTGGACAAGCGCACCGTGACGCTGGACAACCTGGGCGGTGCGGCCCAGTCCGGGGTCAGTGTCGAGGCCAAGGTCTACAACACCGCTGGTACCCTGCTGGACGACCGGACCTCGGGCAGCCTGACGCTCGGCTCGCAGCAGGTGCTCGGCTCGGTGCTGAAGCCCGCCCTGCCGTCCGCCGCCCACACGGTCTACTTCGTCGAGCTGCTGGTACGCCGCAACGGCACCCTGGTGGACCGCAACGTCTACTGGGACTCCACCACACCGGACGCCGCCGACTGGTCGAAGACCACCGGACGGCCGCAGGCCGTGATGAGCTCGTACGCCGACCTGAAGGCGCTGCAGAGCCTGCCGCAGGCGACGGTCACCGCCACCGCGCACACCACTGTCCAGGCCGGGCCGAACGGTTCGGACAGGCTGGTCACGGTGCAGGTCACCAACCACTCGACCACGCCGACGGTCGGCCTCCTCCTGCGGGCGGACATTCGCCGGGGGACGGCGGCCGGGGCCGAACTGCCGGGCGACAACGAGCTCCTGTCCTCGGTCTGGAGCGACAACGACGTCACGCTCTGGCCCGGCGAGTCCGAGACCCTCACCGCCTCGTACAGTTCGGCCGACCTGCGGGGCGCGACCCCGGTGGTCAGCCTCTCCGGCTCCAATGCGGCCAGGACCGACGTGGTGGCGGGGGCCGGAGGGTGACGCAGGAGTCCCCCGGTGCCGGAGCCGGCGCGAACGGCGTCACCGCGAAAGGCGCCCTGCGGGTCCCCTGAACCACCCGTCGGCCGGAGCGGCCGGGGCCCGGGAGCGGCGGTCCGTCCGCTGCTCCCGTGCCCCGGCCCGTGCGGGTGTCAGGGGCTGACGTTCAGGGCGGTGTCGTCGAGGACGAAGTCGGTGGTGCCGCCGTTGGCGTCGGTCTCGGTGCCGGTGAACTTGAGGGTGACGGTCTGCCCGGCGTAGGCGGCCAGGTTCGCGGTGTGCTGGGTGTAGCCGGTGTTGTGGTTCAGGTTGGAGTAGCCGGCGAGGGTGGCGAGTACGGTGCCGGCGCTGTTCAGGAGTTGGACCTTGAGGGTGTCCGGGGTGGCGCTGGTGGTGTTCTCGGTGGTGTCCACGTGCAGCCAGTACGAGAGCGTCGCGGTCCCGCAGCCGGCCGGGAGGGTGACGGTCTGGGCGAGCGTGTCGGTGTCGGCCTTGCCGGCACCGTTCAGCCAGGCGGTCCAACTGCCGCCGTGGGCGGGCTCGTCGGCGGTGTCGTTGTTGACAGGGGCGGAGCCGACGCCGGAGGTCTGGACCCAGGGGGCGGCGGTGGCGCCGCTCTCGAAGCCGGGGTCGGCGAGGAGTTGGGCCGACGTGCAGCTCCCGCCGCCGGATCCGGTGACGGTGAGGGTGTAGGCGGCGCTGTGGCTGCCGGAGGCGGCGGATCCGGTGACGGTGACGGGGTAGCTGCCGGCCGGGGTGGAGGCCGAGGTGGTGATCGTCAGCGTCGAGCCGGAGCCCGCGGTGACGCTCGCGGGGCTGAAGGAGGCGGACGCGCCGGAGGGAACCCCGGAGGCGCTCAGCGTGACGGACTGCGCCGCGCCGGAGGTGACGGCGGTGGAGACGCCGACGCTCACCGAACTCCCGGCGGCCACCGAGCCGTTGGACGGGCTGTCGGAGAGCGAGAAGTCGTTGGCGCTGGTGCCGGCGCTCGCCGGGCTCCAGTAGTCCCCGGCCATCACGACGTAGACCAGGGTCTTGATGGTCTCGCCGAAGTAGCCGTCGCCGAACGGGTTGGTCGCCAGCTGGTTCCAGATGGCGTCCGTCCAGGCCTGGTCTCCGGCGGCCATCGCGGCCGGGCCGACCGAGTCGCCGGCCTCCTCCGCCTGGTCGCTGGTGCTGTACGGCGTGCAGTTGAGCTTGGTGTGCGGGTAGACCTTCTGCGGGTTGCCGCCCGACTCGCTCTTCAGGCAGGCCGACTCCTTCTTGGCCGTGCTGTACGAAGTCGCGGCTGTGGAGCTGCCGTTGACCAGCGCGTCGGTCCCCAGGTGCCAGGGGACGCGGATCGAGTTGTAGCCGACGATGTTGTCCGGCTGGCTCTCCTGGTAGTTGGCGGGCGCGGGCTGCGGGCTGGTGGTGCCGGCGTTGACCACGAAGTCGGAGAGCAGGCCGCCGGTGGCCGAGTACGCGGAGGTGAACTCGTTGATCACCGCCTCGGTCCGGGTGACCACCTTGTTCCAGTCGTGCGCCGTGTCATAGGCGGCGAAGGCCCGCAGGTGGTCGAGCATGTGGTCGGACGGCCGGGTGTCGGTGTTCGGTCCGTCGTCCTCGCACTTCAGGTGGCCGTCGGGGGCCACGTTGTGGGCGTAGAAGTCGGCGAGCCAGGTCTTGGCGTCGGCGGTGTAGCCGCCCCACTGCTTGTCGGCCAGGATCAGGCCGTAGCCGATGTCCAGGTCGCCGTCGGTGGCGCCGTCGGGGGTGCCGCCGCTGTAGTACTTGCAGGTCTTGCCGTCGAGCTGCCACTGCATCATGCCGTACTGGTCCTGGTGGTCCTTGACCAGCTGCCAGAGACCGTTGAACTCGGCCTGTGCGTTGGAGTCGTAGCCGGCCATCAGCGGCACGATGTTCATGCCGTAGCCCTGGCCCTCGGAGACCGGGCCGTTGTTGGTGGCGTCCGCGTCGCCCTTGCTGGAGACGTAGTACTCGTTCGAGGCGCAGCCGTGGACGAGGTAGGTGGCCTTCCAGGAGTCGTACTGCTTCTCGACGGCCGCGTCCCGGCTGGCCTGGGAGGCCGACGGCATGACGCCGACCTGGTAGGTCACGTGGGTCGGGAAGGGGTGGGCGGCGGTGGTGGCCGCCTGTGCGGGGGCTGTCGTCAGGACGGCGAGCGACAGGGAGACCAGGGCTCCTGTCACCACCGGGGCGAGCTGTCTCTGCCAACTGGTTCGCACGCGGGCTCCTTCGGTGGGGGTGGACCTGAGTGGACCTGGGTGGGCCTGGGAGAGGACGCAGCCCGGGGAGCCGAGGAACGGGGGCCTCGGGGTGGCGGCGCGCGATCTCCCCTGCAGGGAACGGAGAGTGAGGGCGGATCAGTAGTTAGGAAAGCTTCCTTACTTATGCCTGTCAAGGGCGCGTGCAGTGTCGGTACGGGGATGGGGAGCGTGGCGGGCACCGTCAGCGGGCCAGGTGATCACGGGCGGCCGCGGTCTCGCGCACGGCCCCGGCGATGGCGGGGGAGTCCTTCCGCAGGAGCGAGCCGTGGTTGCCGGCGACCTTCGCGCTGATCCGGATGTTCGGGTTGCGGGCGGTCACCGCGGTGAGGCTGGTACGGATCCGTTCCTGCTCGTCGCCACGGCTTCCGAAGGACGTCCCCGATGCGACCACGTACCGCACCGGGACGGTGATGCCGTCCAGCACCGGGCCCAGCTCGCGCTCGCGGGAGATCACGCCGAGCTCGATGTTGCTGTCCGCCTGCTGTCCGGCGGTCATCCGCGGGGCCAGGCCCGTCGGGCGCAGCAGCGGCATGACCCAGCCCAACCGCCGGAACAGCTTCCGGATGCGCTGCTCCATGGCCTCGTCGAGCCAGTCGTGCGGGAAGGCGCCGTCGACCAGGACCGCGCCCAGCGTGCGCTCCGGGTTCCGGCCGGCCCAGTGCGCCGCGACGACCGCGCCGTAGGACCAGCCCACCAGCAGGGCCCGGTCCACACCCCTCGCTGCCAGTACGGCGTCGACATCGCGGACGGCGGCCTCGAAGGAGTAGTCCGCCGAGCGCTTCGACCTGCCGCGGGCCCGCTCGTCGTAGGTGAGGTGGCGCCACTGCGGCCCGAGTTCGGCGATGACGTGGCGCCAGTACCCCTGGGTGGCGAACTGGCCGTTGAGGTAGAGCACGGGGATGCCGGGACCGCCGGTGTCGGTGACGGCCAGGGCGGTGTCCTCGACCGGCACCATGCCGGTCCAGGCGGATTGCTCGATGGTCATGGTTTCGCCTTCTGCGGGGTGGGAAGCGGGTCGGGGGTGGTGGTGGGCGGTGTCGCCGTGGGGCCTGCGCAGCCGGCTGCCCCGGACGGCCGGGGCAGCCGGGGCAGCCGGGGCGCGTGCCCGGTCAGAGGCTGCGGGCGGTGATGTCGCCGTGTCCGGTGGTCGCGTGGATGGTCAGGCCCGGGGTGCCGTCGGTGTTCCTGAGCGAGTTGTGGATCCGGCCGTAGCCGGTTCCGGCGTCCAGGGCGGCGGAGACCCCGTGGGCGGCGCCGACCGACACGTCGCCCATCTGGGTGCTCAGCACGACCGTGCCGTGCACGGCCTCGGTGACCCGGATGTCGCCCTTCTGGGTGCTGATCTGCGCCGGGCCGCCCAGGCGCCCGACCGAGACGTCACCGACGAAGGCGGTGAGGCGGACGCTCGCGGCCTCGTCGACCTTGACGTCGCCCTGCGCGCCCTCGAAGGCGACGTCGCCGAGCCGTCCGACGGCCCGGAACTCGGCGCCGGCCGTTTTCGCCGTGACGCTGGAGCCGGCGGGCAGCTTGACGGTGACCTCGACGGAACCGGAGGGCCCGAAGTACTGGTTCTTCGGCGCCGGGGTCCCGATCCGCAGGACGCCGTTGTCGTAGGTGACCTCGATCTCCTCGGCCGCCGTCACGTCGCGGCGCTTCGAGGCGTTCGCGGGCAGGACCTCGACCACGGTGTCGGCCCGGTCGGCGGCGATGAGCAGGATGCGGCCTGCGGGGACGTCGAGGACGGCGGAGACCGGGGCGGCGGTGTCGAACTTCTGCATCGTGCTCTCCTCATTGCGCATGCGGTTTCTGACTCCGTGAACGCTACGTAGCGTTCATGGATCTCGCAACAAGCAACTTGAGCGCAGGAGCTGTTATTGCAGGTGAGGGCCGGATTTTCGTTGCAACGCTCATGGCTTCAATGCAACGAATCCTGTCCTGATCGTTGCAATGGATGAGAGGTGAATGCTCAGCGGCCGGGAAGGGCGGCGACTCGCCCTCCTCGAACGGGGCGGCGTTGCGGACCGGCTGCCGGGGTCGGCGTGCGTACCGTGCGTGGCGTGGGCGAAGCGGCGCCGGGCGTCCGGAACGGATCTGTCCCCGATGCCGGGCGGAGTGCGGCCCGCTGCGGGGGCCGCCGGGTATGCCGGA
Source organism: Kitasatospora kazusensis (assembly GCF_039529945.1). Classification (NCBI taxonomy): domain Bacteria; kingdom Bacillati; phylum Actinomycetota; class Actinomycetes; order Kitasatosporales; family Streptomycetaceae; genus Kitasatospora; species Kitasatospora kazusensis. The sequence continues at coordinate 71,662 of NZ_BAAANT010000031.1, read as the reverse complement.
ACGGCTCGGCCGTCGGCGGGTTCGCCGACGGCCGAGCCGTGTTGGTGGGGGACTGCTGTGGCGGGCCGTTCGCGCCGCCGGGTCGGGGTGGGTCGCCGCCTGGGCCTGGGTCAGGCGATCCAGCCGGCCGTCATGCCGACCACGGCCGAGCCGTCCAGGTCGGCGAGCTTCGTCCCGGTGAACTCGCTCGCCCAGCCGGAGGTCTGGACCCGGAAGGCGGGATTGTCGGCGGTCAGCAGGCCGATGATCGGGACGGCGGCCTCGGCGGAGGTCTGCGCGTTGCCGAAGGACTTGAGGGCCCGGTCGATGTAGGACTCCAATGCCGGGGCGTAGGGGCCGTGGGCTGCCAGCAGAGCGGGCAGGTCGATGTCCTGGCTGGCCACGAACTCGCTGGCCACGGCGCCCGGTTCGACCACGCTGACGGCGACGCCGACGGTGGCGGCGACCGGCGCCAGGGACTCCATGAAGCCCTCGACCGCGAACTTCGCGGCGCAGTACGCCTCGTTGAAGGGCTGGCCGACCACGCCGCCGACGCTGGTCACGGTGATCACCCGGCCGCCGGAGGCCCGCAGGTGCGGCATCGCGGCCTTGGTGACGGCCACCACGCCGAAGTAGTTGACCTCCATCGCGGCCCGGATGTCCGCGAGGTCCAGCTGCTCGACCGTGCCGACCAGCCCGGCGCCGGCGTTGTTGACGACGGCGTCCAGCCTGCCGTGCTCGGCGATCACCGCGTCCAGGCAGGCGGCGACGGACGCCGGGTCGGTCACGTCCAGCTGCCTGACCCGGACCAGGTCGGCGACCCCGGCCTCGGCGGCGGCCGCCAGCAGTGCGTCGGCCTTGCGCGGGTCGCGCATGGTGGCCACGGTCAGCCAGCCGGCCTGTGCGGCCGCCACGGCGGCGGCCAGGCCGATGCCGGAGGAGGTGCCGGTGATCAGGACGGTCTTCTCGGTGGTGACGCTCACGGGGACCTCGTTCCAGGGGGAGTCTTTCTGTGCGTGCGCACACACTCTACAGGTGCGTGTGCACACACGCAATGTCGGGCCGGACTCGCTAGACTCGGGCCATGCCACGCACCGACATCACCCTCGGGGACCTGGCCGCCCGTGACCACGCCTTCTACGGGCTGGTCTGGGCGGGCACCACGCTCACCGCCCGGGTCGACCGCGCCCTGACCCGGGCGCACGACATATCGCTCTCCTGGTTCGAGGTCATGCTCTGGCTCCAGGGCCAGACCGAGCCGGTCGCCGCCTCCGACCTCGGGGCCCGGACGCTGCTCAGCCGCAGCCAGGTCTCCCGCGTGGTGGACTCGCTGCAGGCCCGTGGCCTGGTCGAGCGCAGCACCGCGCCGCACGACGCCCGCTCGGTCCGGATCGCGCTCACCCCCGAGGGCCGCGCGGCCTTCGCGGCGGCCGACGCGACCCGCCGTGAGGCCCTCGCGGAGGTCTTCGACGACCTGCTGGACGACGCGGACATCACCGCACTGGAGAACGTCTGGGCGAAGCTCAAGCGGACCGGCGCGGCCTGAGACCGCGCACGCAGAGCCCGGGGCCGCGTGGAGCCCGGGAGGGCCGCGCAGCGCCGGGGTGATCCGGGGTGATCCGGGGTCAGGCCGGGGTGGCGGCCAGCTCCGCCGTGACGGTGGCCAGTACGGCCGGGGCCGACTCCTCGGTGAGGAAGAAGTGGCCGCCGGGGTAGGTGTGGACGGTCGTGCTCGCGCTGGTGGTCCCGGCCCAGTGGTGCAGGCCCTCGGGGGTGACGGTGTCCTGCTCCCCGCCGAACACGGTCACCGGGCAGTCCAACAGCGGGCCGTCGGGCCGGCGGAAGGTGTCGCAGAGGGCGAAGTCGGCGCGCAGCGTCGGCAGGACGAGCGAGAGTATCTCGGGGTCGGCGAGCACCTCCTCGGGCGTCCCGCCCATCGACCGCAGGTCCGCGACGAGTTCCCGGTCCGACCAGCCCGAGCGGCCCGGCTTGGCGTGCGGGACGCCCGGTCCGCCGCAGCCGCTCAGCAGCAGCCGGCCGGGTGCGCGGTCGCCGTGCCGCGCCGCCGCCATGGCGACGCCGTACGCGAGCAGGGCGCCCATGCTGTGCCCGAACAGCACGTACGGGCGGTCGAGGTGCGGGCGCAGCGCGGTGTGCAGCTGCGCCACGGCGTCCTGGTAGTCGGTCAGGCAGGGCTCGGCGATCCGCGTTTCGCGTCCCGGGAGCTGTACCGCCAGGACTTCGACGTCGGCGGGCAGCCGGGCGGCCCACTCGCGGTACATCCCCGGGCCGCCGCCGGCCGGGTGGAAGCAGATCAGCCGGAGCCTGGCCGCAGGGCGCTCCACGGGCGTACGCACCCAGGCGGCGCTGCGGGGGCGGGCGGTGGTACTGGCGGTGTGCGGCGGCATGGCGCGGGAGCCTTCCGGGGGCCGGTCGGTGGACACGGGAAGGATACGGGGAGGGCTCGGGCCCTCCCCGCGTCAGCCCCTCCCGGCCCGGCTGCCGGGGCGCTCGTTCACGTCACTCGAAGCTCACGCCCGCCAGCTTGGACTGGAACGCCTGCGCGTGGCCGGACACGGTCTCGGCGTGGCCGTGCATGGTCTGCGCGTGCGCCTCCAGTCCGACCGGGTCGATCCGGAAGCCGGAGCCGCCGGCCCCGCCGCCGCCGTCGGCCGAGACCCCGAGGGCCGACTCGGCGCCCTGGAACACCAGCCCCGACACCGCCCGGCCGACCACCTCCGTCAGCGGCCCGACCGCCGCCTCGATGACCTCGCCGATGACGTACTGCTCCAACTGCTGCTCCAGGTAGTTGACGAGCTTCTTCGCCGCCTCCTCGATCAGCGCCACCGCCGCCTCCGCCAGGCCGAAGGTCGCCACCGCCGCCGCCTGGTCCGCCACGAAGGCCGCCGCCATCGCGGTCAGCTCGGCGATCGCCTCCGCCTTCATCGCCGTGATCACGCCGGCGGCCACGTCCAGTGCGGTCGCCACGGCGTGGCAGGCCTGCACCATCTCGGCCAGGTGGCTGTTGGACAGCTGAGCCCACTTGGACAGCAGCGCTTCGTACGACGCGCCCTGGTACGCCTCGCCCAGCTGGTTCACGGTCGCCGTCGAGTCCTGGTGGGCGGAGTCCAGGCTCTGCGCGAACTCCCTTACGTGCGAAGCGAACTCGCGGACCTTGTCCTCGTTCACCTGGGGCCAGTTGATCCCGAAGAACTGCAGGAACGACACGACCTCGCCCGGCAACTCGATCGCCACAGTTCTCCCTCAGTCGACAGCCGGCCACTGCTCGGCCACGGCCAACGTATCGGGCATCCCGGCCTCCTTGAACCCCTTTGGCGGCGATCCCGCAGTCGTACGGGCGGCTGCCGTGCGCGCGCCGGGGTGCTCCGGCCGGGGGCGGCGCCCCTCGGGGCCGTCCGACCGAGCCCGTCCGACCGACCCCGGTCGGACGGGCCCAGAGGTGCTTCGCGGGGTTTCCGGGCCCGGGGGAACCCGTCAACCCCGCGAGGCGGCAGCCAACTTTGCACAGTCGGGGCTGCCTGCTGTCCCGGACGGAGGGCGGTTCCGGGGAGGACCGCCACCCGTCCGGAGCCGGGGGTGAGGACTGTGTCTCACCTCCTTCAGCGCCGACGCCCCCGGTTGTGTCACACCTTCGGGAAATCTTTTTTTCGGACCTCTCCGCAGGGCGCTCGCAGCGTGCCTGCGCGGCGGGTGAAGGGCGGCGGAACCACTCGCGCCGCCTACTGGGGTTCCCGGTGGGGCATCGGCCCTGCCGTCACCGGCCGCCCGCTCGGCGTCGGGGACGATCGGGCAGGTCGCCGCCGTCGCTTTCGTCTGACGCCGGGTCGGTTGACCCGGAATCAGAGTGCCTGGTGGAAGGGGTACCCGGGTTCGGTGTTGAAGGCCGGTGGTTTTGCGGCACCATGGTCGTCATGACTCGTACGCCAGTTCCCCGAAGGTCGGACGTCCCGCTCCGGCTCGGCCGACTCACCGCGACCGAGCAGCGGATCTGGCGGGCCTTCCCGCGCGGCGAGCTGGTCGACCTGCGCACCGGCGACCCCGCCGCCGACGCCCCGGCCGAGGCCGACCGCTGGGACGCGGACCGGGTGGTCCGGGGCGAGGTGATAGCCGCGCTGCTGCTCGGCGTCAGCCCGGCCGCGCCCGGCGCCGTCGGGGCGGTCCGGATCGTCGGAGCCAGGATCACCGGCGAGCTCTCGGTGGACCACGGGCGGGTCGCCGCACCGCTGCTGCTGCGCGAGTGCCGCTTCGACGGGCCGGTGGACCTGGACGAGGCGGTCACCGGCTCGATCGACCTCAGCGGCTCGCGGCTGGCCTCGCTCTCCGCGTACGGCGCACACGTGCGCGGCACCCTGGACCTGCACGGCGTCGTGGTGAACGGGACCGCCGAGCTCGCGGTGCACGCCGACGGCATCACGGTGGATGGCAGCCTGAACGCCGACGGCATCGCGGTGACCGGCCCGTTCGGCCTGATCAACGCCGTGATCGGCGGCCAGGTGACGTTCAACGACGCGAAGCTGGAGAACGACGCGCCGGACGGGAAGTCGCTCAACGCGGGTGGCATGCGGGTCGGCCGCAGCCTGCTCGCGCGCGGGCTTGAGGCCACGGGCGAGGTGCGCCTGCCGGGTGCGCACATCGGCAGCGCCCTGCTGTTCGACGGCGCGCGGCTCACCGGCGGCCAGGGCGGCTCCGCCTTCCAGGGCGAGGGGCTCACCGTCGCCAGCAGCGCGTACTTCCGCTCCCTCGCCCGCCGGGACGGGGCGGACAGCGTGGACAGGGCGGACGGCCCGGACAGGTCAGGAGGCCAGGACAGGGCGGTCCGCCGCTTCACCGCCGCCGGCACCGTACGGCTGGTCGGGGCGAGGATCGGCGGTGGCCTGTACTTCGGTGGAGCCGTGCTGACCGCCGGTACGGCGTCCACGGCCCCGGTGGACCCCACCGACAAGGAGCGGCCCGCGCTCGCCGCCAGCCGGATGGTGGTGGAGGGCAGCATCTACTTCGACGACGGCTTCCACACCGCTGGCGAACTCCGGCTGACCGGCACCCGGATCACCGGCCACCTCGACCTGCGCGACATGGACAGCCCGGACGCGCTGCTGACGCTCTACGCCGCGACCGCCGTCGGCGGTGTCCGCGACGACCTGGAGTCCTGGCCGAGCCGGCTGAACCTGGACGGCTTCAGCTACGACTCCTTCAGCCACTACCTGGAGGCCCGCGAGCGGATCCCGCTGCTCGCCCGCCAGGTCAGGCGCGGCGCACCCGACCGGATCGGCGGCTTCCGGGCCCAGCCGTACGAGCAGCTCGCCGCCTACTACCGGGGGCTGGGCAACGACGGCGAGGCACGGACGGTGCTGCTCGCCAAGCAGCGCGCGCTGCGCCGCCGGCTCCCCTGGTGGCAGCGGGTCCCCGGCCACCTGCTGGACCTGCTGGTCGGCTACGGCTACCGCCCGCTGCGCGCGATCGGCTGGGCCGTCGGGCTGCTGGCCGCCGCGAGCGTGTACTTCGCGCAGGTGCGGCCGGACCACGTGAGCACGGAGGACCACTCGGTCTTCAACCCGGTGCTGTTCGCCGCCGACCACCTGATCCCGGTGATCCGCTTCGGCCAGCCCGAGGTCTGGCAGTACCACGGCGCCGCCGCCGTGGTCACGGTCGTGCTGACGGTGCTGGGCTGGACGCTCGGCATCGCGATAGCGGCCGCCGCCACCCGGACCCTCACCCGCAGCTGACACGCCGGCGGGGCGGCACATCGGTGCGGCGGCGCGTCGGTGGGGCGTCGGTGGGGCGGCGACCGGAGCCGGCCGCGCGCGCGGCTCAGTCGGCGCCGTCCCCCGGTGCGACGAGCCCGGTCTCGTACGCGAGGACGACGGCTTGGGCGCGGTCGCGCAGGCCGAGTTTGGCGAAGATCCGGGCCACGTGGGTCTTCACGGTGGCCTCGCTGAGGGTGAGTTCGCGGGCCAGCTCGCCGTTGGAGCGGCCCCGGCCGAGCAGGGTCAGGACCTCCAGCTCACGGGGTGTCAGGGCGGCGAGGTCGCGGTGGACGCCGGGCGGCTGCGGAGCCCGGCCGGGCTCCGGATCGGTGGTCCGGTCGGGTGCCTGACCGGGGGCCTGGTCCGCTGCCGGGTCGGCGGGGCCGGGCCCGAAGCGTTCGACCAGGCGCCGGGTGATCGAGGGCGCGAGCAGGGCGTCACCGGTGGCGACCAGGCGCACGGCGGCGGCGAGGTGGGCGGCGGTGACGTCCTTGAGCAGGAACCCGCTCGCCCCGAGAGCCAGCGCGGCGTAGACGTAACGGTCCAGGTCGAAGGTGGTCAGCATGATCACCCGGCAGTCCGGGTCGTCCGCCAGCACCCGCCGGGCCGCCTCCAGGCCGTCCATCACCGGCATCCGGATGTCCATCAGCACCACGTCCGGCCGCAGCCGGCGCGCCTGCGCCACCGCCTCGGCGCCGTCGGCGGCCTCGCCGACCACGTCGATGCCGCGCGCGGTGAGGATCATGCGGAAGCCGGTCCGGATCAGCTCCTGGTCGTCGGCGATGAGCACCCGGGGGCCCGGCTCGGCCGGCGCCTGGACGCCGGGTGCCGCCGGGGCCGTCACGGCCGGTCCAGCGGGATCCGGGCCCGGACCCGGTAGCCGCCGCCGAGCCGGCGCTGGGCGTCCAGGTCGCCGCCGTACACGGCGACCCGCTCCCGGAGCCCCAGCAGCCCGCGCCCGGCGCCGTCGCCGCGCCCGGCGGCCCGTTCGGCAGCCCGTCCGTCGGCCCGCCCGGCCCGCTCGGTCCGCGCCGCCGGCGCCGAGGGGGTGCTCGACAGTACGCTCGGCCCGCTGTTCAGCACCTCCACCCGCAGGTAGTGGTCCGCGTACCGCACCGTCACCTCGGCCTTCCCTCCGTCGCCGTGCTTGAGCGCGTTGGTCAGCGCCTCCTGGACGATCCGGTACGCCGTCAGATCGATCCCGGCCGGGAGGGCGCGCGGCTCCCCGGAGATCCGTACCTCCACCGGCAGCCCGGCGAACGCGATCCGGTCGATCAGCGGGCTGAGCCGGCTCAGGCTCGGCTGCGGGGACAGCTCGCTGCCGTCCGCGCGGTCGTCCCCGCCGTCCTGTGCGGGGGCCAGCAGCCCGAGCAGGTGCCGCAGTTCGGTCATCGCGTCCCGCCCGGCGCCCTCGACGGCCAGCAGCGCCGCCTCGGCCGCACCGGGCATGGTGGGCAGCACCTCGCGCGCGGCCCCGGCCTGCACCACCATCAGGCTCACGTTGTGACTGACGACATCGTGCAACTCCTCCGCGATCCGGGCACGTTCGGCCTCGACGGCGGAGCGGGCGGCGCTCTCGCGCTCCTTCTCCAGCAGCCAGCTCCGGTCCCCGAGCGCCGTCCGGTGCAGCCGCCGCGCGCGGACGAGCAGCACCGCCAGCCACCCGGCCGCCGTACTCGTCGCCGCCAGCGCGGCGAACAGCAGTTCCGTCCCCGATTCCCCCACGGACGGATCTTCGCAGACCCGCGGCACGGCCCGCATCCCCCGCCGGGTGCAGTGCCGTACATCCCCGGGATGACGGGGGCCCGGCCCGCGTCGACAGGATGCATCCGGGGGTGGATGTCCGGCCCCGGCCGGTGCGGCCAAGCTTCCTGTCATGACTACTGACGAGGGATCGGGACGAGTGGTCGTCCGGTTGGACGGCGTTCGCAAGGAGTACGGCGACACGGCGGCGCTGGACGGCGTCTCGCTGGAGATCCGCGCCGGGGAGGCGGTCGCGGTGATGGGCCCTTCGGGCTGCGGGAAGTCGACGCTGCTCAACATGGTGGCCGGGCTGGACCGTCCGACCGCCGGGTCGGTGACCGTGGACGGCGAGGACCTGGGACGGCTGAACGAGACCGGGCTGGCGCTGTTCCGGCGCCGCCGGATCGGCATGGTCTTCCAGTTCTTCAACCTCATCGACGACCTGTCCGCCCTCGACAACGTCGCGCTGGCCGCGCAGCTGACCGGCAGCTCCGCCGCCCAGGCCCGCAAGCGCGCGCTGGAGCTGCTCGACGAGCTCGGTGTCGCCGACCGCCGGAACGCCTACCCCTCCGTGCTCAGCGGCGGTGAGCGCCAGCGGGTCTCGGTCGCCCGGGCCCTGATGAACCGTCCGGCCCTGCTGCTGGCGGACGAGCCGACCGGCGCACTGGACAGCCGCTCCGGCGAGCAGGTGATGGACCTGCTGATCGACCTCAACCAGATCGGCCAGACGCTGCTGATCGTCACGCACGACCAGCACCTCGCCACCCGCTGCGCGAGCCGCCTGGTCCAGGTCGCCGACGGCCGGATCGCCGGCGAGAGCGTGATCGCCGAGCCTGCGGCCGCGCGGCCGTCCGGCGTGGGCCGGTCCGGTGTGGGGCGTACCACGTGAGTGCCGTGTGGCAGGTCTCGCGCGCCGCCGTGAAGCGGCGCAAGGTCCAGACCTTCGTCATCGGTCTGGTCGTCCTCACCTCCACCGTCGCGCTGGTGGTCGCCCTCGGTCTGCTCGACGCTGCCTCGACCCCCTTCGACCGCACCTTCGACCAGCAGTACGGCGCCCACCTGGTCGTCACCTTCGATCCCGCCAAGGCCACCGGTGCGCAGCTCGCCGAGGCCGCCCACCGCCCGGGGGTGACCGCCGTGTCCGGGCCGTTCGCCCAGGTGGTGCTGACCGCCCCGCCGACCCGGACGAACCCGCCGCCCGGGGTGGACTACCCGGCGCCCGGGCCGATCACGGTCGTCGGCCGGGCCGATCCGGGCGGCCCGGTGGACCGGGTCGACCTCTGGGACGGCCGCTGGGTCAGCGGGCCGGGCGAGGTCGTCCTGATGCGCCCGCCGGGCCAGGAGTTCGGCGTCAACGAGCGGGTCGGCAGCCGGATCCTGCTGCCGGACGCCCCGCCGCTGACCATCGTGGGCTTCGCCTCCAGCCTGAGCCAGAGCGCCGGCGCCTGGGTCACGCCCGGCCAGATGGCCGCCCTGCACCCGACGGCCACCCAACTGCTCCTGCGGTTCGCCCACGCCGACACCGACGGCCAGGTCGCGGCGGGCCTGGCCGCGGTCACCGCCGGGCTGCCGCCGGGTGCCTCGCTCGGCTCGCTCTCGTACCTCGCCGTCAAGCAGGACATGACCGGTACGGCCAGGGCCTACGTCCCGTTCCTGCTGGGTTTCGGCGTCCTCGGGCTGGTGGTGGCGGTGTTGATCGTCGCCAACGTGGTGAGCGGCGCGGTCGTCTCCGGGTTCCGGCACATCGGGGTGCTCAAGGCCCTCGGCTTCACCCCGAACCAGGTCGTCTCGGTGTACCTGGTGATGGTGCTCGCCCCGGGCGTGGCGGGGGCCGTGCTCGGCACCGGTCTCGGCCACCTCGCGGCCCAGCCGTTGCTGCGGATGGTGTTCCAGGGTTTCCACGCCGGGTACTTCAGCGCCACCCTCAGCCCCTGGGTGGAGGTACTGACCCTGCTGGGGATGCCCGCCACCGTCCTGCTCGCCGCGCTCGTCCCGGCGCTGCGCGCGCACCGGCTCTCGGCGGCCCGGGCGATCAGCGCGGGCAGCGCGCCGCGCGCCGGGCGCGGGCTGCGGGTGCAGCGCCGGCTGAGCGGTACGAGGCTCCCGAGGGCCGTCAGCCTGGGCCTCGGTCTCCCGTTCGCCCGTCCCGGCCGGACCGCGCTGACGCTGGCCTCGCTGGCGCTCGGCGTGACGACGGTGACGCTCGCGACCGGCCTGGCCTCCTCGGTGAACGCGCTGATGCTGACCTCCAAGGAGGACGTCCAGACCGTGGTCTACGTGGGCGACGCGAGTGTGGCCGGCCAGGTGCAGCCCAAGCTGACCGACCAGCAGATCGACTCGACCCTGCGTGCGCTGCCGGGCGCCGCCCGGGTGGCCGCCGCCGCGCCGGTCCAGCTCCACGTGGTGGGGGCCGACCAGGGCGCCTGGGTCTGGTTCCTGCGGGGGGACTCGGCGACCGTCGGCGGGGCACTGCTCAAGGGCCGTTGGCTGAACGGGCCCGGCGAGGTGGTCGCGCCGACGCCCTTCCTGCGCAAGTACGGCCTGTCGGTCGGCAGCCGGCTGACGCTGGAGCTGAACGGCCGGCAGCAGGCCGTGACCGTCGTCGGCGAGAACCTGGACGGCAATGCGGACAGCATGGACGCCGGCTGGGGGGCGCTCACCGCGCTCACCTCGGAGCAGGCGGCCCACCGGTACGTCAACCAGTACTGGGTCGGGCTGGCCCCCGGCGCGGACGTCGGCGCCTACGACAACGCCGTCAAGGCGGCCGAGCCCGGGCTCGAACCGGCGGCACGTGGTGGCACCAACAGCATCACCGTCTCCATCGTCGGCTCCACCTCCGTCCTCACGCTGCTGCTGAGCACGGTCGCCGCACTCGGCGTCTTCAACACCGTCGTGCTCAACGCCCGGGAGCGCCGCCGCGACCTGGGCATGCTCAAGTCGATCGGCATGACGCCCCGACAGGTTCGGGTGATGATGGTGACCTCGATGGCCGCGCTGGGACTGGCCGGGGGAGTGCTCGGCGTCCCGGTCGGCATCGCCGTCCACCATGTGATCATCCCGGCCATGACCGACGCCGCCGGCTTCGGCCTCCCGCCCGGCGTGATGGCCGTCTGGCACCTGCCCCTGCTCGCCCTGCTGGTGCTGGCCGGCATCGCGATCGCCGTCCTCGGCGCCCTCGTCCCGGCCCACTCGGCGGCCCGCCTGACGATCGCGGAGGTGCTGCGCAACGAGTGAAGCCCGACGGCCGCACCGAGCGATGCCCTGACATGTCGAGCGATGCCCGGGCGCACCGAGCGGCGTCCGGACACGCCGAGGTGGACCGGACCGTAGGGCGGTCCGGTCCACCGGTCGTCCGGTCGTTACTTGTGCAGCCGGTTCAGAGTGTTGGTGGCGTCGTCGACGAAGTAGACGGCGCGTGCGTCGGGTTGGACGGCCAGACCGAAGAGCGCGCCGGCGCCCGGCGGGGTGCCGGAGGAGTCGAGGGCGCGGGTCTCGACCTGGTGGCCGGTCGGGGTGGTCTCGACCAGGTTGCCGTCACCGCCGTTGACGGTGAGGATCTCGCCGTCCGGGGCGACGGCGAGGCCGAGCGGGGCGTTCAGGCCGCCGTCGCAGCTGACGTCCTGTCCGGTGCCGGCCGAGGAGTGCCGGGTCAGCGCGTCCGGGATCGCGGCGATCCGGTTGCCGACCGTGTCGGCGACGTACAGCGTCCCCTCCGGGGAGAGGCCGACACCGGTCGGGCCGACCACCAGGGCGGCGGAGTCGGTACGCTCACCGAAGCCCGAGCCGATCTCGGTGGTGGACTCCAGGCGCGGCGGCTGGTCGGCCCGTTTCGCGTCCCGGACCAGCGAGAGCCGCAGGACGGTGCCCTCGTTCACGGTCGCACCACCGGCGTCCACCGTCCCGTTGAGCACGTTGGTGACGAACAGCTCGCTGCGCTCGCCCTTGCTCACCGAGGTCATGTCCCAGGGCCCGTTGATCCCGTGCCCGGTGAACGTCTCGCGGACCTTCCCGTGGCTGTCGAGCACCAGCAGGCAGCCGGCCTGCGCGGTCGCCGAGGTCCCGTCCGTGGTCGGCAGGCTGCCCACCACCACCCAGCCGCCGGGGAGCACCGTGAGGGCGGTGGTCAGCCCGATCCCGCCCGTGCACGGGCCGGGCAGTGTCGCCGGGTCGATCCGGGCGAACTGCCGGAGCGTCCCGGAGGGGCTGACCTGCACCAGCGTGGTGCCGGTGCCCTGGAGGTTCTGGGCGTTGTTGAAGTTGCTGACCAGGACGTGGCCCTTGTGCAGATCGCCGATGTCCTCCGGGACGACGACGGTGCCGTACGGGTTGACGTCCCCGTTGGCGGGGACGGTGGAGCCGACGGTCGACACCGTGTGCAGAGGGCCGACGAACGTGCCGTGCGCACTGGCCAGGCCTGCTGCGGTGGATCCGAGCAGCAGGGCGGCAGCCGCTGCCGCCAGCCCTGTTGTCCTACGTGTTCTCAACGTACTTCTCCTCGTATCGGGACCTCACGGGCGGTACTCGTTCGAACTGCACTCATTCGAACTGCGCCGTTTCGGTCCCGCCACCAGTCGTACGCCGATCGGTACGGTGTGTGACCGGGGCCCGGGGCCCGGGGCCAGGGGGCGGACACGGGTCGGCCCGGCGGACGGAACCGCCGGGCCCGGTGCCCTCGGCCGGTGGGCCGGCCATCGATCGGAGGGGTCAGTGGTCGGCCGCCGCCATGGTCTCGCGGACGGTGCTCATGCACGGCGAGCAGTAGCGGTCCGACGGGGTGTCCTCCTCGGTGTCGGCGGGTACCGGTGCGCGGCGGCCGGCCTGGAGCAGGCGCCCGCACAGGGACTTGGATGCGTCGTCCTTCGTGATGACGTGCCAGAGCAGGACCCTGCCGTCCACCGCGGCGGGGTCGTGCTCGGCCCACATGTCGTACATCGTTGCCTCCCGGATCACGCGGGGCGGGTCGGCCTCGCGCATCCATGCAACCGCCGCACCCCGGGCGCGGCCACCCGGGAGCGCCCGCCCGGGTGGTTCCGGACGGCCGCCCCCGGCCGTGCTACCGCGCGGTGCCGAAGGACGGGTCGACCGTCCACCAGTTGCCGGGGGCGGCCGGGTCCGAGCTGCTCCGGAACTCGACGATCGCGCTGACGAACTCCTCACCGGAGAGGGTGCCGTCGCCGTCCCGGTCCAGGTGTTCGAATGCGACGGCGTCGGCCGGCTGGTTCCCGCGTCCGCACGCCGGCGTGTGGCGGCCCGGTCCCGCAGGATCTTGGCCAAGACCCGGCAGCGGCCAGGACCCTTGAGGAGAAAGGGATCTGACGATATGTCAGTTCTGTGTGCCGGCGGCGCTCCGGCGGGGCTCGCCCGGGTAGGTGCCGAAGGACCAGCGGTTGCCCTCCGGATCGCGGGCGGCGAAGTCCCGGGAGCCGTAGTCGGTGTCGTGCGGCGCGGCGGTGATCTCGGCGCCGGCGGCGCTCGCGCGGGCGTGCAACTCGTCGGGGCGGGCGGTGACCACGTAGGCGCCGAAACTGCCGGGGCGCAGCGGCCAGGAGTCGGCGTCCTCCTCCTTCACGCTCCCCAGCATCACGCCGCCGCCCTCCGGCCAGGACAACTGCGCGTGGTCGACCCGCTCGCCCTCCCCGTACACCACCGTCTCCTCGAAGCCGAAGGCGTCCACCAGGAAGCGGATCAGCGCGCGGGCGTCCACGGCCCGCAGCGTGGGCCAGACCTGGGGTGCGGGTGCGGCTGCTGTCACTGTCTTGTCCTCGGTCATGGTGACCGGACCTCCTCGGTAGGTGCCGCTGTGTCCTGTTCCCCACTCTGACCCGGCCGGGCCGCCCCGGCGTGCCACCGGGCCCGGCCGGGCGTGCCCTGTCTCCCAGGGCCACTTCCCGGGGCGCCCTCGGCCCTAGGGTCTGCCGGCGGAGTTCCCGCTCGGGAGCGGGAACAGGGCGCTCAGCTCGGGCAGGCGGCGGGCCGCCTCCGCCGCGTTCCGGACGTCCCACGGCTCGCCGGTCGGGTCCGGGCCGGCCGGGAGGTCGAGCCCGAGTGCCAGCAGGGCGTCCTCCAGCCCGTCCTCCTCGCCCGTCAGCTCCTCGAAGGCCTCGGCCGCGACGTAGCCCAGTGCCTCCCACTCGGGCCACTGCGCGTCCGACCAGTCGGCCATCGGCCGCCCGGCCAGCACCCGCAGCTCCGGCACCCGGGCCAGCGAGTCCGGGCCGGCCGCCGCCCGCTCGCACACCTCCCGGCCGAGGCCGAGCAGCCAGAGCTGGAAGTGCCGGAAGCCGTCGTCCGAGCACCCGCCGACGATCTGGTCGGCGGCCGCCCACATGTCCCAGGTGTCGACCGGACGCCGCAGCGCCTCCAGACCCACCTGGAACCGCACGATCTCCGGCAGCGGCCGCCGCATCAGCTGTCGGCGCAACCAGGCCAGGCGCCCGTCCGGATCGCCGGTCTGCCGCCGACTGTCTTCGAGCAGCTCCCAGAGCTCCTTCTCGTCCATGGCGGCACTCTGCCAGACGGCTATGACATCGGCCGCGACGACGCCGCGATCCGGCCCCGCACGGGGGACAGGGCGAGGTAGGTGAGGAGCGCGCCGAGCAGCGAGAGCGCGGCCAGGACGAGGCCGAGGGTGTGGAAGGAGGAGGTGAGCGCCTCGGCCAGCACGGCGCGCCGGCCGTCCGCGACCTGGCCCTGGACGGCCCGGCCCGCGAGCCGTCCGGCCTCGGTGGCGGGGACGTGGCGGGCGCGCAGGCCGGCGCCGGTGAGGGTGGTGAGGAACGCGGCGGTGCCCGCGACGGCGACGGACTCGCCGGTGATCCGCATCGTGTTGAAGATCCCGGCGGCGGCCCCGGCCTGCTCGACCGGCACGGTGCCGACGGCGGCGTCGTCCATCACTCCGAAGGCGAGACCCACGCCGAGCCCGAACGGCAGCAGCGGGCAGGCCAGCACCGGCCAGGAGCTGCCGGGAGTGAGCAGCGGGAGCAGCAGCGCACCCGTCGCGATCAGCAGGGAGGACCCGGTCAGCACCGTCCGTACCGAGGTGCAGGCGGCGAGCCGGCCGCCGAGCAGCGGCAGGACCAGCACGGGCAGCGTCAGCGGCAGCAGGAGCAGCCCGGTTGTGAAGGTCCCGCGCCCGCCGACGCCCTGGAGATAGCCGGGCAGGTCGACCAGCAGCACGACGAAGCCGAGGGTGACGGTGAACGGCTGGCAGACCACCGCGACGAACTCCGGGCGCCGGAACAGCCGCACGTCGAACATCGCCCGCTCGCCGCGCCTGGCCTCCAGCACGGCGAACCCGGCGACCAGCGTGAGCGCCGCCGCGAGCAGCCCGAGCGTGGACGGTGCGGCCCAACCCGCCGTCGCGGCCCGGACGAAGACGCACGACAGGCAGGCCAGCCCCAGGGTGAAGACGGCCGCCCCGGCGACGTCGAACGCCCCGGTGCCCGGGCCGCGGGACTCGGGAGCCTGCCGGGCGCACAGCCAGGCGGGTCCGGACAGGGCCGCGATCAGCAGGAACACCGAGCGCCAGCCCGCGAGTTCGACCATCGCGCCGGCCGCCAACGGGCCGAGTGCCAGCCCGGAGCCGAAGGCGGCGCCCAGCACGCCGAAGGCGAACCCGCGCCGTCTGCCGGAGGTGGCGTGGGCCAGCACCGCGGCGCCCGAGGCCAGCACGGCCGCCGCGCCGCACCCTTGTACCGCCCGTGCCAGGTCGGCCCACAGGATCGACGGGGCCAGGCCCACCAGCAGGGCCGCCGACCCGGCCAGCGCGATCCCGCCGAGCAGCACCCGCCGCCGGCCGGTCCGGTCGGCCAGGCTGCCCGCCGCCAGCGGCAGCGCCGCGAAGGCGACGTTGAAGGCGTTCTGCACCCACTGGGCGGCGCCGGTCGAGGCGCCGAGCTGCTCGGCCATCCGGGGCAGTGCCACTGCCGCGCCGGTGACCGAGAACGGGAGCAGCGCGCCGGCCACCGCGACGGCGGCCACCGTCGGCCCGAACGCGGTCCCGTCGCCGCCGGGCGTCGCGGCGCAGGGGGAGGGGGAGGGCCGGGAAGGCGGGGACGGCGGGGACGGCGGGCGTGACGCGGTGGAGGAGGACATGGCCCGATCCTTCGGGCCCGCGCGCCGCCCCGGAAGGGAAGCCCGCTCCCAGGGATCCCCGCACCCTGGACCACCCGCACCCTGGGACTGACAGGCCCATCCACACCCCGCCCCGCCGAAGCCATACTGGGCGGCATGGTCGAGAGCCGGAGTACGAGCCGAAGCGGTACCGGGCAGAGCGGGTCGCTCGAAAGCAGCCTCGGCGGGTACCTGCGCGCCCGGCGGGCCCTGGTCTCGCCCGAGGAGGCCGGACTGCCCGTCACCGGCCTGCGCCGGGTACCGGGCCTGCGGCGCGAGGAGGTCGCCGGGCTGGTCGGGGTGAGCATCGACTACTACGTACGGCTGGAGCAGGGCCGGGCGGACCGCCCGTCGGCGGAGGTGCTGGAGGCGCTCGCCCGGGCGCTGCGCCTCGGCTCCGCCGAGCGCGCGCACCTGTTCGACCTCGCCCGGCCCCGGCGGTCCCGGCAGGCCGGGCGCGCCGAGCGGCCGGAGGGGCTGCGGCCCGGCCTGGTCCGGGTGGTCGACGCCATCCTCACCACCCCGGCCGTGGTGCTGAACCAGTACACCGACGTGCTGGCCTGGAACCCGCTCGCGGCCGTGCTGATCGCCGACTTCGCGGCGCTGGCGCCGCAGCGCCGGAACATGGCCCGGCTGATCTTCCTGGACCTGGCCGCCCGGCAGGTCCACCCCGACTGGGAGCGCGCCGCCCGCGACACCGTCGGCATCCTCCGGATGGCGGCCGGCCGCCATCCCCACCAGCCCGCGCTGGTACGGCTGGTGGGTGAGCTCTCGCTCGGCAGCGAGGCCTTCCGCAGGCTCTGGGCCAGCCACCACGTGCACGAGAAGACCCACGGGCCGAAGGTCTTCCACCACCCGCTGGTGGGTGAACTCGCCCTCCGGTACGAGAGTTTCGCCGTCCCCGGCGAGGCGCACCAGGTGCTCGTCGTCTACACCGCCCCGGCCGGGAGCGCGGCCGAGGAGGCGCTCGGCTTCCTCGGCAGCCTCACCGCCGTGCCCCCTGGCGGGACGCCGGTCAGCGCGAGCTGAAGGCGTGCCGGGCGAGCACCCGGACGCCGTCGTGGTTCCCCCGGCGCAGCGCGCCGGGGATCATGGTCAGGGCGTGCAGCCGGGAGGCACTGTGCACGCGGGCCGCGCGGGCGGCCTTCGGCCAGCCCCGGGCGTCCATCCGTTCGGCCACGGCGGTGAAGTACCGGGCGGCCTCGGTGAACCGGGTGCCCGAGAAGGCCTGGAGCGAGGACTCGCTGACGGAGTGCCGGCGGTACTGGAAGACCGGTCCGGCGGTGTCCAGCACCAGCTGCTCGCCGCGCTCCAGCAGGTCGACGACCAGGGCGAGGTCCTGGATCACCGAGTACTCGCTGCGGAAGTTCACCGCGCGCAGGGCGTCGCCCCGCCAGCAGACCGACGGGAAGTAGAGCCAGTTGCCGCGCAGCAGGCTGGCCGCCAGCGGCTCCCCGCCCAGCACGGTGCGGCCCGGACGCGCGGGCGAGTACAGCCGGTGCTTCGCCCGGTCGGCGAGGCCCGAACGGACGGCACCGGTCTCGTCGATCACCTCGACGCCCGGCTGGATCATCCCGATCCCCGGGTGCTCGGCCAGTACGGCGCGGAGCGTGCCCAGGTAGTCCGGCTTCAGCAGGTCGTCGCAGCCCATGACCACCACCCGGTCGAACTCCGAGAGCTCGACGCACTTCTGGAAGTTGCGGGTGATCCCGAGGTTGCGCTCGTTGCGCAGATAGCGCACCCGGGGGTCGTCCAGCGCGGCGAACCACTCGGGGACCTCCGCGGCGTCGCCGTCGTCGATGACGGTGAGCCGGAAGTCCGGGACGTCCTGGGCGAGCACGCTCCGGACGGCGTCCTGCATGAGCCGGACGTCCCCGTAGAACGGGAGCATGATGTCGAAGGCGGTCACGCGCTCTCGGTCTCCTCGCCGACGGGTTCCCGGACGGCGGCGGAGTCGAGACCGCCGCGCTGGGCGTTCACTCTGATCCCCTCGCTGATCGCGACCGACCGGGCCAGCTCGGTCAGCTTCCGGTCGAACGAGCGGAACCGCAGCAGGGTGTTGAGGGTGAGGAAGCCCACCGCGAGCGTGAGCCCGTACAGCACCAGGTCGGTGCCGCGCCCGACGCCGAGCCGGTTCGCCACCCAGCTGACGTCGGCCGGCCGGAGCACCGCGTACATGTTGGTCACCGCGAAGAGCGCGAAGGTGAGGCGCTTCCAGGCCCTGGTGTTGGAGGTGTCCCAGCGGCGGATGAACATCACCGCCAGCGTGAGCACGCCGAGCAGCAGGACGGACTGGATCCAGAAGTACTTCATCGACGGCCGCGCTCCCGGAACGAGAGGTCGAAAACGATGTTGAAGCCGTTCATCAGGGACTGCCCCTTGGCACGCGAGTAGGCGGTGTAGAGGATCTCCACCGGCAGTTCGGTGACCCGCAGGCCGGAGCGGGCCAGGAAGCCGACGATCTCCGAGGCGTGCGCCATGCCGTTCATGGTGATCCGGAGCCGGGAGGCCGCCTCGCGGTTCAGCACCCGCAGGCCGTTGTGCGCGTCGGTGAGTTTCAGCCTGCGTGCGGTGGGGCTGACGGCCGCGGCCGTCCGCAGCACCACCCGCTTGGCCCACGGCACGTGGTCGCTGCACCCGATGAACCGTGAGCCGAGCACCGCGTCCGCCGTGCCCTCCCGCAGCAGGGCGACCATCCGCTCGACGTCGTGGGTCTGGTGCTGGCCGTCCGCGTCGAAGGTGGCGAGGTACTGGGTGCCGGGCTGCGCCAGGGCGTAGGCCAGGCCGGTCTGGAGGGCCGCGCCCTGGCCCAGGTTGACCGGGTGGCGGACGAGGTGGGCCCCCGTCGCCAGCACGGTGCGGGCGCTGTCGTCGGTGCTGCCGTCGTCGACGACGACGATGTTGGGGAAGGTGGTGCGCGCTCGTTCCACCACGTCGGCGATGACCGGGCCTTCGTTGTAGGCCGGGATCACCAGCCAGACATCGTCATAGCGGGACACGGGGGCTCCAGGGGCCGGAGGACGTCAGGTCGGTTCAGCGGGAGGGGGGCACGGTGGCGCGGGCGGTCAGCGCAGCGATCCGTCCTCCAGCAGATCGGCGAGCGGGCCGTCGGCGCCACCCCGGGGCGTGGGCGGGCCGGCGGAGGCGGCGGGGACGGGCGGCTGCGCTCGCGGCGGGCCGTCCGGGGCATGGGCCGTCGGAAGCTCCAACAGGGCCCGCAGCGAGCTCAGTTCAGCGCTCAGCAGATCGGACCGGTGCCGCAGGCCGTGCTGCTCACGGCCGACGGCGACGGCCAGGAAGGACAGCAGGAACAGGCCCGAGGCCAGCACCAGGTCCGCCCCGGACCGCACCCGCAGCAGCACCGCGACCGGATCGAGCAGCGAGGGGGCGAACAGCACCGGCAGCAGCGGCAGACTCACGGCGATCCACCGGGCCGCCGCCCGCCGCTCCAGCTCAGGGCGGCGCAGGATTCGGACGACCGTGACCAGGACGGCGACGCCCGCGAGCGAAGTGAGAATGGAAAGTGGCACCGTCCCGCCTCCCGGGTCCGGATGTGTCGTCCATCTGACAACGGTCACGCCGGGCGGCCGGTAACGACACGACCGGGTGACTTCGCGGAGGCGGGAGGCGGGAGGCAGGTGGCGCTCGCTGCTACTGGTCGGAGTAGCTGAGGTCTCCGATCGTCCAACTGCTGATGCTCTCGATGGAGATGCGGTACATGCCGCCGGCGTTCGGGAGGCCGAAACTGCCCTGCAGGATCCGTGCGAGGTGCAGGTGCAGGTGGTTCGGCCGGGCGCCTTGGCGGGTCGAGGGGCCGTGCGGCACGCGGGGACGGACGGGGGCGAACACCGAGGAGAACGGCTTCAAGCTCTCGGAGGCGTCGAGCACCTCGGCCACCCGCTGCCGCCACACCGCCTCGGGTGCCAGCCGGCCGGTGATCACCGCGCCGGGGACGACCACGGTCAGGGACATCTGGTTGCTCTGTTCCGACTCCACCATGGCGGCGAGGGCGACGAGCAGTTCGTCGGGCTTCGACATGAGGCCAGCGTAGCGGCTGCGGGCGCGCAATTGCGGGCGCGCACCCGCAGGGCTCACGCGGGTGGGAGCGGTCAGGGCCGCGGTGGCGGTGTCACTCCTCACCACCCGGGAACACCTTCTGGAGGACGAAGCAGGCGCGGCCGAGCTCCCGGTCCTTCCGGCGGTCGATCTCCCGGTAGCCGAGTGCGGTCCAGAACCCGAGGGCCGCGGTGTTGTTCTCCAGCACCGCCAGGCGGACACCGCCGCGCCCTGCCGCCCGGAGCCGGGCCTCGACCAGCTCGACGGCCCGGCGCCCGTAGCCGAGTCCGTGCAACTCGCGGTGGGTCATCAGCAGGCCGATCCACGGGAAGGTGTCCGCAGGGTCGGGGTGCTCGTGGAGGAGGAAGACGACACCGGCCAGCGCGTCCGTCCGGTCGCGCAGCAGCAGGATCTCGGAGGACGGGGTCTGCGACTCCGCGCCGAGCACGGCGGCGACCTGGTCCGGACGGACCTGCTCGGGGTCGGGGAAGTCGCCGCTGAGCCGGTGGAAGGCGACGTTCGACGCGAACACCTCCGTCACCTCGGCGAGCGTGGGGTCCGGTAGCACACCGTCCATGAGCAGCAGCGATTGGAGTTCCATCGTCGGCACCTTAGAGGAAGTGACGACGGATCGCATGCGTGTTCACCGGGACCCGGGCCCGGCTCGTTGCCGGAGCGGTGTCCGCCGTCCGCCCGACGGGGGGACGGGCTCCGGGCATCAGCGGGTGAGCAGGTCCATGGCGAGCGGGAAGCCGGCGATCAGGACGACCAGCAGCAGGGTGCGCGGGTTGCCGAGGTTGACCGTCCAGCCGATGCCGAAGCGCTTGGGTACCAGGAGCGCCGGGTCCTGGCGGTTGGCGTAGAACAGGCCGCCGGCCCGCCAGTACCGGTCGTCGTCGTGGTGGACGGCGCCGGTGTCCGGTGCGGCGGTGCCGTTGGTGACGCCCTCGGGGACGGGGATCCGGCCGCCGTTCTGGCCGCTGAGGACCGCGGTGCCGATCACCAGGCCGGCGCCGGCCAGGGCGGGCACCAGCAGCGGGGTGAGGGACAGGGTGCGGTCGCCGTGCCAGATCTGCCAGGCGGCGGCCAGCAGGGTCAGGTCGATGCAGGCGGCCAGCAGCAGCATCGCGACGGCCATCCGCCCGAGGAAGCGGCGGTGCTGGTATGCGGTGGCGGCGGGCCGGGCCGGGTCGAGGTCGGCCCGGGAGCGGAAGGTGAGCCACATCAGCAGCAGCAGGATCGCCGTGAGCGCGGCCTGCGCGACGACCGGCGCGAAGGCGCTGCCGAGCGTCTTGGCGGCGAAGTGGTCGGCGGTGCCCGCGCCCTGGTAGTGGGTGGGCAGGCGGTCCGGCATGGACGGGTAGCGGACCACGCCCGTCACCGCCGTGACGACGAGGACGAGCAGCGCCGGTGCCGCCCAGAGCCAGGGGAAGCGCTCGGGATCGGTCCGCAGCGAGGTGTCGACCGCCACGGTCTGCCGCAGCCCCTGGAACCAGCCCTCCCGCTGCTTGACCGCGCGGATCGCCCGGCGGGCCCGCAGGTAGCCGGCCAGGCAGAGGGCGAGTGCCAGGAGCGAGGGCAGTGCGCCGTACCCGCCGTGCGGGCCGGCCAGGGTCAGTCCGGCGCCGGCCAGGACGAGCACCGCGCCCGCGCCGCCCAACAGCAGCCGGTACGCGCCGCGCTGTCGGGCGATCACCGGAGCGTCCGTGTACGCGGCCGGGACCCGTACCCCGAAGGGCAGGGTCGGCCCGGAGAGCGCCGGTGCGAGCCAGGCCGTCGCCAGCACCAGCAAGGGGGCTATCACGTTGCTGAACCACTCTCCGGTCGTCATGCCGGCTCTCCCAAGTCTGCTGTCAGGTGTCCCGGGTCGGAAGCGGAGCCCGGCGCGTGCTCCGGCGTGCGGCCCGGCGCGTGCTCCGGTGTGCGGTCTGCCGCGTGCTCCGGTGCGAACGAAGCGAGGGTCGTGCCGCAGGCGGCCAGGACGGCGGGCCCGCCGACGCCGTGCGCGACGGCCTCGGCGAGCAGGGTGCGCAGCCGGGCCTGCCACTCCTCGGTGAACTGGGCGGTCGGCGGGCCGGAGCGGGCGTCGCGCTGCACGACGGCTCCGCTCTTGCGGTTCACCCGGACCAGGCCTTCCTGCCGCAACTGGTCGTAAGCCTTGTTGACGGTGTGGAAGTTGATCGCCAGGTCAGCGGCGAGCTGCCGGGTGGAGGGCAGCGCACTGCCCTCGGCGAGTCCGCCGGAGGCGATGGCCTCGACGATCCGGTCCCGGATCTGCTGGTAGATCGGGATGTCGCCGCTCAGGTCGATGCTCAGGATCACGCCGGCTCCTGCCCGCTGTCGTTCTGCTCTATTACTTATAGAACAGATGGCCAGCCGGAGGCAAGGGGCGCGCGGGCGGTCCCGGGGGCGTGCATACGTGCGGGCGGGCCTGCTTGGCGCGGGGCGGGTGACGGTTGCTGCCGACGCGTCACCAGCGCCGGGTGGTCCACCAGCGGGCCTTGTACAGCTGCGTGCCGGTGAGGACCCGGGTGCCGTCCGGGCGGTAGAGCGTCAGCACCGAGGTGCACCAGACGCACGGGCCGCCCGGCTCGGGAGTCGTGGTGAGGATCCGCCCGGTGAGCGGGTCGTCCCCGACGCTCTTCACGTTCCAGCCGTCGTCGTGGCCGTCGTCGTGGCCGCCGCCGAGGTGCACCCGGGCGAAGGCGTCGCGCTCGGGGTCGTACTGCCAGACGTGGGCGCCGGTGGCGACCCAGAGCCGTCCGGGTGGGGAGTAGACGGGTGTCAGGTCGTGCCCGTCGGCCTCCGGCAGCGGGGTGCTGCGGACGCGCACCAGGGCGGGGGCGGACTGGGTGCCGGTCACCTTGTACGCCGTCAGTTCGCGGTTGCCGATTGCCCAGAGCAGCGCGTGGGCCGGGTCGTAGTGCACGCCGTGCGCCCCGGCGAGCGGGACCTCCGCGTACCGGTCGGCGCGCGGGCCCTGTGAGGCCGGGTAGAGGCGCAGCCAGCCGCCGCCGCTGGCGGTCACCGCCACGTTCCCGTCCGGCAGCAGCTCCAGGCTGTGCGGGTTGGCGGCTCCCAGGGCCGCCGCCCAGTAGACCTGCGCGCCCGGGTAGGAGACCACGGCGGCGAGTCCGCCCGAGGAGGCGGTGAGCAGATAGCGGTGGCCGTGCAACAGCCGGCTCTTGGCCTCGGAGGCCCCCCACCAGATCGAGGCCGGGTGCAGGTCGGCCAGGCCCGGAGCGCGGTCGGCGCTCCAGGACCAGCGCACCTCGTCCGGCCGGTCGCTCTGCTCCAGCCGGCCGCCCTCTTCCAGTCGGAGCGTGTGACGGCGGTCCAGCACCAGCACGGACCGCGACTGCTGATCCACCGCCACGATCTCCGAGCCGGGCAACCCGTCCGCATCGTCCGCAGGCCCCGGCGCGGCCCCGGCCGCCGAGACCGGCAGACCCACCGTCAGCAGCACTGCCAGTGCCGCCGCCCGTACGACCGCCGCCGTCCGCCCTCGCCGCACCGCACCCTCGCCTCGCTCGTCCCGCCCTGCCGGTTCCGATCACCAGACTCCGGCCTGCGGAGCGCGGGCGCGAGCCGCGTGGGCCGATCAGGAGGAGGCGGTCCGGCCGGAGCGGGGCCAGTGGCGGTGGTGGCGGTCGATGACGTACTCGTGGCCGTGCAGCCAACCCGAGCGGGCGCGGTGGGCGTCGGCGAGGTGCGGGTGCCCGGCGGGCAGGTCGGCGTGCACGTGGGTGAGCCGGGCCGGGTCGCGGGCCGGCCAGACCACGGCCGCCGTCGTGGCGCCGGCCAGCGCGACCGCCCCGAGGACGGCGGCGGTGACCGGCAGTCCGGCCCCGGCCGCGAGCCACCCGGCCAGCGGGTAGGTGAACAGCCAGCAGCCGTGCGAGAGCGAGAACTGCGCGGCGAAGGCGGCGGGCAGGTCGTCCGGCGCCGTCGAGCGCCGGATCAGCCGCCCGCCCGGGGTGAGTACGGCCGAGCAGGCGGCGCCGAGGGCGGCCCAGGCCGTCAGCAGCAGCGGCCAGGTCCAGCCGGTCGGCGGTCCGGCGGTGACCACCGCGACCAGGCCGAGCAGCACCGGCAGGGCGAAGGCGGCGGGGAGCATCACGCTGCGGTCCCGGGCCCGTTCCAGCAGGCGGGGCAGCGGCAGCGCGGCGGCCAGCGAGCCCAGGCCGTAGGCGCCGAGCGCGACGGAGACGGCTCCGGCGGAGCGGTGCAGGTGGTCGCGGACCAGCACGACGGTGTTCACGAAGACCAGCGCGCCGGCTGCGGCGACCGCGAGGTCGAGCGCCAGCAGGGCCCGCAGCCGGGGCGTCGCCCAGAACAGCCGGGTGCCGTGGACGGCCCGGGCCCGCACTCCGCCAGCCGGGCCGGCGGTCTCGGCCGGTGCGGGCTTGGGAAGCACGGCCGAGACCACCAGCGCGGCGGAGGCCAGGAACCCGAGCGTGGTGCCGGCGAACAGCCAGTCGTAGGAGACCAGGGTGAGCAGGCCGGCGGCCAGCGCCGGGCTGAACAGGCTCTCCAGGTCGTACGCCAGCCGGGACATCGACAGTGCGCGGGTGTAGTCGCGTTCGGCGGGGAGCACCTCGGGGATGGTGGCCTGGAAGGCGGGTGTGAACGCCGCCGACGCCGACTGGAGCAGGAAGATCAGCAGGTAGACCTGCCAGACCCGGTCGACGAACGGCAGGGTGAGGGCGACCCCCGCCCGGGTCAGGTCCATCGTCACCAGCAGAGCCCGCCGGGGGATCCGGGCCGCGAAGGCGCCGACCACCGGAGCGATGCCGACGTACGCGACCATCTTGACCGCCAGCGCCGTGCCCAGGACTGCCGAGGCGTCGGCCCCGGCCAGGTCGTACGCCAGCAGACCGAGCGCCACCGTGGCCAGCCCGGTGCCGGTCAGGGCGACGAGCTGCGCCGCGAACAGGTGGCGGTAGGTGCGATTGCGCAGTACGGCGAGCATGCGGTCCCGTCCCGTCCGGCTTCCGAGGGCCGCTCCAGCGTAGCCGCTTCGGGCAACGTGTGCATACCTGTGCACATGTCTGTGCTGTCGGCGCCCCGGTGGCCGGGCACGGGTGGCCGGGCGCGGCGGGTCGGTCGTGCGGTGGGTCAGTCGTGCGGCGGGAGGGCGCGGATCTGGTGGTCGGCGACGTTGAGCGCCTCGTCCACCAGCCGCCGCAGGTGGCCGTGGCGCAGCGCGTACACCGCGCGGCGGCCGTCCTTGCGGCTGGTGACCAGCCCGGCCAACCGGAGCTTGGCCAGGTGCTGGCTGACCGAGGGCCGGGCGGCCTGGCAGGCCTCGGTCAGGGTGGTCACGTCCGCCTCGCCCTCGCCGAGCCGCCGCAGCAGCGCGAGCCGGGTCCGGTCCGCGAGCAGGGCCAGCGTGGCGGCGGCCACCTCCAGCCGTTCACCGTTGCCGCCGGGGTCCTGCGCATGATGCGCAGGTGAGACGGGTGTGCTTGCGCTCATCCGCCCATCCTAGGGTCGGAACCTCCGCCGGCAGGCCCGCCCGGCAGCTCGTCGGCCCCGGCGCCGGGTCGCCGCTCCGCGTGCGCGGCACCGTCGCGGGCGGTCCGGGTCTCAGGCCTCCCGGCGCCGCAGTGCCGCCGGGGTGAGGTCGGCCAGGGCCGGGTAGCCGTCCACCGCCATGATCAGGTCGGCCTCGGCGAGCAGGGAGCGCAGGACGTGCACGATCCCGTCGGCGCCGCCGGCCGCCAGGCCGTAGACGTACGGGCGCCCGATGCCGACGGCGGTGGCGCCGAGCGCGAGGGCCTTGACCACGTCGGCCCCGCTGCGCACGCCGGAGTCGAAGAGCACCGGCAGGCCGTCGGCGGCCTCGACGACGCCGGGCAGCGCCTCCAGGGCGGGCAGCCCGCCGTTGGCCTGCCGGCCGCCGTGGTTGGAGCAGTAGACGCCGTCCACACCGCCGTCCTTCGCCCGGCGGACGTCCTCGGGGTGGTGGAGGCCCTTGAGGATCAGCGGGAGGCCGGTGAGCGAGCGCAGCCACGGCAGGTCGTCCCAGCCGAGCGGGTTGGGGAAGACGCCGGCCCAGTGCAGGACGGCCGCACCCGGGTTCTCCTCGGGGGTCTGGGCGAGCCGGCTGCGGAAGACCGGGTCCGAGGTGTAGTTGGCCAGGCAGTGGCCGCGCAGCTGGGGGAAGTTGGCGGTGGCCAGATCGCGCGGGCGCCAGCCGGTCACCCAGGTGTCCAGGGTGACCACGATGCCCCGGAACCCGGCGGCCTCGGCCCGGTGGACCAGGCTCGCGGCCAGCTCGCGGTCGGCGGGGGTGTAGAGCTGGAACAGGCCGGGGGTCGTCCCGAACTCCTTCGCCACCTCCTCCATCGGGTCCACCGACAGGGTGGAGGCGACCATCGGCACCCCGGTCCGGGCGGCGGCGCGCGCGGCGGCCAGGTCACCGTGCCCGTCCTGCGCGCAGAGCCCGAGCACCCCCACCGGAGCCATGAACACCGGCGACGGCAGCGACAGGCCGAACAGTTCGACCGACAGGTCGCGTCGCGCCGTCCCGGCCATCATCCGGGGGACCAGCCCCCATCGTTCGAACGCCGACACGTTGGCCCGCTGGGTGTACTCGTCCCCCGCGCCCCCGGCGACGTACGACCAGACGCCCGGCGGCAGCGCGGCCTCGGCCCGCCGCTCCAGCCCCGCGAAGCTCATCGGCAGCTCCGGCAGTACGCCGCTCAGCCCGTTGAAGTAGATCTCGTTCTGGTAGTCGCCGAACTGCCGGTCCATCAAAAAGCCTCACTGTGCGGGAAG
Source organism: Kitasatospora kazusensis (assembly GCF_039529945.1). Classification (NCBI taxonomy): domain Bacteria; kingdom Bacillati; phylum Actinomycetota; class Actinomycetes; order Kitasatosporales; family Streptomycetaceae; genus Kitasatospora; species Kitasatospora kazusensis. Next base: position 45,224 of record NZ_BAAANT010000031.1, on the reverse strand, counting down.
TTCGGAACTTCGGAACTTCGGGACTTCGGAACTTCGGGACTTCGGGGTTTCGGCGCTTCGGCGCTTCGGGTCCGTGGTGTCGACGGATCGCGGTGCGCGGCCGGACGCCCGCGCGTTACCCGCCGAAGTTCAGGGCGTAGAGCGGCCGGAGGGCGGCCGGGGTGACGAAGTCCATCGGGACGGTACCCAGCACCGGCCGCGCGGAGTGGTCCAACGAGCCCAGGTAGCCGGTGAGCCGGGGGGCCATCGCCTCGGCGGCCTGCTGCGGCCACAGGCCCCAGCCGGAGGAGGAGGTGAAGGTGATGAACAGCTTCTGCGGGTCGGTGGCGGCGCGGGCCGCGTCCAGGTGGGCTGAGGTCTCGGGCCACTTGCGGGAGGCGATCTCGAAGATCGTGCCGATCTGGTAGTCGTCCTCGATGTCCGTCCGCGCGCCGCCCCACGGGATGCCCGGGAGGGCCGCGTTGTCGGCGAGCACCACCACCTTGCCGCGCACCTCGCCGAGTTGCGGGATGCGGTCCTCGGCCCAGAACAGGCCGGGCCAGTTCGCCTGGTAGGTCGCGAAGACGGCGAGGAAGTCCGCGTCGGAGACGGTCGAGTACTCCTGCTTGACCCGCATCAGCACGGTCTCCTGTGGGTGCCGGGTCAGGAAGTCCTGGCACTGGTTGAGCACGTCGCCGAAGAAGATGTGCTGGAAGAAGGAGCTGTGGTGGATCGCGAAGACGCCGTTGATGTCCCGGCAGCGGATGTCGAAGAACCGGGCACCGGCCGCGAGTTGGTCGGGTATCGACAGCGTCTGGGTCTGCGTGATCGGGCCGCCGTAGAGCGAGCAGGTGTCGTGCGTGCCGGGGATGGTGAGCCGGGAGAGGTAGCTGTCGGAGGGCACCGCGCCCAGCCAGTCCGACCCGCCGGGCAGGTCCGCCGCCCGGGCGGGCTGCCCTGCGGAGGCGAGCCAGCCGCCCGTGGTGAGCAGTGCCAGCGCCGACCGGCCCAGGGTGCGCCGGCTCAACCGAGTGCCCGTCAGATCCATCTGCCTGGTCCCGTCTTCCGCCCGTGGCTGATTGCCATGCTCATTATCGGGAGCGGGAGAGGTCAGGCATAGACCCGTGCGCGGCCCGCCGGACGGTCGTCCGGGCGGGCCGCCGCCGGTGGGTCAGGCGACCCGGGACAGGTAGCCGTTGTCGATCAGCCACATCACGTTCAGCCGGGTCGGGCTGCCGGGGAGCAGGGTGGCGTCCAGCTGGTACTGCCAGCCGTAGCCGGGCTGGCCGAACCACGGCGCGATCGGTCCGGCATCCACCGTGAAGGGCTTCAGGACCTGGTAGTCGTGGTAGTTGCAGGTGGCGGCCGGGGTGCTGACCAGACTCTGCGGCGGGATGGAGCGGCTCCCGTACGAAATGCCCTCCGGCGCCAGGAACGAGCCGTACTCGCTGCCGAACCGGTCGATCCGCTGGCCGGGCTGGAGGGTCTGCTGGATCTCCAGCGGCTGCCCGTCCGGCAGCAGGACGTAGCCGTTGGACGGCGGGTACTTCCAGGAGCCGGCGGCCGAGTCGTAGTAGGTGGCCAGGAAGCTCTGCACCGGCAGGCCGCCGGTCCGCTGGTAGCCCCACAGCTCGCGGCCGACCGGCCCCCGGGTCGGCAGCTGCTCCGGCCCGAGCCGGGCGTCGTTCTGGAAGGTCGCAGTGGAGCACTCGTCCGCCGGAGTGACGTCCGCCCGGGTGGCGGCCGCCGACTGGGCGGCTGTGGGTGCGGTGGGCGCGGCGGATGCGGGTGCCGCGCCGACCGCCATGGTCCCCGTGAGCAGGGCCGCAGCCGCACCGACCGCCGCGAAAGTCCGTCGAATCCCCATCAAGTCTCCCTATGGCCAGGGCCGTTGACACAGGTCACCCCGAAAGGGAACGAGAGTGACCGATCGGACACAGATAGCGATCATCAAATCGGTCCTGCCACTGCCACGTCAACTACTGCCACTCCGGTTGCCCGGATATGACGTCACGTCACTCTCGTGGCGGGGCGGTACGGACAGGCTTGTGCGGGCCGGCCGGTCCGTACGGTCCCGGGTCAGGCGGGCTGGTCGGGCGGGTGGCCGTGCAGGGCCGGCGGTTCGGCCCGCGCCGGAAGGCGTTCCGTCTGGACGGGCGTACGGGCCCGCGGCGGTCCGGGCTGGTCGGGCCGCCGTCCGGGGGTCAGCCGCCGGAGCACCAGCTCCACCTGGACCCGGGCCGCCCCGGCCTGGCGGAGTTCGGAGACCACGGTGCGCAGTTCGCGCTGGTCGACGCAGGCCAGGTGCAGCTCCAGGTCCGCGTCGCCGGCCAGCGCCAGGCCCGACTCGACGGCGGGGAGCCGCTCGGCCAGCCGCTCGAAGTCCAGCGGCACCGGCCCGTAGCTGACCCGGGCCAGGGCCCGCAGCGGCCGCCCGAGGCCCCTCGGCGTGGCGGCCGGTGCGGCGACCGGTGGGCCGATCGGCGCGGGGGGTGAGGCGGCGGGCGGCGGGGGGAGCGACGGGCCCGACGGCGCCCCGGTCGTCGGCCGGGGCACCGTCACCACCGGCGCCGCCCGGCGGGGGGCTCCAAGGGTGCGGGGTCTGCGCAGATCACAGCTGCTGCTCCGGAGGGCGGTGGAGAACGTCGAGGGGTCCACGGTGACCCGCTCTGGGCAGCTGTGACAATACGCCGAAGTGGGCCGCCCGTTGCGCCTGCTGACGCTTCGCTGACTGTCCGGCCGCCCGCACCGGCGGTGTCCTGACGGTGTCCTGACGGTGAACCGGGTCAGGCGGCCTGCTCGTGCTCGTGCCACGCGAAGGGGGCCAGCTGCTCGTCGGTCACGGCCCCGGTCATCCGGTTGGCGAGCGTGGACAGCGTGTAGGTCCCGATGCCGAGCACGACCTCCAGGGCGCTCCGGGGCGTGTAGCCGTGCGACAGGAAGGCCTGGAGCGGGCCGTCCTCGACCGCGCCGGCGGTGGCCAGGACCTCCAGGGTGAAGACCCGGACGGCCTCCAGCCGGACGTCGGCCAGCGGCTGCCGGTCGCGCAGCGCGGCGATCAGCCCGGGGTCGGCGCCCAGCCCGGTCAGCTTCGCGGTGTGCATGGCCACGCAGAGGTGGCAGCCGTTGCGGGTCGCGATCGTCATGACGAGTACTTCCCGTTCGAGCGGGGCCAGCGAGGTGGACTCGAAGAGCGCGCTGAGCTTGAGGAAGCCTTCGAGCAGCTGCGGCGACTCGGCCAGCCTGCCGACGGCGGAGGGGAGGTGGCCCAGGTGCTTGGTGGTGGCCTCCATGGACCGGCGGGAGCCGGCCGGGGCGGAGGCGAGGGTGTGGTCGACGAAGAGGCTCATGGGGTGCTCCTGGCGTAAACTCGACAACGTGATTGACGAAACCGTAAACCAGGTTGTCGAAAATGGCAATGGCGAACACCGGCAGCCCGGCGGTCCGACGCCCCGGCCGGGCCGGAACCAGGGGCGGAAGCCCGGCCAGGGCCAGGGCCAGAGTCAGGGCCGTCCGGGCTTCGCGCTGCCCCTGCTGCTCTTCGCCGGCTTCCGCTCGCTGATCGACCAGCTGCACGAGGAGCTGGCCCGGCAGGGCCACCCCGAGGTGCGTCCGGCGTACGGATTCGCGATGCAGGCGATCGGGCGCGACGGCGCGACGGCCACCGAGGTCGGGCGACGGCTCGGCGTCTCCAAGCAGGCGGCCGGCAAGACCGTCGACCGCCTGGCGGCACTCGGCTACGCCGAGCGGGCCGACGACCCTGAGGACGGGCGGCGCAAGCTGGTCCGGCTCACCCCGCACGGGGTCGACGCGCTGGCCCGGTCGGCCGCGATCTTCGAGGAGCTGCACGAGCACTGGGCCGCGACGCTGGGAGCCGAGCGGCTGGACGCGCTGGAGACCGACCTGGTCACCATGGTCCCGGCGGGCGGCATCCGGCTGGACGTGGCGGGGTGGTTCGGCGGCTGACGGCTGGCGGCTCCGACGGCGGCCGGTCCGCCCGGCCGCCCGGCCGGTCCGCCCGTCGGGCCGCTTGTCCGGCCGCCCGTTCGCCCGCCACCCCGCTCGTTCGCGCGCTCGATCGTCTCCCGGGGGTTGCCGCACTGCGCCACATGGATGATCTGATCTGCATATTCGATACTTCGGGCGCCGTGGCGCGCGCCACGCCCCGGTGGGGCCGTGCCTGCGGCTTACGCTCGCGAATGTGTTCAATCTGCCCCAGGCGCTCAAGCGTCTCGTGATCGGTCAGGCCATGCGCAGCGAAGAGCTGGGCGAGACCCTGCTGCCCAAGCGTCTGGCGCTGCCCATCTTCGCCTCCGACCCGCTCTCCTCGGTGGCCTATGCCACCGAGGAGATCCTGCTGGTCCTCACCGTCGGCGGCACCGCGTTCCTCTACCTGACCCCGTGGATCGCGGCGGGGGTCGTCGCGCTGATGGCCGTCGTGGTGTTGTCGTACCGTCAGGTCGTGCACGCCTACCCGGACGGCGGTGGATCGTACGAGGTGGTGACCCGGAACCTCGGCGACCGGCCGGGCCTGGTGGTGGCGGCCGCGCTGCTGGTGGACTACGTGATGACCGTCGCGGTCTCCGTCGCCTCCGGGGTGGACAACATCATCTCCGCCTTCCCGAGCATCGGCGGCGGTCGGGTCGCGATGGCGGTCGGCTTCGTGGCGCTGCTCGCGGCGGTGAACCTGCGCGGCGTACGGGAGTCGGGGCGCGCGTTCGCGGCGCCGACGTACCTGTTCATCGGCGGCATCATGCTGATGCTGGTCACCGGCTTCATCAAGATGATCTTCGGACATACGCCGGTGGCGTCCAGTGCGCAGTACCGCATCATCCCGACCGACCACAACAACACCCTGGCCGGCATCGGGCTGATCATGCTGGCGCTACGGGCCTTCGCCTCCGGCTGTACGGCGCTGACCGGCGTCGAGGCGATCTCCAACGGTGTGCCGGCCTTCCGGCCGCCGAAGTCGAAGAACGCCGCCACCACGATGGCGGCGATGGGAATCACCGCCGTGGTGATGTTCGTCGGCATCACCGCGCTGGCGCTCGTCACCAAGGTGCACAAGACCACCGACACCTGCCAGCTGGCGGGCTACCCGGGCGACTGCAGCACCGCCTCGCAGCCGACCGTCATCGCCCAGCTGGCGGCCTCGATCTTCGGCGGGGACCGCTCCGTCCTGTTCTACTTCATCCAGGCGGTGACCGCGCTGGTCCTGGTGCTGGCCGCGAACACCGCCTTCAACGGCTTCCCGCTGCTGGCCTCGATCCTCGCCCAGCACCGGTACCTGCCGAGGCAGTTGCACACCCGTGGCGACCGGCTGGCGTTCTCCAACGGCATCATCGCGCTCGCCCTGGTGAACATCGCGCTGCTCTGGGCGTACAAGGCGAGCGTCAACAACCTGATCCACCTCTACATCCTCGGGGTGTTCACCTCGTTCACGCTCTCCCAGATCGGCATGGTCCGGCACTGGAACGAGCTGCTCGCCACCGAGACAGACGCCGCGGCACGCAACGCCGCCCACCGGTCCCGGGTGATCAACGGCTTCGGCGCCTGCGTCACGGCGCTGGTGCTGGTGATCGTGATGCTCACCAAGTTCACCCAGGGCGCCTGGCTCGCGGTGGTCGCCGCCCTGGTGCTGTTCGGGATGATGCGGGGCATCCGGCGGCACTACGACGCCGTCGCGGAGGAGCTGAGCGTCGACGACCCGCACTCGGAGGCGGTCCGGCCCGCGAAGGTGCACGGCATCGTCCTGGTCTCCAAGATCCACAAGCCCACCCTGCGGGCGCTCGGTTACGCCCAGGCCTTCCGGCCCGACACCCTGGAGGCGCTCAGTGTCGCGGTGGAGAAGGACTCCACCGACGAACTGCGGGAGAAGTGGAACGAGTTCGACATCCAGGTGCCGCTGAAGGTGCTCGACTCGCCGTACCGGGAGATCACCAAGCCGGTGGTGTCGTACGTGCGGGCCGTCAAGCGCAGCACCCCGCGCGACGTCGTCGCGGTCTTCATCCCGGAGTACGTGGTCGGCCACTGGTGGGAGCACCTGCTGCACAACCAGTCGGCGCTCTGGCTGAAGAGCCGGCTGCTCTTCACCCCCGGCGTGATGGTGATCAGCGTGCCCTGGCAGCTCGCCTCCGCGCCGCGCGCCGACCACCCCGCCCGCCGGGCGCCGGGCTCGGTGCGGCGAGGGGAGCCCGCCCGCTCGGGTGGCGGCAAGGACTCCGGCAGCGCGTAGCGGCTCCGCCGGGGGAGCAGGCTACGCGGCGGCGGGGGGCGTGAACGGCGGCGCGAGGCGGTGGGTGCGGCGGCGCACCCAGCGCCTCGCGCCTTCCCCGTCCCCCATTCCAGGCGCGCGTCGCCGGGCGGCCGGGTCTCGAATGTGTGAAGCGCGTGTCAAGGCGGCGTCAAGGACGCGCAGTCACCCGTATGGACCCCGTCAGGGGGAGCCTTGGCGCGGTTCCGACCTGGTGTTCTGATCCAGCCGGTCTTCCTCCGGCGCCGTGCGGGCCGTTCCGGCCGTTCACGGCCTGGTCCTGAAACCACTCTGGGTGGAACTCATGCCCGATCTCATCTTCGTCGGTGTCACGGTCGCCGTGTTCGCCGTCATCGCCCTGATCGCACGGGGGGTGGAGAAGCTGTGAGCGCCGAGAACATCGCAGGTCTGCTTGTCGCCGTCGCGCTCGTCGGCTACCTCGTCGTGGCATTGATCTACCCGGAGAAGTTCTGAGCATGAGTGAGCGCAGCGAAAGAATCATGAACACCGTGCCCGGCGGCGCCGGCACCGTGCGAAGCGAGGCGGGGGAATGAGCTCCACTCTCGCCGGCTGGTTGCAGGCCCTCGCCCTGGTGGGCGCGCTGGCTCTCTGCTACCGCCCCCTCGGCGACTACATCGCCAAGCTGCTGACCACCGCCAAGCACCTCAGGGTCGAACGCGGCCTGTACAAGGTCATCGGGGTGGACGGTGACGCCGACCAGCGCTGGCCGGTCTACCTCCGCTCGGTGCTGGCCTTCTCGGCCGTCTCGGTGCTCTTCCTCTACGCCCTGCAGCGCCTGCAGAACCTGCTGCCGCTGAGCCTGGGCAACAAGGGCGTCGAGCCGCACACCGCGTTCAACACCGCGATCTCCTTCGTCACCAACACCAACTGGCAGTCCTACGCCGGCGAGTCGACCATGGGCCACGTGGTCCAGATGGCCGGTCTCGCGGTGCAGAACTTCGTCTCCGCCGCCGTCGGCATCGCGATCGTCGCCACCCTGATCCGGGGCTTCACCCGCAACCGGACCGACCGGGTCGGCAACTTCTGGGTCGACATGACCCGGATCACGCTGCGCCTGCTGCTGCCGCTGTCGGTCGTGTTCGCGCTGGTGCTGGTCGCCAACGGCATGATCCAGAACTTCCACGGCTTCCACGACGTCACCACGCTCACCGGCGACACCCAGTCGATCCCGGGCGGACCGGTGGCCTCCCAGGAGGTCATCAAGATGCTGGGCACCAACGGCGGCGGCTTCTTCAACGCCAACTCCGCCCACCCGTTCGAGAACCCGACCGGCTTCACCAACTGGCTGGAGATCTTCCTGCTGCTGGTGATCTCGTTCTCGCTGCCCCGGACCTTCGGCAGGATGGTCGGCGACCACCGCCAGGGCTACGCGATCGTCTCGGTGATGGGCCTGTTCTGGGTCGCCTCGGCCTCGCTGCTCACCTTCTTCGAGACGCACCACGGCGGCGCCGCCCTGACCGCGGCGGGTTCGGCGATGGAGGGCAAGGAGGTCCGCTTCGGCATCTGGGCCTCCAGCCTGTTCGCCTCCTCCACCACGCTGACCTCGACCGGCGCGGTCGACGCGGCGCACGACTCGCTCACCCCCGGCGGCGGCGGTGTGACGATCTTCGACATGATGCTCGGCGAGATCGCGCCCGGCGGTACCGGGTCCGGCCTCTACGGCATGCTGATCCTGGCGATCGTCGCGGTCTTCGTGGCCGGTCTGATGGTCGGCCGCACCCCCGAGTACCTGGGCAAGAAGCTCGGCGGCCGGGAGATGAAGTTCGCCTCCCTGTACATCCTCACCACCCCGGCGATCGTGCTGATCGGCACCGGCGTCGCGATGGCGCTGCCCGGTGAACGGGCGGCGATGCTGAACTCCGGAGCGCACGGCTTCTCCGAGGTGCTGTACGCCTTCACCTCGGCCGCCAACAACAACGGGTCCGCGTTCGGCGGTCTGACCGTCAACACCGAGTGGTACGACACCGCGCTGGGCCTCGCGATGGTCTTCGGCCGGTTCCTGCCGATGGTGTTCGTGCTGGCACTGGCCGGCTCGCTCGCCCAGCAGCAGCCCGTACCCGCCACCCAGGGCACCCTGCCCACCCACAAGCCGCTGTTCGTGGGCCTGCTGTCGGGCGTCGTCCTGATCGTCGTCGGCCTCACCTACTTCCCGGCCCTGGCTCTCGGGCCGATCGCGGAAGGTCTCCACTGATGTCGTCCACCCTTTCCCCCGCTCCGGTCGAAGAGACCGGGGCCGCCCCGGCCCACAGAGTCTCCAGCGGTCTGCTCGACCCGAAGGTGCTGCTGGCGGCCCTGCCGGACGCGGTGAAGAAGCTCGACCCGCGCGTCATGATCAAGAATCCGGTCATGTTCGTGGTCGAGGTCGGTTCGGTGGTCACCACCGTCTCCGCCGTCGCCACCCCGAGCGTGTTCGCCTGGGCGATCACCGTCTGGCTCTGGCTGACCACCGTCTTCGCCAACCTGGCGGAGGCCGTCGCCGAGGGCCGCGGCAAGGCGCAGGCCGAGACGCTGCGCCGCACCAAGACCGACACGATGGCCCGCCGCCTGCTCGACTGGCCCGCCTCGCAGGCCGAGGAGCAGGTCCCCGGTACGGCGCTGCGGCTCGGTGACCACGTGGTGGCCGAGGCCGGCGAGATCATCCCCGGCGACGGCGACGTCGTCGAGGGTGTCGCCTCGGTGGACGAGTCGGCCATCACCGGCGAGTCCGCCCCGGTCATCCGCGAGTCCGGCGGTGACCGCAGCGCGGTCACCGGCGGTACCAAGGTGCTGTCCGACCGGATCGTCGTGAAGATCGCCTCCGAGCCCGGCAAGTCGTTCATCGACCGCATGATCGCCCTGGTCGAGGGCGCGGCCCGGCAGAAGACGCCGAACGAGATCGCGCTCAACATCCTGCTGGCCTCGCTCACCATCGTCTTCCTGGTCACCGTCTCGGCCCTGCAGCCGATGGCCGGCTTCGCCGGAGCCCCGCAGACGCTGATCGTGCTGGTCGCGCTGGTCGTCGCGCTCATCCCGACCACCATCGGCGCGCTGCTCTCCGCGATCGGCATCGCCGGTATGGACCGCCTGGTGCAGCGCAACGTGCTCGCCATGTCGGGCCGCGCCGTCGAGGCCGCCGGTGACGTCAACACACTGCTGCTGGACAAGACCGGCACCATCACGCTCGGCAACCGCCAGGCCGCCGAGTTCCTCTCGGCCGCCGGGGTCGGCACCGACGAGCTCGCCGACGCCGCCCAGCTCTCCTCCCTCGCGGACGAGACCCCCGAGGGCCGCTCGATCGTGGTGCTGGCCAAGACGGCGTACGGCCTGCGGGCCCGCGCCCAGGGCGAGTTGGCGCACGCCACCTGGGTCCCGTTCACCGCCCAGACCCGGATGTCCGGCGTCGACCTGGCGGAAGAGGAAGGCGTGCACTCGGTGCGCAAGGGCGCGGCCGGGTCGGTGACCAACTGGGTCACCGAGAACGGCGGCACCGTCGGCGAGGACGTCGCCGAGCTGGTCGACCGGATCTCCGCCGCCGGCGGCACCCCGCTGCTGGTCGCCTCCAAGGCCGGCGCCGCTGCGGCCCGGGCGCTGGGGGTCATCTACCTCAAGGACGTCGTCAAGGAGGGCATGAAGGAGCGCTTCGACGAGCTCCGCCGGATGGGCATCAAGACCATCATGATCACGGGCGACAACCCGCTGACCGCCAAGGCGATCGCGGACGAGGCCGGCGTGGACGACTTCCTCGCCGAGGCCACCCCCGAGGACAAGATGGCCCTGATCAAGAAGGAGCAGGAGGGCGGCAAGCTGGTCGCGATGACCGGCGACGGCACCAACGACGCCCCGGCCCTCGCCCAGGCCGACGTCGGCGTGGCGATGAACACCGGCACCATGGCGGCCAAGGAGGCCGGCAACATGGTGGACCTGGACTCCAACCCCACCAAGCTGATCGAGATCGTCGAGATCGGCAAGCAGCTCCTGATCACCCGTGGCGCGCTGACCACCTTCTCGATCGCCAACGACGTCGCGAAGTACTTCGCGATCATCCCGGCGATGTTCGTCAGCGTCTACCCGGGCCTGAGCCACCTCAACATCATGGCCCTGCACAGCCCCAAGTCCGCGATCACCTCGGCGATCATCTTTAACGCCCTGGTCATCATCGGCCTCATCCCGCTCGCCCTGCGCGGGGTCAAGTACCGCCCGTCCGACGCCAGTTCGCTGCTCCGCCGGAACATCCTGGTGTACGGCGTCGGCGGTCTGATCGTGCCGTTCATCGGCATCAAGGCGATCGACCTGATCGTCCAGTTCATTCCCGGCCTGCGCTGAGACACGGAGGAAAGCCATCATGCCCAAGCCACTGCCCACCTCCGTCCGCAACCTCTTCACCGCCCTGCGCATGCTGCTGGTGATGACCGTGGTCCTCGGGATCGCCTACCCGCTGCTGGTCACCGGCATCAGCCAGGTCGCGTTCAGCGGCAAGGCGAACGGGTCGATCGTGAAGTCCGACGGCAAGGAGATCGGGTCGAGCCTGCTCGGCCAGAACTTCAACCTCCCCAAGAAGGACCCGAACGACCCGAAGGAGCAGGCGCAGCCGGACCCGAAGTGGTTCCAGCCGCGTCCGTCCGCCGCCGGTACGGGGTACGACCCGAAGAGCTCCAGTGCCTCGAACCTCGGCCCGAACAGCGACGTGCTGCTCAAGCAGGTCAACGACGACCGTGCCGCCGTCGCCGCGTTCGACGGGGTCGACCCGGCGAGCGTGCCGGCCGACGCGCTGACCGCCTCCGGCTCGGGCCTGGACCCGCACATCTCGGTCGCGTACGCCAAGGAGCAGGTCAACCGGGTCGCCAAGGCCCGGGGCCTGTCCGCGGACACCGTGGCCAAGCTGGTCGGCACGTACACCGAGGGCCGATCGGCCGGCTTCCTCGGCGAGGCCGGCGTCAACGTGGTCCTGCTCAACAAGGCCCTCAGCGAGACGAAGTGACGGTCCACCTCGCCGCTGAGTGAGTGAACGACCGGCCCGGGCGCGGGGGAGCACACCCCCGCACCCGGGCCGGTCGGCCGCATTCTGTTCCGTACGCGGAACACCCCGCACCGCACCGGCGCTGAGCTGATCAGCAACGGTCCTGTCCGCCGCCCTCGCAGGAAAGAGCAGCGCCCATGGCTCGCGACCTCACCCCCGGCTCCCTGACCCGCCGCGGCAGGCTGAGGGTGTACCTCGGTTCGGCCCCGGGCGTCGGCAAGACGTACCGGATGCTCGACGAGGCCCGGCGCAGACAGGAGCGCGGCGCGGAGGTGGCGGTCGGCTACATCGAGTGCCACGGACGCCGCCACACCGAGAACATGCTCCAGGGGCTCGACGTCGTCCCCCGGCTCACCCGCACCTACCGGGGCACCGAGTTCAAGGAGATGGACCTCGACGCGCTGCTCGCCCGCCGGCCCTCCGTCGCGCTGGTCGACGAGCTCGCCCACACCAACATCCCCGGCGGCCGCAACGCCAAGCGCTGGCAGGACATCGAGGAACTGCTGGCGGCCGGCATCGACGTCATCACCACCGTCAACATCCAGCACCTGGAGTCGTTGAACGACGTCGTCCAGAAGATCACCGGCATCCCGCAGCGCGAGACCGTGCCCGACGAGGTGGTCCGCCGCGCGGACCAGCTCGAACTGGTCGACATGGCCCCGCAGGCCCTGCGCCGACGGATGGCCCATGGCAACGTCTACAAGGCCGAGAAGGTGGACGCCGCGCTCTCCAACTACTTCCGGGTCGGCAACCTGACCGCGCTGCGCGAGCTCGCCCTGCTCTGGGTCGCGGGCCGGGTGGACGAGGGCCTGCGCGACTACCGGGCCACCCACAACATCGACCGGGTCTGGGAGACCCGCGAGCGCGTGGTGGTCGCGCTCACCGGCGGCCCCGAGGGCGAGACCCTCGTCCGCCGGGCCGTGCGGATCGCGGACCGGACGGCCGGCGGCGAGCTGCTCGCCGTCCACATCACCCGCAGCGACGGCCTGGCCGGCGCCTCGCCCGGCAACCTCGCCGAGCAGCGGCGGCTGGTGGAGACGCTCGGCGGCAGCTACCACGTGGTGGTCGGCGACGACATCCCCACCGCGCTGCTCGCCTTCGCCCGCGCGCACGACGCCACCCAGCTCGTCCTCGGCACCAGCCGGCGCGGCCGGGTCAACCGCTTCCTGACCGGCCCGGGCATCGGCGAGACCACCGTCGACCGGTCCGAGGACATCGACGTCCACATGGTCACCCACGAGTTCACCGGGCGCGGCCGACTGCCCTCGCTCGGACGCCGGCACTCCAGGCGGCGCACGATGGCGGGCTTCGGCTCCGGGCTGGTGCTGCCGTTCCTGCTCACCGGCGTGCTCTCGCAGCCGCACTCGCTGAACCTGACCACCGTCGCCCTGATCTTCCAACTCGGCGTGGTGGCGGTAGCGCTGCTGGGTGGCGCGGTCTCCGCGCTGATGGCCTCGCTGATCGCCTCGCTGCTGCTCAACTACTACTTCATCCCGCCGGTCCACACCTTCACCATCGACGAACCCAACAACGTGATCGCGCTGGGGGTCTTCGCTGCCGTCGCGCTCACCGTCTCCACCGTGGTCGACCGCGCCACCCGGCTCACCCTGCGGGCCGCCCGCGCCACCGCCGAGGCCGAGACGCTCTCCACCCTGGCCGGCAGCGTGCTGCGCGGCGCGGACGCCCTGCCCGCGCTGCTGGAGAAGTCCCGGGCGGCCTTCGGGATGGAGTCGGTCGCCCTGCTGGCCCGAGCCGGCGGCGAGGTGCTCGCCCGCAGCGACTCCGGGCCGTCGGCGGGCGCGCCCGCCGACGACCCGGTGACCACCGAGGTCCCGGCCGGGCCGGACGCGCTGCTCGTCCTGACCGGCCGCCGCCTGCCCGCCGCCGACCAGCGGGTACTGGCCGCGTTCGCCGCCCACGTCGCCGCCGCGCTGGAGCGGGACCGGCTGGCCACCGTCGCCGCCGAGGTCGAACCGATCAAGGCCGCCGACCGGATGCGCACCGCACTGCTCGCCGCCGTCAGCCACGACCTCCGGACGCCGCTGGCCGCCGCCCGCGCCTCGGTCGGCTCGCTGCGCAGCCCCGACGTCGAGTTCTCCCCGGAGGACCAGGCCGAACTGCTCGCCACCGCCGACGAGTCGCTGGTCAAGCTGACCGGCCTGGTCGACAACCTGCTCGACATGAGCCGCCTCCAGGCCGGCGTCCTGACCCTGCACCTGGCCGAGACCCACCTCGACGAGGTGCTCCCGCGCGCCCTGGACTCGCTGGCCGATCCGGACGCGCCGGTCCAGCCGCTCGACCTCGACACCGCTCCGGCGGTGCTCGCCGACCCGCCGCTGCTGGAACGGGTGCTGGCCAACGTCATCACCAACGCCCTGCGCCACAACGCCCCCGGCGCACCCGTCCTGGTCGCCGCCAGCAGCCATGCCGACCGGGTGGAGATCCGGGTCGTCGACCGTGGGCCCGGCATCGCGCCCGAGGACCGGGACCGCGTCTTCCTGCCCTTCCAGCGCCTCGGCGACACCGACAACACCACCGGCGTGGGCCTCGGGCTCGCGCTCTCCCGCGGCCTCGCCGAGGCGATGGGCGGCTCGCTGGAGGTCGAGGACACCCCAGGCGGCGGCACCACCATGCTGCTGACCCTGCCGGCGGCGGGTGGGCCAGCCGCTCCTGTGGGGGCCACCGAGGCCGCTGAGGGTGCTGAGGACGTTGGGAGCGCTGGGAGTGCCGAGTTCGTGGAGGTCGTGGAGTGAGCCACATCCTGGTCGTCGACGACGAGCCGCAGCTGCTCCGCGCGCTCAGGATCAACCTGCACGCCCGGCACTACTCCGTTTTAACGGCCGGTACGGGGGCCGCGGCGCTGGAGTCGGCGAGCCGTGACACCCCGGACGCCGTCCTGCTCGACCTCGGGCTGCCCGATCTCGACGGCATCGACATCATCCTGGGCCTGCGCGCCTGGAGCCCGGTGCCGATCATCGTCCTGTCCGGGCGGGAGAGTTCGGCCGACAAGGTCCGCGCGCTCGACGCCGGGGCCGACGACTACCTCACCAAACCGTTCTCGATGGACGAACTGTTCGCCCGGCTGCGCGCCGTCCTGCGGCGCCCGCCGGTCGGGCAGCCCGAGCCCCGGCTCATGGTGGGCGCGTACGAGGTCGACGTCGCGGCGAACACCGTGACCGGCCCGGCCGGTCCGGTCCGGCTGACCCCCACCGAATGGCGGATCCTCACCCTGCTGCTGGCCGCCCCCGGGCGGCTCGTTCCCGGCCGCCAGATCCTCCGCGAGGTCTGGGGCCCCGAGCACGAGGACCACGGCAACTACCTCCGGGTCTACTTCGCGGGTCTTCGCCGCAAACTCGAACCCGACCCCGCGCGCCCCCGGCACCTGGTCACCGAACCGGGCATCGGCTACCGCTACCAGCCCTGACGGGCCTGACGGGCCTGCCAGGCCTGACGGGCGGCGCGTGGCGGCCCGGACGCGCCGGGGTTCGCCGGGGTTCGTCGGGGTTCGTCGGGGGGCGGGCGTCAAGATTGGCGCCCGCCGCGCCAAGGCCGCGTCAGGGAGCCCCGGCGGGGATCTTCCGGGGCATAGCGTCGGTGACGAGGGAACGGTTCCGCTCCGTGGGGGAGTCGCGGACCGTTCCGACGCCGGCGAACACCGTCGGCGGCCAGGTGAAAAGAGGGAGAGGGGACGCGCGGCACTGCGGCGGGCACACCGGCCACAGTGCGTACCGGGGAGACGAACCCGCCGTGGGGGGCGGGGTTCCGGTACGCCCGGCAGGGCACCCGCGCCGCGCGTCCCGCCCCACCGGCCCGTCACCGGCCGTGACCCGCCGGCACCCGTACCGGCCCGCACCCGCCGGCGCTCCTACCGGCCCGTACCCATCAGCACGCCTACCCGCCGGTACCCGGCCGTTTCCAGCTCGCCCCCAGTGTGTCATCATCTGAAGACATCAGCTGATGACATGACTCTGGGAGTACCCGTGGAGACCTGGACGGACCAGCCGCAGTGGCGGCAACGCGCACTGGTGCCGGTGCTGGTGTTCCTCGGCATGGTGGTCGCCGTGATCAGCAGCCTCGGCGCACCGCTGGTCCCGACCATCGCCGCCATGGACCACGTCTCGCTGTCCGACGCCCAGTGGTCGCTGACCATCACGCTGCTGGTCGGCGCGGTCGCCACCCCCGCGATGGGACGGCTCGGCGACGGGCCCCGGCGCCGCGCCGTGATCCTCGGCGGCGCCGTCGTCGTCCTGCTCGGCAGCGTGCTCGCCGCGCTCCCGCTCGGCTTCGGCTGGCTGGTGGCGGGCCGGGCGTTGCAGGGTGTCGGCCTCGGCCTGACGCCGCTCGCCATCGCCACCGCCCGCGACACCCTGCCCGCCGGGCGCTCGCACTCCGCCGTCGCGCTGCTCTCGATCACCACCGTGGCCGGCATCGGCCTCGGCTACCCGCTGACCGGGCTGATCTCGCAGTCCTTCGGCGTGCACGCCGGGTTCTGGTTCGCCGCCCTGATCGCCGCGCTCGCGCTCGGCGCCGCCGCGACCGTCCTGCCGTCCACCGCCGGCCGGGCGCCCAGCCCGCTCGACGTGCTCGGCGCCGTCCTGCTCGGGGCGGCGCTGGCCGGGATGCTGCTGGTGCTCAGTGAAGGCGAGGTCTGGGGCTGGGCCTCGCCGCGGCTGCTGGCGCTGGCGGCGGCGTCCGTCGCCCTGCTCGGCTGGTGGACGTTCCACGAGCTGCGCACCGCCCACCCGCTGGTCGACCTCCGGCTGCTGCGCAACCCCGTGGTGCTGACCGCGGACGTGGCCGGTCTGGTCGCCGGGGTGGCGATCTACCTGCTGATCTCCCTGGTCACCCGCTTCGTGCAGACCCCGGTCACCGCCGGGTACGGCTTCGGCACCTCCATCGTCGTCACCGGGCTGATCCTGCTCCCGTTCTCGATCACCAGCGTCGCCGCCAGCAAGGTGGTCCCGGTGCTGGCCCGCCGCACCTCCTCGGCCCTGGTGCTGCCGATCGGCTGCGTGGTCTCGCTGCTCGCGCTGCTCACCTTCGCCTTCGCCCGGGACGGCCTCTGGGAGCTGTTGCTCGCGATGGGGATCGCAGGGCTCGGCGTCGGCTGCACCTTCGCCGTGATGCCGGGCCTGATCGTCGGGGCCGTCCCGGCGGGGGAGACCGGCAGTGCGATCGGCTTCAACCAGGTGCTGCGCTACGTCGGCTACTCCACCGGCAGCGCGCTGAGCGCGGCGGTGCTGCAGGCCCACACCTCGCCCGGGCGGCTGCTCCCGTCCGGCGCCGGGTACACCGCCGCCGCGCTGCTCGGGTGTGCGGTGTGGGTGGCCGCCACCGTGGTTACCATCGTCCTGCCCCGGCGGCGCACCGCCGTCCGGTCCGAGCGGGACGAGGAGTCGGTTGTGCAGCAGCGCGCGGTAGGGGCGACCCGGTGACGCCGGCCCGGCGGCGGGACTCGGCCCGCAGCCGCGAACTCCTGCTCCAGGCGGCGGTGGAGCTGTTCACCGAGCGCGGCTTCGACCGCACCACCACCCGCGAGATCGGCGAGCGCGCGGGCGTCGACCCCACCCTGATCGCCCGCTACTACGGCGGCAAGACCCAGCTCTACGTCGCCGCGATGGAGGCCGAGTTCGGCTCCGCCCCACCGGCCGACCTGCTCGACGAGGACCGGCTGCGGATGCTGCTCGACGGCGTCCTGCGGCGCGGCCCCGGCCCCGCCTACCGGGTCGCGGTCCAGCCGTACGACGACCCGGTCGTCCAGGACACGGCCCGCACCCAGCTCCACGACCGCCTGGTCGCCCCCCTCACCGACCACTTCACCCGCTCCGGCCTGGACCGCCCCCGGCTCCGCGCCGAACTCGCGGTCGCGGCCTTCGTCGGCGTGATGCTCGGCCGTGGCAGCGGCGCCTTCGACCAGCTGGCCGAGGCCGGACCGGACGAACTCCTGCTCCTGGTCCGCGACCTGCTCGGCGGAGTCCTGCCGCGAAGCTGAAGTGCCCGGACGTCACCCGATCGAGTGCTGTTGATCAGTTCGAGTCACGACCGTCCGTTCGCTGCTCTAGGGTCGTGCCGGTACGACAGAACTGACGGCACGGCAGCTGGGGGCGGGGCATGGCGGACGGACGAGCCGGCACGGGCGGCACAGGTGGCACGGACAGTGCGGGCGGCACGGGCGGCACGGGCGGGATGACGCGGCGGGGGCTGCTGGCGGCCTCCGCCGCGCTCGGCGGTGCGGCCTGGATCCTGCGCGGCGTGGTCGGGGCGGACAGCGCGCAGGCGGTGGGCACCGCGCCGCCCGCGCTGCCGGACGGGATCGCGGCGTACCAGCAGGTGTACGAGAACTGGGCCGGCGAGATCCGTACCGACGCGCTCTGGACGTGCGCCCCGAGCACCCCGCAGCAGGTGGCCGACCTCGCCGGCTGGGCCGAGGCCAACGGCTGGCGGCTGCGCGCGCAGGGCCACCGGCACGGCTGGGCGCCGCTCACCGTCGCGGACGCCACGCCCGCCTCGGCCCAGGTGCTGCTGGTCGACACCACCGCCCACCTCACCGCCGTCTCGCTCGCCGACGGCTCCTCGGTGCGGGTGCAGACCGGCGCGTCGATGGAGGACCTGCTCGCCTTCCTCACGGACCACGGGCTCGGCTTCACCGCCTGCCCGGCACCCGGTGACCTCAGCGTGGGCGGGGCGCTCGCCATCGGCGGGCACGGCACCGCCGTCCCCGCCGTGGGCGAGACGCCGCCGCCCGGCCACGGCTTCGGCAGCCTGAGCAACCAGGTCACCTCGCTGACCGCCGTGGTCTGGGACGGCACGGCCGGTCACTACGTGCTGCGCACCTTCGACCGGTCCGAGGCGGACAGCGCCGCCTTCCTGGTCCACCTGGGCCGGGCCTTCCTCACCGAGGTGGTGCTCCGGGTCGGCGCTGACCAGAACCTGCGCTGCGTCAGCCGGGTCGACATCCCGGCCACCGACCTGTTCGCCGCGCCCGGCACCTCCGGCGGCCGCACCCTCGCCGACTTCGTCGCGCGCACGGGCCGGGCCGAGGCGATCTGGTTCGCCTTCACCGCCAACCCCTGGCTGAAGACCTGGGAGGTCACCCCCGAGCAGCCGTGGTTCACCCACCACGTCACCACGCCGTACAACTACCCGTTCTCCGACAACATCCCGCAGCCGGTCGCCGAACTGGCCGGCCAACTGGTCGGCGGTTCCTGGGGGTTGGCGCCGACCTTCGGCCAGCTCCAGTACCTGGTCACCACCATCGGCCTCACCGGGGACCTCACCGACCTGCTGCTCTCCGGCAGCCTGCTGCGCAACCTGCTGAGCGGGGACGCCCTCGCCCACCTGCTGGGCGGCGGCCTGAGCTCCGACCTGTGGGGCGCGTCCCGCCACCTGCTCCACTACGTCCGGCCCACCACCCTGCGGGTGACGGCCAACGGCTACGCGATCCTGGCCCGCCGGGCCGACATCCAGTGGGTGGTCAACCAGTTCACCACCTTCTACCAGGGGCTGCTGGAGCAGTACCAGGGCCGGGGCGAGTTCCCGATGAACGGCGCGGTGGAGATCCGCGTCACCGGCCTGGACGACCCGGCCGCCGCCGGGGTGCCCGGCGCCCGCCCGCCGCTGCTCTCCGCGCTGCGCCCGCGCGCGGACCGGCCGGAGTGGGACACCGCCATCTGGCTGGACATCCTCACCCTCCCGGGGACTCCGGGCCTGCACCGGTTCTGCCGCGACATCGAGCAGTACCTGCTGGGTCTGTGCGACGGCACCCGGGCCGGCCTGCGGGTCGAGTGGTCCAAGGGCTGGGCCTACACCGCCGACGCCGCCTGGGCGGACCCGGACATCCTCGGCCGCACCATCCCCGACGCCCTCCGGGCGGGCGGCGGCCCCGGCTGGGACGAGGCCGTCGCCACCCTCGACCGCTACGACCCGCACCGCGTGTTCGGCAACCCCTTCCTCGACGGGCTGCTGCGGTAGGGCTCCGCCGGGGCGCGGGCGCGGGCTCCGCGCCCCGGCGGGAACCGCCCCGGGCATGGCGAAGGGCCCGTACCGTGCGAACACGGTACGGGCCCTTCAGGTGCGGTTCGGGTCAGACCCGGACCGCGGTGCTACAAATCAGAGCGGGCGAATGTTCTCGGCCTGCGGGCCCTTCTGGCCCTGCGTGACGTCGAACTCGACCTTCTGGCCCTCAAGCAGCTCGCGGAAGCCCTGGGCGTTGATGTTCGAGTAGTGGGCGAACACGTCAGCGCCGCCACCGTCCTGCTCGATGAAGCCAAAGCCCTTTTCCGCGTTGAACCACTTCACGGTGCCAGTAGCCATAAAAATTTCTCCTTCAAGGGGCTGTCCAAAACCCGCAATTCACGGGCTTCGCTTAGCCGCAATGATGACCCGCCCCGAAAAAGCCGGGGAAACAGAAATGCGCCTGGTGGTCACAACCAGCAGGCGCACACAAAAGTTCATGGGAACCACAACTGCAACTGGTACCGACTGTAGCAGGCCGCGAGCCGGAACGGGAGGTTCGACTCCAGATCGGGTGTGTCGGCCGTCCTGGGGTGCCGGAGGTCACCGTCTGAGGGGCTACCCCTCCGGGCTGGTCCGTGCATCAAGCAGATATTCCGATGGGCATTCAAATCCGTTACCACCGGGCAGGGCTGGTGCCAGTGGTTTCGGGCGCATACTGGTCCTGATGACGAAATCAGCCGCGGTCCGGCGTCCCCTGCCCACCAGCCCCTTCAAAACGCCGGTCCCGGCACCCCCGAAGCACTTCGCCGTGGGCGACCGCGTCTCCCACGACGTGCACGGCCTCGGCCGCACCGTCGGAGTGGAGGGGGCCGGCGACATCGCCGTCCTCGTCGACTTCTGCGGCCGCCAGGTCCGTGTCCTCTCGCCGTACACCAAGCTCTTCAAGCTCTGACGAGAAGCTCCAGGAGAGCTCCTCGGAGCGCGGGGACGGCACGGCCCCGGCACCGGAACGGGCCCGCGTGCAGCATCCGGATGCTGCACGCGGGCCCGTTCCCGGCTACGGCCGGACGACCTGTCGGCTCGCTGTGCGGGCCTGCTCGACGGCCGCACGCAGCCGGGGCCTCATCCAGGCCGACAGCGGGCGCTCGACGAGCACGTGTACCAGGTAGGAGACCAGCAGCATGAGCAGCACGGTCCCGCCGAGGACGGCGTACACGGGGTAGTGGCCCTGCAAGTTGCGGAAGATCTCCCAGCCGATGTACTCGTGCAGCAGGTACAGGGGGTAGGTGATGGCCCCGGCGACGGGGAGCCAGCGCCACTTGATCCAGGAGAGCCTTCCCGTGGCGACGAGGGCCATCAGCCCGAAGCACACGGCAAGGATCACGGTGACCGGCCACTCCGGGACGTTCCGCCCCATGCTGTGCTCCTCGCGTCCGAGCTGGATGAGGGCGAAGCGCTGTGCGGCGAGGAAGCAGGTGGCGACGATGCCGGTCAGCAGCAGGTTGGGCCTGTAGCGGTACATCAGGTAGAAGGCCATGCCCGCGATGAAGTACCAGCTGTAGGCAGGCATGACCATCTGCTTGAGCGGCCCGTCGTCCCATTTGATCAGCGCGGCGCTGGCTATGGCCCAGCCGAAGCAGAAGACCACGATCTTCCGGTAGGTGAGGCCACGCCACGCGACGACCGCCATCAGCAGGTAGAAGTGCAGCTCCGCGGCCAGCGTCCAGTAGACCGCGTCGACGTCCCGGGAGTTGAGGGGCTGCTGGAGCATCGTGAAGTTGGTCAGGATCTCCGGCCAGCTCCGCGGGGTCAGCCCGCCCGGGACGAGGATGACCACTGCGGTCGTCGCGATGATGCCGACCCAGTAGGCCGGGTAGAGCCGTGTCACCCGTGACACGAAGAACTCGCCGACCGGCTTGCCCCAACAGCTCATGCAGATGACGAAGCCGCTGATGACGAAGAAGAGCTCGACTCCGAGCCAGCCGTACGACGCGGGCAGGTGGCCGCGCGGGAAGAGCTTGGTGACGGAGGAGGTCCAGCCGCCGCCGATGGCCATGTAGTGGTACGAGACCACCATCAGGGCGGCCAGCAGCCGGATGCCGTCGAGCACCGCGATCCGCCCGGGGCGCGGTGGCACCGGGCTCGGGGCGGGCTCGGGACTTTCGGGCGGATGGGCCGCTGCCGGTGAGGGCAGGACTGGGGTCGACACAGGGGATCCTTCTTGAAGACGGTGCTCGTCGGTGGCAGAGCTACGAACTGGTCTGCTCAGGGCGGCTGGGCTGTACCGGTCACCGACTGGTGGGCATACGGGTTGCTCGCGCTCGGGGCCGTGCGCTCGCCGTGCGCTCAGACTGTCAGCCAGGGGCTGAAGGGGCTGTCCAGGTCGCCGGTGGTCTGGCGGGCGACGTGCAGGCGGCCGTCGGTGCCGATGACGGCGAGGACGGCGTGGCCCGCCGCGTCGAGGGCGGCGGCGGGGGCGTAGGTGACCGAGCCGCTCAGGTCGTGCCACTGCGGTCCGGGCCGGCCGGGTGCGTCGGGGGCCGGGGGGAGCGAGACGGTGAGGGAACCGGCCGCGTTGCGGTGCGCCAGCAGGACGTCGCCCGCGCTGCGGCGCGGGACGGGGACGACGGCGATCGGGCCGGTGCCGTCGTGGCCGCCGAGCCCGGCCGAGCGGCCCGGCCAGCCCTTCTGCTGGGGCTGCTGGCGGTAGGCCATCACCTGTGCGGTGCCGGCCTGCCGGAAGTACAGCGTGATGCGGTCCGGCTCGGCCTCGACGGCGGTGATGCCGCCGCTCGCCGCGGGCATGCTGGTCAGCTTGTCGTCGCGCAGCAGCTGACTGGAGGGCGTCGCCTGGTACCAGCGCCTGATGGTCTGCTTGCCGGGCACGTACAGCTCGACCCGGCCGCTCGCGGTGGTCAGCGCGACCGGCGCGTCCTGCAGGAAGTCACCGCCGATGCCGAACCACTTGCCCCAGCTCCGGTCCGGCTCCTCGATGATGCGGCTCATGCCCTGCGCGAAGTTGCGGGCGAAGACGTGCAGCCGCCCGGTCGCGTCGGCCGCCGCCGCCGGGACCCCGAGCTCGCGCTGGCGGCGCCGGTCCTCCTCGCCGGCGTCCGGGTTGCCGATCGAGACCCAGCCGCCGAACGGCTCACCGGGCGCGTTCCGCACCCGGTGCACCAGGTCGACGGTCGGGAAGCCGGTGTCGTCGTTGGTCCGGCGCAGCCCGACCAGGTGGGTGCGCCCGTCCCGGCCGGCCACCACCGCGAGGCTCGGGGCGATCCAGTCGCCGTCCAGGGTGTGCGGGCCGTCCCAGTCCCCGGTCTCCGGCTGCTCGTCCCAGTGCACAACCTGTCCGCCCTGGACCGCGAAGGCGGCCAGCAGGCCGTTGCTCTGCCGGACCAGCCAGGAGGTGGTCGGGGCGTAGCGGTACGCGGTGCTGAACAGGTGGGTGCTGCGGTACGGGTTGGGGCCGAGCTGGAAGTCCCCGAGGTCGGCGCCGGGGTCGGGGACGCCGTCCGCGCCGGCGTACGTGTTGAGCAGCTCGGCCTTCTCCGAGGCGGCCCGGTGGCTCAGGTTGTAGGCCCAGAACCGGTTGGCGTACGCCCGGTAGTGCTCCAGCACCGGTGCGATCCCGGTCTCCTCGCGGTAGCGCCGGACGGCCTCCAGGGCGTACTGCGCGGTCGCGGTGTGCTCGTGGTGGTCGGACTCGACGTGGCTGTCCTTGTGGCCGCCGTCGTGCTCCGGGTCCGGGTCCAGGGTGCGGACCACCGTCGGCCGGTAGACCTCCAGCAGCCGGGCCAGCGCCTGGGTCACGTCCTCGTGGCCGAACACCTGCGGGTGGGTGACCGGCGAGTCGGCGACCACCAGGGTCGAGGCCTCGGCCGTCTCGCGGCGCCACATGGTCGAGAGGCCGTGCACCGCGCCGGACGGCGTGTTCCGCTCGCCGCGCAGACTGTGCGACACCTGGAACAGGCAGAGCCGCAGTTGCTGACAGGCACTCAGGATGTCGCACTCCATGGCGACGTTGTCGGTCAGCTGCACCAGCTCCCGGTGCCAGGGGCTGTCCGGGTCGCCGGTCGCCATCCGGGCGTACGCGCGGCGCAGGCCGTTGTGCCGGGCGCGGCTGTACGTGGCGTAGTCGGGCTTGGCGTTCTTGCGCGCCCAGTAGCCGGTGTCCAGGTTGACACCGTCGCTCTCGGCGGCGGTCAGCACCACGGTGACCACGGTGCCACCGGACTCGACGGCGCGCCGGACGTCGGGGTTGATGAAGTAGAGGTCGTCGTCGGGGTGGGCGACGATCTGGACGATCGTCCCCGGATCGGTCCACAGGTGCAGCGCCGAGGAGTTCGGGCCGGGCTTGAGAGCGCGCGGGGAGTTCGAGAAGACCCGGCGGAGCAGGGACTTGCGCGGGGTGGAACCGCCCGGGGTCGCCGAGCTGTCATACGGCAGGCTGCTGGACATGGCGCTGCTCTCCCTGGTCGGTCCTTGATCGGGCCCTGGGTCGGTCCGGTGGTGCGCCGCCACTGGTAGGGGCGACGGTCTTCACCGGCCGTTCATGATAGGAGAAAGAGCGGTCCGTTCGAACACGGGGGCTCCTTCCGTGCCTGGTCGGTGACGTACGGTCGGTGACCTGCTTCCGGAGGAGGAAGGTCCACTACTTAGGATGTTTGCCCATGGGGATTCTCGAACGGGCCGCCACCAGGCGGGCAGTACTGGCGGCTGCGGTGACCACCGGTCTGGCCGGAGTGGCGGGTGCGGCCTGGTCGGTCATCAGCGGGCGGGCGGAGGATCCGTTCGCCAAGGTGGCGCCTGCTCCCACCGATGAGACCTCTGCCTTCCCGCAGGCCGCGCAGCTCTCGTTCGTCCAGGTCATCGCCCACCCCGACGACGACCTCTACTTCATGAATCCCGGTGTGCAGCGAACGGTGTCCCGGGGGTCCAAGGTCGCGACGGTGCTGATAACCGCCGGCGAGGGCGACGGCATCAACGTCGACACGTCGGACTCGAAGCGTGACCGGCTCCCGGTCGACTACGCGGGTTACAGCGGCGCCAGGCACAACGGTCACCGTTCCGCGTACGCCCGGATGGCGACCGGGAACGCCGACTCCCCATGGCGGACCGACGTGGTCGCCCTTGCGGGCGGGCTCCAGGTGGAGCGCTGCACGCTGATCGCCCGTCCGACCGTCAGCGTGTACTACCTCAACCTGCGCAAGGGGCCGGAGACCGCCCAGAATCCGAACCTCGCCCTGTCCGAGCTCTGGTCCGGTGCGATGCCGCAGCAGTCGACTCTGCCGGTGCCCGGCTCTCCGGTGAACGAGGTCCAGACCGTTTCGAAGGACCAGTTGTTGGCAGGGCTGGTCGACATCCTGGAGAAATGCGCACCTACCGTGGTGCGGACCCTCGATCCCGACCCCGAGCACGACTCGCGGGAGAGCGGGTACGTCGTCTCGGATCACCGGGACCACACGGCAGTCGCCCGGTTCACCCTGCATGCGGTGGCGACGCACCGGGACCGCACCGGCGCGACGCCGGCCGTCGACCACTACCGGGGTTACGCGAACCGCATCTGGCCGTACAACCTCTCGGTCGCCGATGTGGCCGCGAAAGCCACCCTCATCAAGACCTACGCGGGCTACGACGGCCGCCCGTGCCCCGCGCACAACTGCGGCGACTACCAGCTCGGCCCCAACCCGGTGCGCAGCACCCACATCTACAGCACCAAGCTGCGGCACGAGCCCACCACCAACTGGCTCGTGCGCGCCGCCGACGGGCGGCTCTCGCTGTACGCGGTACTGGCGGGGCGCGTGGTCGGCTGGCAGGAGCGGACGGCCGGCAAGGACGACTGGACGGGCCCGACCCTGATCGACGCCGGGCGCGACGGCGGCTGGATGCTGCCGGTGGTCAACGCGGTGGCCGGCCGGGACGGCCGGGTGCACCTGGTCACCCTGCGGCGGACGGAGGTGTCGGGGGGCGAGGCCCGATTGGAGGTCGTGCGGGCCGTCCGGGAGGCAGGCGCCGCGGACTTCGGCAAGTGGCAGCCGCTCGGCGGCCCGGACACCGGCGAGCGGGAGCAGCACGAGATCGGGGTGCCCACCGCGGCAGCCGACGGGGACGGGCGGCTGCACGTCTTCGTCCGCAACTACGACCAGGGGCTGAGCGCCGTCGTCGAGGACGCCAGTGGGGAGTGGGGCGACTGGACGAGCCTCGGTGGCACCGAACTCCAGGACGGTCCCACCGCATTCGGCCGCACGGACGGCCGGGTCGAGGTGTACGCGGCGGACAAGCACGGGGTGCAGGGCTGGCGGCAGGCGTCGCCCGGTGCCGACCTGAAGTCCGTGGCGTCGGTGCCCGCCACCGGTCCGGTGGCCTCGGGCCGGGTGACGGTGGTCGAGGCGGAGGACGGCGCGATCGCGCTGTTCTACCGGCAGGCGGACACGGCGGTGGTACGGGCGGTCCGCCAGCAGAAGCCGGACGGCGACTGGTCGGAGCAGCCCGTCGACCTGGCCGGCGGCGACGGGGTGGGCCCGGTCGCGACACTCTGGCGCTTGGGCAAGGACGTCGGCGACGCGCTCTCCGTCCGGCTCGGCACGGACCTCGCGGCGCACGGACTGGTGGGCCGGGACGGCTCCGCGCAGTGGCCCGCGCTCGGCGACGTCACCGTCCTGCGGAGTGCGTCGCTCGCACTGAGCCAGGACGGGACGCCGGTGGTCGCGGTGCTCGGCGCGGACGGTCACCCCCGGGTGGCCCGCTACGGCTCGGTCGCGGGGGGCGTCGGGCGCTACAGCACGGCGGCGGGGGACGCGGGTTTCGGGGCCTGGAAGACGCTCTGAGGCATCCGCATTGCGGTCGCGCACGCCGGTTTCGCTGTCCGAAGGGCGCGCGGAACGGCGCGAAGCGGAGGGGCGGCGGTGTCGCCTCCGGCTTCGCGCAGTTCCCCGCGCCCTTGGTGGTGACCCCGGCGTGTCAGGGGAAACCCGACTTGTCGGGGTGGGGGTGGTCAGCCCCGTTCGACGACCTGGACGGAGAGTTCGCCGGAGCCCGTGCAGAAGGGGCGTACGTCGATGCGGGCGACCGGGAGGACGACGCTGTAGCCCGGGACGCCGCCGTCCACCAGGGGGATGGCCGGGTACTCGAAGACCGGTTTGACGTCGACAAAGTCGTCAAGGACGCGCCCGATCCGGATCGGTCCGGCGAGGGGTTCGGGTGCGGGTTCGGGTTCGGGTTCGGAGAGGTCGGCCGGTGCGTCGTCGTACGCCGGGCGGACGTCGGAGTCCAGTCCGGCCCGGAGGCCGGATTCCACGTCCAGGCGCTGCGGTCCGGTTGCGGGGGCGGCTGTCGGGGTGGCGGCGGTGCCGCCGGGGAGCAGCCAGCAGTCCCAGTCCTCCCAGCGGTTGAGCCGGGCCATCGAGAGCTGTTCGGCGGGCACCTCGAAGCGGAACTCGTGTCCCGTCACGGTGCCGTCGAAGGTCAGTTCGGTGCCGGCGCCGCCGCGTCGCCTCAGCATCAACTGTGCGTCCTGCGCGGGCCGGAAGGCCCCGAACACCGTGCCGTGGACGACGACGGAGTCGTCCGTCACCTCGACGGACCGGCACTCCGCGTGCCGGTCGAGCCGTCGGCTGAGGATCGCCAGGTGGCCTTCCTTGGTGGTGTACGAGGTGAGCCGGTCGATCCGTCCGGCCCGGTGCGGTGCGGCCAGCAGGGCGCGCCGGCTCTCGATCAGGGCGCGGTTGTCCCGCAGCCCGGACTGCACCCGGGAGCGGACTCCGGAGGCGGTCTCCAGCACCACCGTCCAACGTCCGTCGTACAGCGCGTCCTGGACGTCCTCGCCGAGTACGGCCGTGAGCCGGAGGAGCCCCGGGCCCTCGGGGGAGGGGCCCGCGGTGGTCGGCAGCAGGATCAGCTTCCGGTTCCGGGCGTCCCGGACCTCGCGCAGCAGGACGGTCAGCCCGACCTCCTGTCCGACGGGGACGTCGATGTCCAGGACGGGTGCGGCGCCGGTGGACAGGTCCAGGTGGGCGACCGCGCCGTCGACCCGCAGGGCCGCGCCGGTGGCCACCGAGACCAGGGCCAGGCCGCCCTTGCCGAGGGTGCCCGGGGTCCAGAACCGCCGGGCCCAGCCCATCGCGCGGGTGGTGCCGCGGGCCAGCTGGTCGGGTCCGGCCGCGGCGGCCGCCGCCGCGGCCGGCCTGCCGAAGGCCAGCCCGCGCGCGGCGGCGGCCTGGCTGAACAGCTCGGCGTAGCGCTCGGCGATCTCGGCGGGGTCGAAGCGGCGGGCGTTCTCCCGGGCCGCAGCGGCCATCCGGGCCCGCAGTCCGTCGTCGGAGATCACCCGGCGCAGGCCGTCCGCGATGGCGGCGGCGTCCTCGGTCCGGACCAGCAGCCCGTCGACGCCGTCGGTGATGATCTCGCGCGGGCCGACCGGGCAGTCGGTGGAGACCACCGGCAGCCCGCAGCGCATCGCCTCGACCAGCGTCATCCCGAAGGATTCGGCGCTGGAGGTGACGGCGGCGACCGAGCCCTTGACCCACTCGGCGTCCAGTGGCGCGGCGCTGCCCATCAGCAGGATCCGCTCGGTGGCCCGGAGTTCGCTGATCAGTGCCCGCAGTGAGGCCCGTTCGGGGCCCTGGCCGTAGATCCGCAGCTGCCAGTCCGGGAAGTCCTCGCGCAG
The DNA here is from genome assembly GCF_039529945.1 of Kitasatospora kazusensis. Lineage (NCBI taxonomy): Bacteria > Bacillati > Actinomycetota > Actinomycetes > Kitasatosporales > Streptomycetaceae > Kitasatospora > Kitasatospora kazusensis. Next base: position 17,351 of record NZ_BAAANT010000031.1, on the reverse strand, counting down.
TTCGTCGAAGGCCCGTACGAGCAGGTCGTAGCGCTTGATCGGGTCGAGCCGGCCGGCGCCGACCACCACCTTGGCGGCCGGGTCGGCGGGGCGCAGCTGCGGCTCGGGCACGCTGTTGGGGAAGCAGAGCACCGGTACGCCGGGCACCGGCGTGGTGTCGCGGAAGGTCTGCGCGTCCGCCTCGGTGACGGTGGTGATCGCGTCCAGGCGGGGGTAGACCCGGGCCATCTCGGCCCGTACCTCGGGCGGGATCGCGAGGTGCGTCATGTGCTCCTGGGCGATCCGGACGCAGTCCTCGCGGCCGAACCGCGCGACGAACAGGTTGAGGCTGGAGCGGGTGCCGATCACCACGTCCGCGTCGGTCTGCTCCAGGTACTCCCGGATCCGCCGGTCCGACAGCAGGCTGTACTGGCCGTAGAACTCCTCCTGCGGCGGCACGATCTCGGTGGGGTCGGCGAGCAGCGGGTTGCCCCGGTCCGCGCCCGCGCTGCCCGGCCGGAGGTCGACCAGCGGCCGGACGGCGACCTCGGCCGGGATGGCGAACTTGATCTGCTCCTGGCGCCGGAAGATCGAGACGATCTCGACCTGGTGGGCCTTGGACAGGCCCTGCGACAGGTTGATGACGGTCCGGTTGGTGCCGCCGATGCCGTAGATGTTGTTGATCAGAAAGGCGATCTTCATGCCGTCGGTCCGTGGTTCTCGTCGGTGGGGTACGGCGTGGGCCGCTCGAACGGGCTCGGGACCGGGAAGTACGCCTGGAGGAACTCCCGCAGCCGCGCGTCCTGCTGTTCCTGCCCGGTGGCGGCGGTCATCGTGTCGTTGAGGCAGAAGGCGTCCCGGTCCCGGTGGGCGAGCAGGATGCCGAGCCGGCGGGCCACCTGGGACAGGCCCAGGTCGAGGTAGAGGTACTTCAGCTCCGACGGCATCGCCCGGCCGGTGTGGTAGGCGAAGTAGTGGTAGAGGCAGGACGGGACGGAGATGTCCGCCATGCTCCGGAACCGGCTGGCGGCCGTCCGGCCGTGCGGCTCCGCGAACTCCCGCTCCAGCTCGGCGAGGACGCTCCGGCGCAGCGGGTACGGGACGTGCTGCATCTTCTGGGTGATGAAGGAGCCGAAGCGTTCGTGGATCAGCGCCCGGTTGTTCTTCCCGGCGGCGTCCACCGGCAGGTCCGCCGGGTCCGGGCCGCCGGCCGGGAGCAGCGCGGCGGACGGGAAGAACCTGGTCATCCCGTTGGCGAGGAAGAAGTCCTGCGGCAGGACGGGCCTGCCGAGGAACATGTCGTCGTTGAAGTACAGGAAGTGCTCGGCCAGGCCCTCGATGTGGTGCAGCTGGGTCTCGATGGCGTGCGAGTTGAAGGTCGGCAGCAGGCCCGGGTCGGTGAAGATCTCCTGGTGGCCGACCACCCGGAGCCGGGGGTGGACGTCCGCCAGCCAGGCCGGCCGCTGGCCGTCCGTCACCAGGTAGACGTTCCGCACCCAGGGTGCGTAGAGCGCCAACGAGCGCAGCGAGTAACGGAGTTCGTCGCGGTTGAGGTAGCGGGCGGCGTTCGCGGACTGCACGTGGTAGCTGCCGCCGTCCGCCTGGGCCCGCTTGCGCTGCCAGGCGGGGTCGCTGCCGTCGACCCAGGTGTAGACGACGTCGATGGGGAAGGTGATGTCGTCCGGGCGGTTGACCACGAACTCGGGCCGGGTGCGGACCACCGGCTGGGTGTGCCCGGCCGCGTGGGTGAACTGGGTGAGGGTCGAGGCGGGCACCTCGACCTCGGAGGCGTGCGCGGCCACCTTCAGCGCGCAGTGGTTGGGCCGGGGGGCCACCAGCATGTCGCCCACCATCGGCCAGAACTCGATGTCGCAGCCGTGCGTCGCCCCCATCAGCAGCTGCCGGCTCGGCTCGGTCCAGAGCTGGGCCACCCGCACCGCGTCGGCCCGGCGCAGCCGCTCCCAGGCGGACGCCTCGGACATCTCCCGGACGAAGCCCACCAGCGCGCCCTCCCGGTCGGAGGGGGCGACGTAGAACGGCGTACGGGTGCCCAGCGCGCGCAGCGCCAGCACGGCGGCGGCGCGTTCGTCGGCGGCCACCGCGACGAAGGTCCGCACGTCGGCCAGGCCCCGGACGGCGAAGTGCCGCACCCCGGCGGCGGTGAGCGCGGAGGTGACCAGCCGGTAGGTGTCCTCGCGCAGGGCCACCGGGGTGGGCTGTGGCTTGACCAGGGCGACCAGGTTGCCGAACACGGCGGCCTGCTGCCGCCCCGGGACGTGCTGGTCGGTCAGGTGCGGCCAGCGGCGCAGCAGCCGCCGGGCGATGACCCACTTCAGGCTGCGGGTGGCCGGGCTGTGGGCGTCGGCCATCGCGTCCTTGACCCGGCGGCGGACGTCCACGGGGATCCGGTTCGCGAGCGAGCTCCGGGTGGCGGGGGAGAGCGCGTGGCGGTACACGCTGACGACGCGTGACGCCTCGGGGTTCTGGCCGCTCATGCCCGGCCGCCTTCGGCCGCGCTCTCGCCGGGAGCCGGCTCGGTGAGGGCCGCCTCGGCGGGGGAAGGCGCTGCGGTGGCCGGTGCGGTGGGGGCCGGTTCGGTGAGGGTCGACGCCGCGGGGGCCGTCTCGGCCGGGATCGCTTCGGCGGGGGCCGTCTCGAACGGGCTGTGCACCGGGAAGAAGGTGTCCAGCAGGTGCCTGACGCGCTCGGCCGCGCCCGCCGGGGTGTGCGGGTCGGTCAGCCCGGTGAAGTGCAGCAGGGGGGTGTCGCGCCGGGCGAGCAGCCGGACCAGCCGGGCGTCCAGGTCGGGGGCGGCGGCGTGCAGGGCGATCGAACGGGCCTCGCCGGGCAGCGCCCGGCCCTCGGCGTACGCCCAGTAGTGGTGCAGGCAGTCCAGCGGGTCCGCCTCCAGCCCGCCGACGGGCAGGCCCGGCGGCAGGCGGTCGGCGAGGGTGGCGCTCAGCGAGCGCAGCCGGGCCTGCGGGCCGGGGCGGATGCCGCCCGTGACGGTGCGGTCGAACTCCCGCTCGACCAGCCGCCGCCACGAGCTGCCGGGGTCCTCCCCGGCCTCCGGGGAGGTCCGCAGGAACCGGGCGTGCCCGAACGGCGTGAAGAACAGGTGGGGCTTGGTGAGCTGACCGAGCACCGACCCGCTCGGGAGCAGGACGAACTGTTCGGCGAGCCCCGGTATCAGGTGCAGCCGGTCCCGGACGGGGGCGCCGTCGGCCGTCCGCGCCGCGCGTACCGTCCGCAGCTGCGGGTGTTCGGCGACCCAGGACGGCACGGCGCCGTCGGCGACCAGGTGCACCAGCCGGACCCACGGCGCGTGCTGGTGCAGCGAGCGCAGGGTGGCCCGCAGCAGGGCCTCGTCCTGGCCGGCCTCCCACAGGCAGACCGCGTCGACCGGGAAGGTGATCTCGTCGGCGCGCGGTGCGGTGTAGCAGGCACGGGTGCGCACCTGCACGTCGCCGGTGTCCTGCGGGTCGCAGAACTGGGTGAAGTGCCGCAGCCCGGCCATCGACTCGGGTTCGCCGACCGGGACCTTTCGCATCACCCGGTTCGGGCGCGGGCCCAGCAGGAAGCCCTTGGCGACGTTCCAGAACTCGATCTCCACCCCCACGCTGGAGCCGATCACCAGACCGCCGGTCGGGTCCGAGCGCAGCCAGCTGACCCGGATCACCTTCGCCCCGTCCAGCCGGCTGAACTTGACGCCCGTCCCGTACTGCGAGCCGCTGCGCTTGGGCGTGGGCAGCACCTGCTGCACCGCGCCGGGCGTCTCCTGGAACAGCGCGGCCAGCGCCCGGTAGACCTTCAGCCGGTGGTTCGCGGGCACGGCGAGGCTGGCGTGCCGGTCGTTCAGCGCCGGGACGGCGAAGTACGTGACGCCGTTGGCCTCCAGCGCGGTGGTGATCGCCTCCAGGTTGTGCCGCAGCGTCTCACCGGGCGTCAGCCCCTCGTGCACCTGGGCCAGCCGCCCGCCCGGCAGCCGACGGGTGCCGATCGCCCGGCTCAGGTACGAGCGCTGGAGTCTTCGGTGCACGCGCCTGGTGCCGATCCGGTCGGCGGGGGCCACCACGGTCGTGAGCTGACGTTTGACCCGGGCGCGGGCCTCACGTGAGATCTGGGTGCTCACGCGTCGGCGCATGCCCTCGGGCACGAGGGCGCGATAGGTGTTGCCGACGACATGGGACGCATCTGCGGCCATTGGGTGGATCCCCCCTGAGTTACTGACATCTTGCGGTACTGCGGCCGTGCGGTGCTGCTGGTGCGCTGCGCTGTTCCTGGCGGGCTGTTCCTGGCGGGCCGTTCCGGGTGCTGCTCCGGGTGCGGCGGGAGGGTTACGGCGGGTCGGTTACGGCGTGTCGGTCGGGCAGGGCGTGTCGGGCAGCTCGTACCGGCTCGGCACCGGGAAGTAGGAGTCCAGGAAGGGGCGCAGCACGGCGTCCTGCGCCGCCATGTCCTCCGGGGTCGAGAAGGCGTCGTTCACGCAGATCGCGTCCCGGTCGCGCCGGGCGAGCATGGCTGCCAGCCGTTTGGCGAGCTCGGGGTGGGCCAGCTGGACGTAGCCGTACTGGACCGCGCTCGGCACCGAGCGCCCGGTGAACATCGCGAAGTAGTGGTGCAGCGAGGAGGTGACCGAGAGGTCGGTCATCGCACGGAAGCGGCTGCCGGCCGTCCGCGCGTACGCCTCGGGGAAGGCGGCCTCGATCTCCGCCATGACGCTGCGGCGCAGCGCGTACGGGATGTGGTCCATCGGCTGCGAGTTGACCCGGCCGAAGCGGGCCTGGAGCAGCGCCCGGTTGTTCTTGCACGCCGCGTCCACCGGAGTGTCGTCCGGGGTGACCGGCCCGAGGGGGATGCGGGCGGCGGACGGGAAGTGCTTGGTGATCCCGGACGGCGTGAAGAAGGCGTGCGGCGCGATCGGGCGGCCGAGGAACATGTCGTCGTTGAAGTAGAGGAAGTGCTCGGCCAGGCCGTCGATGTGGTGCAGCTGGCTCTCGATCGAGTGCGAGTTGAAGGTCGGCAGGTCGGCCGGGTCGTCGAAGATCTCCCGGTGGCTCACCACCCGGGCGCCCGGCAGGTCCTCGGGGAACCAGGCCGGCCGCTGGTCGTCCGTGACGATGAAGACCGTCCGGATCCACGGCGCGTTGGCGCGCAACGACCTTAGCGAGTAGCGGAGTTCGTCGCGGCTGAGGAAGCGTGCGTCGCTGGCCGACTCGGCGTGGTAGACCTCGCCCGAGGCGGCGGCCTTGCGCTGCTGCCAGCGCGGGTCGGTGCCGTCCACCCAGGTGTAGACCGCGTCGACGGGGAAGTCGATGGTGTCGATCCCGGCCCGGTTGAACTCCGGGCGGCTGACCAACGGCACATGGTTGACCGGGTCGGTCCCGTGCGCGGACAGCAGCCGGCCGAACCGGTGCGCGGGGACCGGGACGGCGGGGCCGTCGGCGGCGATCCGCGGGGTGAGGCGGTTGCCCCGGGGAGCGACCAGTTCGTCGCCCTCGCGGCGCCAGAACTCGACCGTGCACCCGTACTCGTGCCCGACGGTCAGGCTGCCGGACGGGTCGGTCAGCGGCCAGGACAGCTGGATCGCCCGGGCAGCCGACAGCGCCGCCCAGGCGGCCCGGTCGGCCGGCCGGTTCGGCAGTTCGACCGGCCGGGAGGCGTGCACGGCCGACGCGTAGCCGGTGACCGCCGCCGTCGCCGCGGCCAGCGCCGCGAGCGCCGCGTCCCGCTCGTCCTCCGGCACGCCGACGGCCGAGCTGCGGTCCTCCAGGCCGGGAACGGCGAAGTGGGTGACGCCGCCGGCCGCCAGTGCGGCGGCCACCGCTGCCCGGTTCGCCTCCCGCCCGGTGGGCGGGGTCAGCTCGGGCAGCACGTACTCGGCGGTGCGGCCGCTGTCGGTGTTCTCGCGCGGCACCCCGAGCAGCGTCCGCAGGGCTGCGGCGAGAGCGGTGTCCTCGGCGGCGGCAGTCCGGGCCGCCCGGGCGGGGGCGGTTCGGGGGCCGGGGCCGGGGCCGGTTTCGGGTCCGGTTTCGGGATCGACGAGCGAGGAGGCAGCAGTCAGTACTGTGCCGTCAGCCGAGTTGTGCACGTCGTTCCCGCCCCGTTTGTCGATGCCGTCGGCGAGCCGTGGTCGAGCGGCCACGCTGCGTACTGACACTCATCACGCTGTTTTCATCTTGGATGGTAGTAGCTGCCCCGGGCGGAGTCACAGCGGTACAGCGGGAGCGTGAAAAGGCTGCTGCCGTGTCCCGGCCGGGTACCGATCCCATAACGCGGCAGGTGGGGCCACTTGTCCCGGCATATCTGGACAAGTGGCCCTATTCAAGTTCGGGTACGACCTCCCGGGCCGCCCGGCCGCCGCCGCTAGCGGTAGTCGTCCTCGTCCTGCGCGACCACCCGGGACTGCTCGGCCGCGTCGGCCGCGTCGGCGGTGGTGGGGTCGAGGCCGGTCAGCGGGTCGTCCCCGGTCGGCGTGAGGGCGGTGTGCTGTTCGGCACGGTCCGCTTCGGGGGCCTCGGGGTCGGCGGCCTGACCGTCCTGGTCGTCGTCGGTCTCGAACGTTTCGGGGTCGGTCGGGTCGACGGGCACGGGGGCCTCCTCGGTGCGGACGTACCGGTACGTGTCCTCAGTGTCCCGCAACGGCAAAGGGCCCGCACCGTGCGCATGCGCGGTGCGGGCCCCAGCTTTCAAGAATTACAGCGGGCGAATGTTCTCCGCCTGCGGGCCCTTCTGGCCCTGCGTGACGTCGAACTCGACCTTCTGGCCCTCGAGCAGCTCGCGGAAGCCCTGAGCGTTGATGTTCGAGTAGTGGGCGAACACGTCAGCGCCGCCACCGTCCTGCTCGATGAAGCCGAAGCCCTTTTCCGAGTTGAACCACTTCACGGTACCGGTAGCCATAAGAATCTCTCCTTCGAGGGGCTGTCCGAAACCCGCACCTCGCGAGTTTCGCGTCGCCGCATGAGCACCCACCCGGGGAGACCCTGGGAAACAGAAATGCGCCTGTCGGTTGGAACCAGCAGGCGCACACAAAAGTTCATGGGAACCACAACTGCAACTGCCATCGACTGTAGCAGGGCACGGCCTCGAACGGGGAGATCGTTCGCGAGGAACTGTGCTCCCCGCTCCGGCCGGGGCCGGAGCGGGTGGGAGGCGCGTCGGGAGCGCACCGGGCGGGCGAGGACTCAGGAACGGACCAGGCGGGCGATCGCGTCGTTGGCTTCCTTCAGCTTGAGCACCGCCTCGTCGCCGCCCTCGGCGACCGCGCGGCTGACGCAGTGCGCCAGGTGCTCCTCCAGCAGCTGGAGTGCGAAGGACTGGAGTGCGCGGGTACTGGCGGAGACCTGGGTCAGGACGTCGATGCAGTACGTGTCGTTCTCGACCATCCGCTGGAGTCCGCGGATCTGGCCCTCGATCCGGCGCAGGCGCTTGAGGACGTCGTCCTTGTTGTTGGTGTAGCCGACCATGGCGCTCTCCACTTCCCCCACCCCTCTCCTGTCTCCTGCCCGTCGTCCGGCCGGCGGACGCCGGCCGGTCACTCGGCGGCTGCACGGGTCTGCGAAGGCTACTTTACCCGGGGGTGGTATCCCCGACACGGCCTCCGAGGCCCGCCCCGCGCCCGCGCCGACCCGGACCGCACCGGGCCCTGCGCGGGGACGCCGGGCCCTATGCGGGGACGAAGCGCCGCAGCCGCAGGCTGTTGGACACCACGAAGACCGAGGAGAGCGCCATCGCCGCCCCGGCGATCATCGGGTTGAGTAGTCCCGCCGCGGCCAGCGGTATCGCGGCGACGTTGTAGGCGAAGGCCCAGAACAGGTTGGTCCTGATGGTGGACAGCGTCCGCCGCGCGAGGCGGACCGCGTCGGCGGCGACCCGCAGGTCACCCCGGACGAGGGTGAGGTCGGCGGCCTCGATGGCGGCGTCCGTACCGGTGCCCATGGCGAGGCCCAGGTCGGCCTGGGCCAGGGCCGCCGCGTCGTTGACGCCGTCGCCGACCATCGCCACCCGGCGGCCCGCCGCCTGGAGCTCCTTGACCACGTCCAGCTTCCCGGTCGGCAGCACCCCGGCGATCACCTCCTCGATCCCGACCTCGTCCGCGACCGACCGCGCCACGAGGGCGTTGTCGCCGGTCAGCAGGACGGGCGTCAGCCCGAGCCGCCGCAACTCCCGGACGGCCGCCGCCGAGGTCGGCCGGACGGTGTCGGAGACCACCAGCACCCCCCGCGCCCGGCCGTCCCAGCCGACCGCGACCGCGGTCCGCCCGGCGGCCTCCGCCGCCTCCTTCGCCCCGGCCAGCTCGGGGCCGAGCGGCTGGCCCGACTCCGCCAGCAGGCTCGCCCGGCCGACGAGCACGGCATGCGTACCCTCCGCGCCCGCCACGACGCCCTGGACGCCGAGGCCCTCGATGCTGCCGAAGCTCTCGACCCGGGGCAGCGCGCCGACCCGCTCGGCCGCGCCCCGCACGACGGCCCGGGCGATCGGGTGCTCCGAGGCGTCCTCCAGTGCGGCGGCCAGCCGCAGGACCAGCTCCGGGTCCTCCCCGGGCGCCGGAACCACCTCGACCAGGGACATCCGGCCGGTCGTCACGGTGCCGGTCTTGTCGAGCACCACCGTGTCGATGCCCCGGGCCGACTCCAGCACCTCGGGTCCCTTGATCAGGATGCCGAGCTGCGCGCCCCGGCCGGTGCCGACCAGCAGGGCGGTCGGTGTGGCCAGGCCGAGGGCGCACGGGCAGGCGATGATCAGCACGGCGACGGCCGCCGTGAAGGCCGTCGCGGCACCCGCGCCGACGGCCAGCCAGAACCCGAGGGTGGCCAGCGCGAGCCCGATGACGATCGGGACGAAGACCCCCGAGATCCGGTCGGCCAGCCGCTGCACCTCCGCCTTGCCGTTCTGCGCGTCCTCCACCAGCTTCGCCATCCGGGCGAGTTGGGTGTCCGCGCCGATCCGGTCGGCCCGGACGACCAGCCGGCCGCCCGCGTTCACGGTGGCGCCCGTCACGGCGTCCCCGGGCGACACCTCGACCGGGACGGACTCGCCGGTCAGCATGCTCGCGTCGACGGCCGAGGTGCCTTCGACGATCACCCCGTCGGTGGCGATCTTCTCGCCGGGACGGACCACGAACAGGTCGCCGACCGCCAGCAGCTCCACCGGTACCCGCTCCTCGCGTCCGTCGCGCAGCACGGCGACGTCCTTGGCGCCCAGCTGGAGCAACGCGCGCAGCGCGGCTCCGGCCCGGCGCTTGGAGCGGCCCTCGAAGTACCGTCCGGCCAGCAGGAAGGTGGTGACGCCCGAAGCCGCCTCCAGGTAGATGTTGCCCGCGCCGTCGCTGTGCCCGATGGTCAGCTCGAACGGGTGCCGCATGCCGGGCATCCCGGCGGTGCCGAGGAACAGCGCGTACAGCGACCAGCCCATCGCGGCCAGCGTGCCGACCGAGATCAGGGTGTCCATCGTGGCCGCGCCGTGCCGCAGGTTGGTCCAGGCGGCCCGGTGGAACGGCCAGGCGCCGTACGCGACGACGGGCGCGGCCAGGGTGAGCGAGAGCCACTGCCAGTTGGTGAACTGAAGCGCCGGGACCATCGCCATCGCGATCACCGGGACGCTCAACACGGTTGATATCACGAGGCGTTGGCGCAGCGGATCGGCCGGCCCGGGTGCCGGGCGGCCCGTCGACTCCTCGGGCGAGCCCCCGGGTGAGGTTTTGGGCGCGGCCCCGGCCGGGGCGGCGGCGGGGGCCGGGGGGAGCGGCAGCGTGGCCCGGTAGCCGATCTTCTCCACTTCGGCGACCAGCTCCTGCGGCGTGACCGTGCCCGGGTGGCTGACCGAGGCCTTCTCGGTGGCGTAGTTGACGGTGGCGGTGACGCCCGCCAGCCGGTTCAGCCGCTTCTCGATCCGGGCTGCGCAGGACGCGCAGGTCATGCCCTCGATCGCCAGCTCGACGTGCTCCGCTGCGGTCGGGCGGGTGGTGTCCTGGACTGTGGAGCTCATCGCTCCCCTCCTCAGGGTCGGTCGTCGGGCCGGCGGGCTGCGGGGGGCGGGAATCGCCGGGTGCTCCGAGGTGACGGAGTGGGCGTCGATCCCTGCCCCCGGGCCGGGCGCCCGGGCAGGGCCGCCCGGCGGTGCGGCGGACCGTGCCCCGTGCTCCCGAGCTGCCGGATTACTGTGAAAGGTACCCCCTGGGGGTACCGATCGCAAGTACCCCCAGGGGGTATCTCGCGAGGCCGTCCGACGCCCCGCTGCGGTGTCCCCGTCTCCGGGGCGGTGCTACGTTCGGAGGGAGAACCTGCCAATACCCCTAACCGGTATGGAGTACCTCATGACTTCCTTCGGAAGTACCGCCGAATCCCGCTGCCGGACGGCATCCGGAGTGATCGCGACCGGCGTCGGCCGCCCCGCCCGGGACGTCGGCTGGAACTAGGGCCTGTCTGACAATTCCCGCCGGGTCCGGCCCGCCCGGCACGCACTCTCGCCGCACGGCCGGAACGCCCAAGTAGCTCCGCTACGAGGGCGTCCCGGCCGCACGCCGAGAGCACGCACCGAACGACCCGGCCTGATCCGACGCGAATTGTCAGACAGGCCCTGGGCCTCCCACCCTTCCCGCAGGGCCGGCCGTACCCCGGCCCGCTGCCGGAAGGTGCGCCCGGGGCCGAGGCGGCCCCTTCCGCAACCCGAGCGGGTGGTACTCCGGTGTTCGAGGAGTGCCACCCGCTTCTTCGGTCGGCGACGCGGGCATTCGGTTGGGGCCGTGACTCTGCCGGATGCCGGATGGTAATCGCCTTGCTGTGAAGGTGAATTGCCGCAACCGGATTCGATTCCCCGTGAAATGCGGTTGGTGCGGGATCAGTGAACACCCGTATTTCCCGGCGTGGTTGGAAATGCTACCCAGCGTCAGGGAGGGTCAGCCCTCCTTTGGTGCCGCCCGTGCCAGATGCTCCGTCGCTGGTGGGCAGGCCTGACGGGTTCCTGATGCCGTGTCCGTCGGCGATGGGTGTCATTCGCAGACGGTTTGTCCGGATGGGGGGAACTATCGGCTTGTGACGGACCTTCGGTCACAGCTCACCCACTATCGTCACAGGCGTGAAACAGAGGTGAAGAGATGAGCGTATGCGTGTTCTAAAGTGACGGAGGCCGCAAGGGCGGCCGCTTCCACAACAGGGGACACTCACCATGCCGAACCGTCGACTTCTCGCCACCACCGCTCTGCTGGCCACCGCGCTGACCCTCTCGCTCAGCGCCTGCGGTCCCGACAGCACGGGTGGCACGAACGCGGCTGCGAGTGTGAGTGCGAGCGCCGGCGGTCAGAACTCCGCCGCGCCGATATCGGCCGCGAGCACCGCCCCCACCGGGACGGCGTCCGCGAAGTCCTCGTCGAAGCCCTCCGCGAAGCCGTCCGCCAAGTCCTCGGCGCCCGGCGGGTCTTCCGACTGTGCGGCCAATGCGAACAAGCCGGGCCACAGGGTCATCAACGCCACGGTGGCCTGGGGCGACCCGAACCGGATCGGCGGCAACGGGACGAAGTTCGTCTGTGGCCCGAACGTCCCGGACGACGGCTACTACCAGGCCATCACCCAGGACGCCAGTTACAAGTTCGCCGCCGGCGCCAAGGCCTCGCTGGTCGGGAACTACGTCTCGGAGGGCCGCAAGGACGTCTCGATCACCGACCTGCTGACCCACATCGACCACTGCACCAGCAACCCCTCCGGCCAGCAGCCCTACTCCTGCTACGGCAACATGTACGACATCACCGTCGACGGCTCCGGTCTGATCACCACCATCGCCGAGATCTACCACCCCTGAGTGTGTGCCGTCCGGCCGGAGCCGGGCTGTCCGGTCGCCGGCGGACAACCCGTCAGCGGCTGAGGCTGCGGGCGGCCACGGAGCGTCGGGTACGCCGCCGCCGCTTCGTCCGGCCCGGCCGCGAGCCCGGCGGCCCCCTGGCTCAGGGCCTTCGTACCTCGATGCGGGCCGGCATCGGCCCGTCCGGGCGCAGGTCGGCACCGAACACGGCCCCGTCGGGCGTGCTCCGGAAGACCGGCATGTAGTGGGGGAGCAGCAGGTCGAGCAGGACGGCCGTCGTGCGCATCGCGAACCGGAGCCCGAGGCAGGCGCGACCGCCCACGCCGAAGGGGTAGTAGGCGCCGGGCCGGACGGGCCGGCGACCGGCCGTCAGGAACCGCGTGGGGTCGAACCGCTCGGGATCCGGCCAGAGTCCGGGATCCCGGTGGGTCAGGTACGGGCAGATCAGGATGTCGCTGCCCGCCTCGACCCGGTAGCCGTCGAGGACGTCGTCCGCCGGCGCGTGGCGGGGGATCAGCCACACCGCCGGGTAGAGCCGGAGCGTCTCGCTGACCAGGGCGTGCAGCGCTTCCCCGCGACCGACCGGCGAGTCCGGGCGGTCGGCGGCGGCCAGCCATTCGCGGACCTCGGGGTGCCGGTCCAGCAGCAGGAACAGCCAGGCGAGGGTCTGCGCGGTGGTCTCGTGCCCGGCGACCAGCAGGGTGACGAGTTCGTCGCGGATCAGCCGGTCGGTGTACTCCGGGCGGCTCTTCGCCGTCTCCAGCAGCAGGTGCAGCAGGCCCGTCCCGTCCTGCTCCGCGCCCGCTGTTTCGCCTGTGGCTGCTGCTTCGCCCGGCCGCGTGGGTTCGCCCGCGCCCGCTGCTTCGCCCGGCCCGGCCGCGAGCCCGGCGGCCAGGCCGCGGACGGTCGCGATGGCGCGTTCGGCGCTGGCGTCGATCCGGGCCAGGTCGGCCGCCATCGCGGCCCGGCCCGCCTCTGGCCCGGCGTCCGCCGTCGGCAGGGCGGCCACCACCGCTTCCACCGAGGCGAGTTCACGCCGGGTGTCCTCGTCCAGGGCGAGACCGGTCAGGCAGCGCCAGACGGCGTCCAGGGCGAAGAGCCGCATGTCCTCGCCGACGTCGGTCGGTTCACCCGTCCGCGCCTTCGCCGCCCAGCGGCCGGCGGCGGCGCGCGCGGCCCCGGCGATCCGGTGCTCGTGGCGACGGAGTCCGGTGGAGGTGAACTGTGGCTGGAGCAACCGCCGTTGGTCCTTCCAGGCCTGACCGGACGCGCAGACCACCCCGTCCCCGAGCAGCGGCCGGGCGCGGTGCGAGCGCTTGACGTACCGGTCGGGGTGCTGCGCCAGCACGTGCTGGACCTGCTCCGGGCCGGTGACCAGCAAGGTCTGCCGCCCGCCGAGCCGGAAGCGGCTGACCGGACCCAGCTCGCGGGCCTCGGTGAGCAGGGCGATCAGCTGCCGTCCCGAGCCCTGCCAGGCCGCCACCCGGTCCTCGCCGAGCTCGGGCGGCAGGACGGCGGTTGCGGTGGCGGTCGGGGTGGTAGTTGTGGCGGTGGTTGCGCCGAGAGGTGAGCCGACGGTCGCGTCGCCAGGCCTGCCGCCGGGCGCGCCCGCTGCGGGGCAGGCCGCCGCCTCGGGGGCGGAGCGGACCGCCGTACGGGTGCCGGAATCCGTTGACGGGAGGGTGAGGCGGGGGGCTTCGGTGGCCATTCGGCTCTCCTGCTCGGCCCGGCGTCCGCCGGAGCTTTGACATTGCAGAGCGTATGTTATTCGATGCTCTGCGTGACATTGATCTTGGCTGGACGGGTTCATATGAGGCCGAACGGGACCGAGGCGAGGCCGGGCGAGGCTTGGGATGGTCGACAGGATGGCGCCGGAGACGGTCGACTTCGTGGACGCGGCGGACCGGCCGGCCGGTCGCGGGCCGCGCGGAGGAGCTGCGGGGCTGGGCCTGTACTACCGGGTGGCCGCTACCGTCTGTGACGATCCGCAGGGTCGGGTGCTGGTCTACCGCCGACCCGCGCGGGCCGCCGTCCTGCCCGGCCACTACGACGTGCTGATCGGTGGCTCGGTGCGCGCCGGTGAGAGCTATCTGGCCGCAGCCGCGCGCGAGTTGGCGGAGGAGCTCGGCATCGGACCGCCACTGCGGGAGGTGTTCCGCACCCGCCACGACTCCCCGGCGGGCCCGTGCTGGCTCGCCGTCCACCGCGCCCGGCTCACCGGCCCGGTGCGCCCCGACCCGGACGAGATCGCCTGGTGCGACCTCGTCCCGGCCCGGGACGTGCTGGACGGCCTGCTGCATCCGTTCGTCCCCGCCGGCCGGCAGGCCCTGGAGCGGATCCTCGCCTGAGCGGCGGCCGGACCGGGACACCGGCGGCCCCCGGGGCAGTGCGTGGACTTTCGGCGCGCCGGGCCCGCAGGTCCGACGGCGGCTCCGTCCGGACGGAGGGCAGGAAAGACAGGGAAGACAGGAAAGACGGGGAAGACACCGATGGCCACCTCCACCTCCGCCGTGCCGCCCCTCTCCAGGCGTGGCGCCGGTGCCGGCACCGGCGGGCTCGCCGCACAGTGGGCGGAGGTGCTGCGCTGCCGCGACCGGCTGGCCCGGCGGGTGGCCGGGCGGGTCGGGGCCGACGGGCTGGTCTCCGCGCCGTGCGAGAGCCGGGTGCTGGAGTCGGCCCTGTTGCTGGCGCTGCTCACCGCCGAGGAGTGTGCCCCCGAGGCGCGCGACCGACTGGCCCGCTACCTCAAGACCACCCTCGACACCCGCCCGCCGGACGCGATCCAGGTCGCGCTGGGCCGGGCCGCGCTCGGTGAGGCCGTCCCGGGGGACTCCTTCGTCCAGCGCGCGCTGGCCCCCGTCGACCACTTCACCGCCGAGCGCAAACGCCTGATGTTCCAGACCCTGCTGGCCGAACTCCGCGCCGCCGACTTCCCGCGCGGCCCGCTGGAGGCGTTCCGGGCCGAGGGCCAACAGAGCTGGCTCCAGCTGGAGATGAGGGCGCTCAAGGTGCTCGCCGGGTTCGGCACCGGCGCCGAGCGTGCGATCACCGAGCAGGACTGGGCGGCCCTCGCCCCGGCGGTCCGCCCGGGCCCGGTCTGGGAGGGAAACCAGCTCGCCCGGCTGCTCGGGCTGCTCGCCCTGCGCAAGCACCCGGCCCACCGCCCGGCCGTCCTGGAGGCGTTGGCCACGGTCACGGCCGAGCTGCGCCCGGACGGCGGCCTGCCGTTCATCACCGGGATGGACGTCTTCGCCACCGCCATCGCCGGGTCGGCGCTGGCCGGCACCAGCCGCCCCCGAGCCCTGCTGGCGGCGATGGCGGACGGGCTCGGCGCCCAGCAGAACCGCGACGGCGGCTTCGGCTTCACCCGGGGCGTCGGGCAGAGCGACGTCGACGACGCCTCGTACAGCATCGAGTTCCTGCGCGCCGTCGCGCCCGGACGGCACCGCCGGACGATCACCGCCGCCGAGCGCTACCTGCTGGCGCAGCGCAACCCGGACGGCGGCTTCCCGACGTTCGCGCGCGGCACCCGGTCCGAGATCGCCATGACGGCCGCCGCCGTCAACGCGCTGGCCCCCGAGCCCGCCCACCGCGCCGTCGCCGAGCGGGGCCTCGCCTTCATCACCGGGCGAGCCGGGCGAACCGACCGGTCCGACCGGTCCGACCGGCTCGACCGAGGCGACCGGCCCGGCCGGTCCGGGCGCGCCGGGCGCGCGGGCCCAGCCGGGCGAGCCGCGTACAGCGGCCCCGAGCGCCCGGTCCCCGCACGGCCCTACGGCATCCTCGAACGCAGCTGGAGCCGGAACGCAGGCAACGCCGTCTTCCGGGTCACGCTCGCCTGCGACACCCTCCGGCCCGGCGCGGACCGGGAGTTGCGCCGCGCGGCGGGTGCGGTCAAGCGTGGGGCGGCCGCGTACCTGGCCGACGTCCAGAACACGGACGGCGGATGGGGCCATCAGCCCGAGGACCCGAGCGACCCGATCAGCACGGCCTACGCGGTGATCGCGCTCAGCCGCAGCCCTGCCCACGCCTCCGCCCGGCACCGGGCACTCGACCACCTGGTGGAGGCCGAGCAGCCCGGCGGCGGGTACGTCAGCAGGCCCGACCAGGCAGGGCCACGGCCGCTGCTGTACGACGTCCCGGCGCTGGCCGACGTGTGCGTCCTGCTGGCGCTGGCCCACGCGGTCGGGCCGTCCGGGGTGCGCTCTGCCGGATGAGACGGGCATGCCGACCGGTGTGGAAGTCCGCCACCGACAGGTCGGAGGAGAGGAGGCGACGACGGTTCGCCGCTGGACCCGCACACCGCACGGCATGCGCTCACAGTCGACGATTGGGGAAAATACCGGGGCCGGACTCGAATACTCGCCTAGGATCGACGGTCATGGTTGATCTCTATGATCCGATCCATCCTTACGACAGTGGTTTCCTCGACACCGGAGACGGCAACCGCGTCTACTACGAGCAGCTGGGCAACCCCGAAGGGAAGCCCGCCGTTTACGTCCACGGCGGCCCGGGGGCCGGCGCGCCGCAGCGGCCGACGAGGGCCTGGGACCCCGAGTACTACCGCGTCATCCGCTTCGACCAGCGCAACTGCGGCCGCAGCACCCCGCACGGCAGTGACCCGGCGGCGGACATGGCCTTGAACACCACGCAGCACCTGATCGACGACCTGGAGCGGCTGCGCGAGCACCTCGGCATCGAGAAGTGGCTGATGAGCGGCGCCTCCTGGGGTACGACCCTGATCCTGGCCTACGCGCAGCAGCATCCCGAGCGGGTCAGCGAGATAGTCATCCAGGCGGTGATGACGACCAGCCGAGCCGAGATCGAGTGGCTCTACCGCGGGGCCGGGCGGTTCTACCCCGAGGCGTGGGACCGGTTCCGCGACGGCGTCCCCGAGGACGAGCGGGACGGCGACCTGCTCGCCGCCTACGCACGGCTGATGGAGAATCCCGACCGGGCCGTCCGGGAGAAGGCCGCCGCCGGGTGGCTCGCCTGGGAGGACGCGGTCATCTCCGACGAGCCCAACGGCCAGCCCGGCATGTACAGCGACCGCGACGTCGACGCGCAGATCGCGTTCGCCCGGATCTGCGCCAACATCTTCAGCAACGGCGCCTGGCTGGAGGAGGACCAACTGCTGCGCAACGCCCACAAGCTGGCCGGCATCCCGGGGGTGCTGCTCCACGGCCGGCACGACATGGGCTGCCCGGTGCAGACGGTGTGGGAGCTGGCGAAGGCGTGGCCGGACGCGCGGCTGCACATCTTCGAGGACTCCGGGCACGTCGGTGGCGCCGCGATGCAGGATGCGGCCCGGGAGGCCATCGAGGAGTTCAAGAAGCGGTGACCCGGAGCGCGGCGCGGACCTCGGAGGTGCTCTTCGGGTTCCGCGCCGCGCAGTCCGGGCGCCGGCCGGCCCGGTGAGGGCCGTGGAAGCCGCTGAGGCCGGGCGGGGTGTTACTTGACAGCTTCCCGGAAGTCGTTACGGATGCTCCTATAGACGTCAAGCCGCAGGAGCAAGGTCGGTTTGCGTGATTCGTTCGGTTGGTGTGCTGGTGAGCGTGCGGTAGACCTCGCGGGCG
>NZ_BAAANT010000030.1:0-87493 GCF_039529945.1 Kitasatospora kazusensis | reverse complement strand
ACTCCGGGCGGGCAGTCGTCGGTGAAGCAGGAAGTCGTCCCACCGCAGCGCTCACACGCAGCGGCTCAGCCGCGAGGCTGAGGGGAATCCCCGGCGTTCACGCCGGGGAGGAAGTCAACAGGTCGGTCCTCCAGGGGCCCGGGTCGGGGGATGCCGGCCGGATTGCACGGCGGTGGCCTCGGTGAGCCGGTCTTCAGCCGGCGGGCCACGGGCGTTCGGCGGTCACGCGCGCACTCGCGGGTGGCCGAAGCGGAGGTAGAGCGAGGGCACCACGAAGAGGGTGAGCAGGGTCGAGGTGACCAGGCCGCCCAGGATGACGACGGCGAGCGGGTACTCGATCTCGTGGCCCGGCCTGGCTCCGAGGACCACCAGGGGCACCAGGGCCAGCCCGGTGGCGAGCGAGGTCATCAGGATCGGCGCGAGCCGCTCCCGGGCGCCACGCACCACCAGGGCCGCTCCGAAGCCCTCGCCCTCCTGCCGTTCCAGGTGCTGGCAGTGGTTGATCAGCAGGATGCCGTTGCGGGCGGCGATGCCGAAGACCGTGAAGAAGCCGACCAGCGCGCCGATGGTGATGACGCCGCCGCCGATCCAGATCGCGATCAGACCGCCGACCAGTGCCATCGGCAGCGTGAGGAAGACGAAGGTGGCCAGCCGCCAGGACCGGAAGGCCAGTTGGAGCAGCAGCAGGATCGCCGCGGCGGCGATGAGCGCGGTGGTGAACAGGCTGCTCTGGGCGGCCTGCCGCTCCTGGTACTCCCCCAGCAGCGTGTAGTGCGACCCCTGCGGGATCGCCACGCCCTTCAACCGGGTCTTGATGTCCTGGACGACGGCCGACAGGTCCCGGCCCTGGACGTTCGCGCCGACGTCCAGGTAGCGCGAGTTCTGGTCGCGGGTGACCAGGTAGGGGTCGGAGCGCAGGCTGACGGTGGCCAGGTCGCCCAGGCGCACGGTCGCGCCGGAGGCGGTGTTGAGGGCGAGGTCGGCGATCGCGGTGGTGCTGGCGCGGGTGTCGGGGGTGCTCCAGACGTAGACGCCGTAGACCTGGTTGTCCCGGAAGACGTTGCCCATCTCCTGGCCCGCCACCATGGCGGCCGCCTGCCGCCGCACGTCGCCGGGCTTGAGCCCGTACTGCGCGGCCTTGGCGAGGTCGACCTGGATCTGGATCTGCGGGGTGTCGACGGACAGGTCGACGTGCTGGTCGACCACGCCGGGCACCTCGGCGACCTTCCCGAGCACCGCGTTCGCGGTGTTGCGCATCTCCGCCAGGTCCTGTCCGTAGACCCGGACGACGACGGCCTCCTTCGAGCCGGTGAGGACCTCCTCGATGCGCTCGTTGAGGTAGGTCTCCACGTCCCGGTAGAGCCCGGGGTAGCTGTTCACCACGGTACGGACGGCGTTGACCGTCTTCGTGTAGTCGGCCGAGGGGTCGGTGCTGATCCAGACCTCGGCGGCGTTGATCCCGACCACCTCCTCGCCCTGCTTGGCGCGGCCGATGTGGGCGCCGAAGGTGCGCACCCCGGGGATCGCGAGCAGTTCACGGCTCAGCTGGGTGGTGGTGCGCTGCATCTCGGCGTCGGAGGTGCCGGGGATGGCGTCCCAGTGGATCAGCAGGTCGCGCTGTCTGAAGGTCGGGAACAGGGACTGCCCGAGCTGCGGCACCACCAGCGCGCCCAGCAGGATCACCACGCCGAACCCGGCGTAGGCGGCGCGCGGGCGGGCGACGATGCGTGACAGCACCGAGGTGTACAGCCGTTGCAGCCACCGGACCAGCGGGGACTGGCCGCGCCGCAGCGGGGCACGCCGCAGGAAGAGCAGGGTCAGCGCGGGTGTGACGGTCAGGGCGACCACCATCGAGGCCACGATCGCCAGGGTGTAGGCGAGCGCGAGCGGACGGAAGAACGCGGCGGTCAGGCCGTGCAGCAGGAACACCGGGACGGCGGCCGCCACGATGATCAGCGTCGCGTAGACGATCGGGCTGCGGACCTCCAGCGAGGCTTCCAGGATGACCGAGGCGGTGGAGACCCGGCTGCCCTCGCTGCGGGCCTCGCGCAGCCGTCTGAGGATGTTCTCCACGTCGATGATCGCGTCGTCCACCACCGCGCCGAGCGCGATGATCAGCCCGGCCAGGACCATGGTGTTGACGGTGGCGCCGACGGCCCGCAGCACCAGCAGCGCCGCGGTCAGCGACAGCGGGATGGTCACCAGGCTGATCAGGGCGACCCGCCACTCGAACAGGAACAGCACCAGGATCACGACGACCAGCAGGAAGCCCAGCAGCAGCGAGGTCCGCAGGTTGTGGATCGAGTCCTCGATGAAGGTGGCCGGGCGGAAGATCGTGGCGTCGAAGGTGACTCCGGGCAGCCCCGGTTGGAGCGCTCTGAGGGCGTCCTCCACTCCGCTGGTCACCTTGAGGGTGTTTCCCCAGGGCAGCTTCTCGACGACGAGCAGCAGCCCGGGCCGGCCGTTGATGACGGCGTCGCCGATGATCGGCGTGTAGTCCTGGACCACCGGGCCCACCGAACCGAGCGGCACCACGTTCCCGTGCGCGGCCTGGTCCTCCAGCGGCACCTTGGCGAGGTCCTCCGGGGTCCGGACCGCCAGCCCGTGCTCGACCTGGAGCCGCTGCCCGTCGGCCGTGTCCAGCGAACCGCCGGCGCCGACCACCGACCCGGTGGAGAACTGGAGCGCGCCCGAGTCCAGCGCGTCGGAGGTGGTGCGCTCCACCTCGTCCAGGGTGCTGTGCTGCGCCGCCAGCTTCGCCGGGTCGACCTGGACCTGGAGGGTGGGCTGCCGCTCGTTCCAGATCGACACGTCCGCCACGCCGTCCACCCGCAGCAGCCGGGCCTTGACGTTCCAGTAGGCGAGCCTGGAGAGCTCCATGACGGAGTGCTGGTCCGAGGTCATCCCGATCTGGAGCACCCGGGCGGTGGCCGACACCGGCGGCAGCATGACGGGCGGGCTGGCCCACTTGGGCAGCGTGGGACGGACGGTGGCCAGCCTTTCCTGGACGAGCTGGCGGGCGTGCAGGAGGTTGGCGCCGGGCTTGAAGACCATGACGATCGAGGAGAGCTGCGGCACCGAGGTGGACCGCAGGTGGTCCAGGCCCGGCATGCCGTTCATCGCCAGTTCGAGCGGCACGGTGACCAGCGACTCGACGTCCGAGGTGGACAGGCCGAGGCTCTCGGTCTGGATCTGCACCTGCGGCGGCGCGAACTCGGGGAACACGTCCACCGGGGTGTCGCGGACGGTGGTGATGCCGACCACCATCATCGCCACCGCTGCGGCGACCACCAGCAGCCGGTACCTCAGGCTCCACGAGACGATGGCGCGCATCGCCGTCCTGCGTGCCACGGTCATTCCTCTCCGACGCCGTACTCGGTGCCGAGCAGTTCCGGTACCCCGACGGTCACCACCGGCGTCCCGGCCGGCGGGCCCGCGCGCAGCACCGTGACGTTCCCGCTGACGTGGTCGACGGTGACCGGGCTGCGGGTGTAGGCGAGCGGCCCGGTCGGGGTGTACGTCCAGGAGGCGCCCTGCGGGTCGTAGACGAGGGCGGTGGTCGCGACGGCCGTCAGGCCCGAGGCGGCGTCGGCGGCGGCCGGTGCCGGGCGGACCGGCTCCGTCCGGACGCCCAGCCTGCGGGCCGAGTCCTCGGTCAGCACCACCTGGTGCAGGGTGCTGCCCGGGATGGCGACCAGGCTCGCCGGGTGGGCCGCGACGACCGGGCCGGCCGAGCCGTGCGAGCACCCGCCGAGCGCGAGCGCCGCGGGCAGCAGCGCGGCGGCCCGGTAGCGGCGCGGCGCGGTCACGCGGCACCGGCCGGGGAGCGCGGGACCAGCCGCAGGTAGAGGCCCGGCAGCAGGAACCAGGTCACCAGCAGTGAGCTCAGCAGGCCGCCGAGCACCACCAGGGCCAGCGGCCGCAGCACCTCCATCCCCGCGATGTCGCCGCGTACGACGAACGGCAGGACGGCGAGCGCCAGGCCGACGGCCGTCACCAGCGACGGCAGGGCGACCTGTCGGGTGCCTTGCAGGACCAGGTCGACCCGTGGGCTCTCCGGGTGCAGCTGTTCGAGCCGCTGGATGGTGCGGAGCAGCAGGATGCCGCCGCGCAGTGCGAGCCCGAGGACGGCGAGGAAGCCGATCAGCGCCCCCGCCGTCAGGAACCGGCCGGCCACCAGCGCGGTCAGCACGCCGCCGGCCGCCGACAGCGGCAGGGTGACGAACAGCAGGGCCGCCCGGCCCCAGCCGCGCAGCGCGGCGTGCAGCAGCAGCAGGATGCCGGCGGCGGCCGCGAGCACGTACAGCAGGGTGCGCAGGTCGCCGCTCTGCCGCTGGGCGAGGTCGCTGGAGACCTCGGCGTGGTAGCCGAGTGGCAGGCCGAGGGCCTGGACGGCCGTCCGGGCCCGGTCCACCAGGGGGTCGAGGTCGGTGCCGCGTACGTCGGCGGTGATGTCCAGGTAGCGGGAGGCCTGGTCGTGGTCGACCTCGGTGGCGGTCGGCTGCACGGACACGGCGGCGACGTCGCCGAGCGCGACCTGCCGGCCGTTCGGGGCGTCCAGCAGGAGGTGCTGGACGTCGGAGAGGTTCTGCCGGCCGGCCGGCTCGCTCCACACCGACACGTCGAAGATCTGCTGCTGCTGGTAGTAGCTGCCGACCGGGATCCCGGCGAGCAGCACGGCGGTGGCCCGCCGGATGTCGCCGGGCTTGAGGCCCTGGGCGGCCGCCGCCTCGATGTTCGTGTCGATCTTGATGGACGGCACCTGGGCGGGCAGGTTCACCTGCGCGCCGACGACGCCGTGCAGGCCGGCCAGCGACTGCCGGATCCGCTCGGCCTGGGCGGCCAGCACCTGCTGGTCCGTCCCGTACAGCCGGACGGAGAGCGGCGGGCCCTGCTGGGTGCGGCCCGCGTCGAGGGCGGCCTGCGGGTAGGTGAGCAGGGTGTGGCGCAGACCGGTCGCCTCGGTGAGCCGGCGCTCGACGGCCGCCCGGGTCGCGCTGTAGTCCGCGTTCGGGGCCAGGGTGATCCAGCTCTGGGCCGAGTCCACGTCGACCTGCTGGTCGCCCATCAGGGCCTGCCCGAGGTCGCTGGCCACGCCCGCGACACCGGGGACGGCGCGCAGTGCGTCCCCGGCCGCCGCGGTGGCCTGCTGCATGGCCGGCAGCGAGGTGCCGGGCGCGGCCTGCCAGCGGACCAGCAGGCTGCGGTCCTGGGTCTGCGGGATCAGCCCGCCGGTGCCCAGCTGCGGCAGGACGGCCAGTCCGCACACCGCCAGCACGGCGACCGACCCGTACACCCAGCCCGCCCGCCGGACGAAGCGCAGCTGTGCCCGGCCGAGCAGCCGCCCGGCCCGGCGGACCGGGCGGGGGCTCTCGCGCCGGGGCGGCGCCTTCCGCAGCAGCAGGTGGGCCAGAGCCGGGACGACGGTCATCGCGACCAGGGTCGCGGCCAGCACCGCGAGCAGGTAGGCCGTCACCATCGGGCGGGTGAGTGAGCCGCCCAGGCCGCCGAGGAACAGCAGCGGCACGGCCGCCAGCGCGATGGCGGCCAGCGCGAAGCCGAGCGGGCCGCGCAGCGTCGGCACCGCCTCGGCGATCAGCTCCGCCCGGGACGGCGCCGGGCCGGGCCCGCCCGGCTCGGACAGCCGGTGCCGGATCGCGGCCACTGTCCGTACCGTGTCGTCGACGACCACGCCCAGGGCGACCACCAGGCCGGCCAGCGTCATGGTGGTGAAGGTGGCACCGCTGAGGTAGAGGACGTCGGCGGCGGCGACCAGCGGCAGGGTGACGCCCACCAGCGCGATCAGGGCCACCCGCCAGGACCGCCAGCACAGGCCCAGCCAGACCACCAGGAGCACCAGCCCGGCCAGCGCGGCCCAGCCGATGTGGCGCAGCGCGGTCTCGATGAAGGTGGCCGGGCGGAAGACGCCGGTGTCGACGGTGACGCCCGACAGGCCGGGCGTCAGGTCGGCCATCGCGCTCTCCACGCCCTTGGCCACCGCGAGGGTGTCCGCGCCGGGGAACTTCTCGACCACCAGCAGGAAGCCGGGCCCGCCCGCCAGGGCGGCGTCACCGCGCAGCGGCGGGTGGTCCATCACCACCGTCGCCACGTCGCCGAGCAGCACCTTCTTGTCGGTGGTCTCCTCCAGCGGGATCGCGGCCAGGTCCTTGGGGGTGCTGATCGGCTGGATGTGCTGGACCGAGAGCCGCTGGTTCGGGGTGTCGATGAAGCCGTCGGCGCCCGGGGAGGAGGCCTCGACGAAGGAGAGCGGGGAGGTCCACATCGCGTCGCCGGTCGTGTTGATCACCTGGGTCAGGGTGACGCCCTGCTGGTGCATCCGGGCCGGGTCGACCAGCACCTGGAGCTGCTGGTCCCGCTGGCCCCAGATGGTGACGTTGGCGACGCCGGGCACCGAGAGCAGCCGGGGGCGGATCCGCCAGCGGGCCAGGGTGGACAGGTCGATCATCGACACGGTCTTCGAGGACAGGCCGACCATCATGGCCCGGCTCTGGGCGGACAGCGGCTGGATCATCACCGGCGGGGTGCCGACCTGGACGACGGCGGGGCCCTGTGCCACCCGCTCGGTGACCAGTTGGCGGGCCTGGTAGATGTCGGTGCCCGGCTTGAAGGTGAGGTCGATCGCCGACAGGCCCGGTCTGGACTGCGAGCGCAGGTGGTCGAGGAAGGCCAGGCCGTTGAACTCGTCCTCCAGCGGCACCGTGATCAGCTGCTCGACCTCGTTGGCGGACAGTCCGAGCGCCTCGGTCTGGACCTGGACGTGCGGCGGCAGGAACTCCGGCAGGGTGTCGACGGGCGCGTGGCGCAGGACGGCGGTGCCCAGGAACAGGACGACCAGGGCGGCCGCCGCCACCGCGGCCGCCAGCCGGATGCTCGATACGACGATCCACCGCACGGTCGGCACCACCTAGCCTGCTCCGGCGCGCTGCCACGCCGATCCACCAGGACCCAACGTGGCCAATCATGCACCCGGAGTAGTCGTACGACCGCGTGTGGCGTCCGTTCGCGTGTCGTTCGGCCCGGCGACCGCGGGTCAGCCCGCGTCCGGGGCCTGTCCGTAGTAGCGCTCGACGTGCAGCCTGACCACGATCCGGCGGTCGCGGACCATGGCGGCGCGGTAGTCGTCCCAGTCCGGGTGTTCACCGCTGAGTGTCCGGTAGAGGTCCACCAGCTCCTCGACGGTGGCGTCGTCGGGGGCGGCCGCGACCGGGGTGAGCTCGGCGGTGCCCTCGGCGACGGCCCAGGACCAGAAGTCCGCGCTGGTGACGTGGAAGCTGGCGCGCGGGTCGCGGCGCAGGTTCCTGGCCTTGGCGCGGTCCTCGGTGACGGACACCCGGATCAGGGCCGCGGCCTCGTCGTAGGCGTACATGACGTTGGACAGCTGCGGGCGGCCGTCCCGCTTGAGGGTCGCCAGTACGCCGCCCTTGCGGGCGGCGAACAGGGCGCGGAGCGCGGCTTCGTCGGCCATCGGGGCCTCCTCTGCTGATGGGGGGTCAGTCGGCCCGGCCCACCCTACGCAGCCGTCCGCGCCCGCGCCCGGTCCGACACCAGGACGGTCAGGAGACCCGGGTCAGGGTCCAGGTGTTGGGGTTGAAGCTGGGCACCGAGCCGACCTGGCAGCCGCTGCTGTAGTAGGAGCCGACGATGGCCCAGCCGGCCGGCGGGTAGGTGGTGCTACAGGCGTTGACGCTGGTGCCGACCGGCAGTCCGGTGAGCTGCTCGATCTGCTTGGTGTTGGGGCTGAAGTCCCACGATCCGCAGCCGGAGCTGTGCCACCACTGGACGTCGACCCAGCCGGCCGGGGTCGACGAGCTGCCGCAGACGTTGGAGGTGCCGCCGGGCGAGGCCTGGGCCGGGGCGACGGACAGGGTCACGGTGGCCGCGGCGCTCAGCAGCGCGACACCCAGGGCGGTACGCAGACGTGGCATGGGGGCTCCTCTTGCTCGATCCGGTGGATGAGGGCGGATGGCTCCGCGTCCAGCCGCTCCGGATGGCAACTGTAGTGAATGCCACTGGGCGTCAGCAGGGGATTCCCGGCCAGAATATGACCCGTTCAGGTCGTTCGAGAACAGAGGAGGGCGGAATCACCTGGATTTCAGATGGTTCCGCCCTCCGGGGCTCACATCAGCTGACGTTGATGTCGTCGGCGTAGTAGTTCCCCTGTGCGTACCAGCCGTGCACCCAGACGGTCACCGAACTCACGGCGGCGCCGGTGGTGAACTTGGTCGACAGCTGCGACCAGCCGGTGCCCGAGGTCCAGGTCGAGGTGTCGGCGCCGGAGCCGGTCACCCCGAGGTAGGTGTAGTTGCCCTGCACCCAACCGGACAGCGTGTACGTGGTGTTGGGCTTCACCGTGACGGTCTGCGAGCACTGAGCGTCGTCGGACCCGCTGGGCATGCCCTGGAGGGCGTGCGTGCCGGAGTGCACCGGACTGCCCACCACCGTGCCGAGGTTGCCGGTGCAGGTCCACGGGGACAGGCCGCCGGACTCGAAGCCGCCGTTGGCCACGATCCCGCCGGAGCCGGTCGGCGAGGAGGACGGGGACGGCGAGGAGGACGGGCTGGAGGAGGGCGAGGAGGACGGGCTCGACGACGGGGACGGGGACGACGACGGGGAGGAGGACGGGCTCGGGCTGGACGAAGGCGAGGACGACGGCGAGGAGGAGGGGCTCGGCGAGGGCGCCGGGCAGCTCGCGGCCGAGCCGTTGGTGTCCGCCACCGCCGCGTTGAACAGCGTCGCCGCCGGGTCCAGGTCGTACAGCGAGAACATCATCGTCCCGCCGAGCCCGTTGCAGTGCAGGTAGTCGGCCTTGGCCTGGACGGACCTGGTGCTCTCGCCGGACCAGAAGTTGGTGCCGTCGTAGAAGTACGAGGCCTGGGCCGCCGGGTCCCAGAAGGTGTCGGCCGGGTTGTCCACGATGCCGGAGAGTTCCTTGTACATCCGGACCCCGGCCACGTTCCCGGAGTCGGCCGCACCCGCCGCCGGGCCACTGGCGCTCTGGTAGAGGCCGTGGTTCGCGCCGGCCGCCACCCCCGTCCAGCCCCGGTAGTAGAACGGCACGCCGATGTTCAGCTTGCCCGCCGGGAAGCCGCCGGGGATCGAGTACTGCGGATCACCGACCGTGTAGGCCTTGATCGCCTCGTCCGCCGAGTACTTGGCCGTCCCGGGCGGGATCGGGTTCGAGGGGTCGGCCGGGTTCTGGTAGACCGGGGCCTGGTGGTTGGTCGGCCCGGTCGGCTCCCAGCCGCCGTGCATGTCGTACGTCATCGGGTCGCCGAAGGTCAGGTACTGCCCGATCTTGTCGGTCTCGACGTACCGCATCTTGTCCTGGCCGGCCGGCAGGGCCGCCGAGAGCGAGTAGGTCTTCCCGTCCGCGAGGCCCTGGGCGTTCAGCTCGGTGCGGAACTCCGCCAGCAGCGCGGTGAAGTTCTGCTTGTCGGCCGGGGTCGCGTGGTTGCCGGTGTGCCCGCCGCCGCCCGGGTACTCCCAGTCGATGTCGAAGCCGTCGAAGATGCCCTTGCCGGTGCCGGCGCCGCCGTAGCCGCCCTGCGAGGGCAGGTTGCCCTTGATGAACATGTCGATGCAGGAGCCGACCAGCTTCTTGCGCGAGGCGTCGGTGGCCGCCGCGTCGGAGAAGTACTTGGAGTAGGTCCAACCCCCCAGCGACAGCACGACCTTGAGGTGCGGGTTCTTCTTCTTCAGCTCCTGGAGCTGGTGGAAGTTCCCGACGATCGGCATGTTCCAGGCGTCGGCGGTGCCGTCGACGCTGAGGTCGGCGCCGTAGCTCTTCCCGTAGTCGGCGAACGAGTCGCCCGCGCCGTCACCGGCGTTGGGGTTGTTCTCGTCCTGCGAGGCGGCCGAGTTGGCCTCGAAACAGGTCAGGTTGGTGGGGTCGATGTTCTCGAAGTCGTAGATCAGGTAGTCGAGCTTGCCCGCCATCCCGGAGGTGTCGACGTTCTTCGGGTAGAACGCGTTGGCGTAGACCGACCACTGGTCGTAGTACGCCACCTTGAGCCCGCCCGAGGTGGCGGGCGCCCCGGTGGTGTTGGTCGGCGCGGCCGTGGGGGTCCGCGGCGAGGCGGCCTGGACGTTGTGCACGCCCAGGAGCGACATGGCGGCACCCAGCAGCACCGCCGCCGAAGTCACCGCCAGTGCCGATCGGTTGGATCTGCGCATGCTGAGCTCTCCTGTCACGTGGGGGCATACAGGACCCCGTCCGCCAACCGGAGATCGTCGGGGAGGCGGCAGACGGGAGCAGAGGAGCAGTGGAGCAGGGTGCGGGGGTGGTGCGGTGGGGCATCGGAACTGTGGGTAACTCGCCCTTCCAGCAGGCGGGTTACCGGCAGGCACCCGGATCCGGGCGGCGTGGGGGCCGGCCGGCAGTGGGGTCCGGCACACAGGGTGGACTAGACCAAATGGGCTGTCAAGGGATCCCGTCCGGGCCGGGCGGGCGCCGCCGGACGCACGAAGTGGCTGGTCGGTTGACCGACCAGCCACTTCGTCGTCCGGGGCCGCGTCCGCCCCGGGATCTCAAGTCCGCGTCAGGCGGCCGCTCCGGCGTCGCCCGGACCGCAGGCCACCCCGTCGCCGTTGCTGTCCAACCCGAGGTCGTCCCGGGCGTGGACGGCGAGTGCGTGGTAACCGTGCGCGACCAGCCACCCGCAGCGGGCCGCCGGCGTGTCCTGCACCCCGGCCGGGAAGGCGCGCGGGACGCACTGGTTGATCTGGCCGTAGGCGTGGTCGCAGCCGTCCGCGTCGGCCGCGACCGGGACTTCGGTCGGGCCCGCCGCCGGCTGCCGGGCCGGGGCCGGGGCGGCCGCGGACGGCCGGCCCGGGGACGCCTCAGGCGTGGCGGCCTGCTGGGCCGGTGCCTGCACCTCGTTGGCGAAGTTCAGCACATGGGGGGCGGGCGGTTGCGGCGGCGGCCCGGCAGCGGCCGGACGGGACGCGGCGCCGCCGGTGGCCAGCACGAAGGCCAGCGCGGCAGCCGCGCCGGTGCCCAGGACGGCTGCCGCCACCCGGCGGCCGCGGCTGCCGCCGCGCCGCCGGTGGGACGGAGTGCGATCGGTCATCGGGAGGACTCCTCTCTGCGTGCTGCGGGTCGGCCGGTCACATCAGGTGGACCCACTGCGCCACCGACGGCACGCCGTTCGCGTTGACCACGAAGAGCATGTAGTACCCGGGCGGCGCCAGGTTCGGGTTGCTGGTCACGTTGAGGTTCACGCTGCCGCCGCTGTTCACGGTGAGCGGCAGGTCGACAAACCGCTGGTTCGGGTCCGAGGAGTGCGTGACCGCCGCCGGGCGGATCAGCTCGGCACGCACGATCGGCGAGTCGACCGTGACCTTCTGGCTGGAGCCGTACGACCACATCGGGTTGGCCACCGAGGTGATCTTCGGCTGGGCGCCGTGCAGCAGGTACGGCGGCGTGTAGACCGAGACGTGCATGTTGAACGACCCGTCACCGGGGTTGTCGCCGACCGACATCACCCGGCCGTCCGGCAGCAGGAACGACGC
Organism: Kitasatospora kazusensis; assembly: GCF_039529945.1. NCBI lineage: Bacteria > Bacillati > Actinomycetota > Actinomycetes > Kitasatosporales > Streptomycetaceae > Kitasatospora > Kitasatospora kazusensis. The sequence continues at coordinate 75,961 of NZ_BAAANT010000030.1, read as the reverse complement.
CGAGTGGTAGCTGCGCGGGATCGGGTCGGTGGCCATGCCCGGGGTGAAGGTGTTGGTGGTCGGGTCGAACATCGACGCCTCGAACACCGGGTCCGTCCGGTTGTGCAGACCGCCGCCGGTCTCGAAGACCTTGCCGTCGGGCAGCAGCACCGAGGAGACGTACATCTTGCCCTGGGCGCCGGTCTCCTTCGCACCGTTGCTCATGGTGCCCTGCGGCAGCAGCGGGCCCGGCTGGTAGGCCGGGCTGGCGGCCTTCAGGTCGATCAGGTCGGTCTGCCGGCCGGCGTCCACGTTGGTGTAGATGTTGCCGCCGCCCATCACCATGACCCGCTGGTCCTGGGCCGGGGGCAGCATCACGCTCATCGACTGGTCCCGGGTGTCCTTGCTCTGCAGGCCCGGGACGGGCGTGATGGTGTTCGCCTGGTAGTTGTAGATCGAGGCGCCCGTCCCCGGAGTGCCGTTGCCGAAGACGTGGCTGCCCGAGTAGAACAGCCGGCCGTCCTGCATCAGGATCATCGCCGGGTAGAGGCCGAAGTACGACCAGGTCTGGTTGACCTGGCTGCTCGCCAGCCACTTCTGCTGCGCGTTGGAGAACAGCTCGGCGGTCACGCTGCCCGAGGAGTCCGCCTTCAGGCCGCCGAAGGTCATGACGTCGCCGTCACCCATCTCGGTGGCGGACGGGTACCAGTGGCCGTCGTTCATGTCGTTGACCCGGGTGTAGGTCTGCGCGACCGGGTCGAAGATGTACGAACTGGTCAGCCCCTCGTACCCGTGGCTCCCGTCGGCGGCCGGGTAGGCCTTCGTGCCGCTCATGATCAGCACCCGGCCGTCCGGCAGCTGCACGTGCCCGGAGCAGAACATGTCGGTGGGAGTGGCGATCTGGGTGAACTTGCCGCTCGCCGGGTCGTACACGGCGGAGCTGAACGTACCGGCGGCGAACGCCATCGGGTCGTTGCCCGAGCCCGCCATCAGCAGCACCTTGCCGTTGTGCAGCACGATGGCGTGCATGCTGCGCACCGGGTTCAGGAACGGCAGCACCTGCCACGAGCCGGTGGTGCAGGCCGCGCCGGCCGTGCACGTACCGCCGGTGACGGGGACGGTGGTGTCCTGCATGGTGTAGTCGTCGGTGACCAGCGTGCCGGTGCCGTAGACGGTGGCGCCCCAGGAGATCCGGTCGGTGTTCGGCGGGACGGCCGGGGTGCGCACGGTGGTGTGCTGGTACGCCGCCGTCGCCGGGAGGGTCTCCAGGTCCGTCCAGTACTGCCAGCCGGCGGTCGTGTCGTGCCGGAAGGCGGTCACCACGGTGTTGGGGGTGGTGGACTTGTACCAGAGCCCGAGGTCGTACTGGTGCTTGGGCGTCACGGCCGGCGCGCAGGACGCGTTCTCCGTCATCAGCAGCTTGTCGTCACCGGTGGTGACCCCGGTCACCGTGATCGACATCGCGGTGCTGCCGCCGTGCGCGGCGGTGGTGCGGCTGTACGCGACCGTGCCGTTGCCCCAGCCGGACTTCTCCCAGCAGACCGGGAAGCCGGTGGAGTCGAGCTGCTCGAACCCCGGGTTGGCGACCAGGTTGGTACCGGCCCACGCCGGGCGCGCGGCGAGCATCAGCGCCAGCAGCGAGAACATGGCCAGATAAGCCAGGCCGGCCTTGTGACGGGACGTCCGTTGCACAGGAGGTTCCTCCAAGCGGGGTGGATCGGCGGCGGTCGGGGCCGGGCCCGGATGAACCACCGGACCGGCGGCCCGCCCGGCCGGGACAGGACGGCGGGGCAGCCGAAGTGGTGCGGCAGGTGCCGTGCGACGCGGTGACGTGCGGTGCGGTGCAATGCGGTGCCCACGAACGAGGTGCGGGAACGCGAGCGCGCGCCGGACAGCGGTACGCCGTTGCGGTCCTGACGCGAGGTACGGGGTGAGGCAGAGGACGCGATGGGATCGGACGCGTCTTCGACGGCGATCCTAGTCGGTCCGCGCATGGGGGAATGTCGGAAAATGTCACGGATCGGAACCGGTGCGGTGTGCGTCCCGTGGACGCGGCCCAGGGGTGCCCCCTGGGCGCGCCCTGCTCAGTGGAAGGTGAGCGCAGTGGCCTCCCACTGGGCCGTGGTGGTGCCGGTGGCGGCGCACTTCTCGGCGCTGGTGACGAAGCGGTAGGCGGTGGTCAGGCGGTAGGAGGAGAGCTTGAGCACGGGCAGCGTCTGCCAGCCGGACGCGAAGATCGGGGCCGGGCCGGAGTTCGTCCCCACCGCGCTGAGCAGCAGGTCGTCCGGAGCGCACGCCAACGGGTGGGCGCTGGTGCTGAACCCGGTGGAGTTGTGGTCGTAGACCGAGGACGCAGTGGCCTGCGGTCCGGCGGCGGTGAGGCCCTGGAACTCGTCGACGGCGATCTGGTACTTGCTGGACTTCGGGTAGCCGAAGCTGATCCGGTCGGCGGTGTTCAGCGGCTTGGCGTGGAAGGCCGCGAACACCATCGTGCGGTGCCAGTAGGCGTCGACGACGTCGCCGACCAGGCTGTAACCGTTGCCGGCCGTGTCGGTCACTTTGACCGGACCGGCGCTGGTACTGGTGAGCATCATGCTGACGACCAGCGCGTCACCGGCCGCGACGGGGTGCAGGACGGCCAGGTCGACGCCGGACGTACCCAGGATCTGGAAGTCGTCGGCCGTCCGGGCGACGTAGCCGATCCGGCCGTCGGCCGAACTCGTGGAGGCCACGGGCGCCTCCGCACGGTCGGTACTGGCGGACCACCCGAGCAGGGCGGCCGCGGTGAGCGCCGCCGCCACGAGGAACAGCACGGGCCGGCGTCGGCCCCGGACGCGGCCGCCGCTCCGGGGCCCGCTCCCGGGCCCGTCCTCAACCTCATTCCCCGGCCCGTCCCCCGGCTCGTCTTCGGGCCCGTCCTCCAGCTCGTCTTCCGGCTCGCTGCCGGGTTCGGGCAGCACCGGGTCACCGGGCGGGAGGTCGGCGGCCAGGGGCGGCCGCAGCTGGATCCGCCGCCAGGCGGCCTCCCACTCCTCGACCGCGCCCTTCGAGGCGCCGCACGCCTCCACGATGGCCAGCACCCGGCCCAGCGGCGGCAGTCGGGTGCGGCGCGGGTCCAGCGCGTCGGCGATCGTGCTGCGCGGCAGGCCGCTGCGCCGCTGGAGCTCGCGCAGCGAGAGGTCGCCGGACCAGCTCTTGAGCAGGCGGAGCCGGTGGACCAGCTCCTGCGCGGTCGTCGCGCCCGCCGGGTCCGGCGGCTGCTCCGCCCCGGGCCCCGGCGGGGGCGACGGCTCCGAAGACCGCAGCGACACCTGGTCATCGTCGACAGACACTCGGCTCCCCCGTGCGCGACACCCACCCCGACAGTGCGGTGGACACTACCGCCGACGGACGGACGGCGGTAGATCGCCTTGCCCGCACGGCCGGTGGACCGGGAGCGCGCGGGGCACCGCTCAGCGGGGAGCACCGCCGCGCAGCACGGAGGCGAGGACGGCGGGGTGGAACAGCGCGGCCGGCGGGGAGACCAGCGACATCACGTTCTGGAAGGCCGAGCAGACCAGCGGATCGGTGGTGGCGCGGGCCAGCACCTTGTCCAGATAGCGGTGCTGGAAGCGGACCAGGGCCCCGGTCGGGCCGCCGGTGGTGGTGGGGAAGCGCACGTCCTCGCTGGCGGACATCGTCCAGGCGTTCCTGGACGCGGCGGCGACGCCCCTGCGGCCCGCGGCGGCCGCCGCGTGGCCGATGCCGTCGTGCCGGGCGACGGCCGCCCCCAGGGCCCGGGCGCCGAGGGCCGCGACGGTGACGCCCTGCCCGTACACGGGGTTGAAGGTGCACGCGGCGTCGCCCGTCACCACCAGCCCCTCGGGGGCGCTGCGGTCGTAGCGCCGCCGGACGCCCGGGCCGGGACGGAAGCCCCGGACGTCGGTCGCGGGTTCGGCCCCGGCGAGCAGCTCGCGCATGCTCGGATCGCGCAGCAGACCGAGCTGCCGGTCGAACCCCGCCTCGCCGGGCTCCGGTTCGGCGCCGCGCATGCCGCCCACGCTGACGATCCAGCGGTCGCCCTCGACCGGCAGCAGGACGCCCAGGCGCGGTGCCTCGGGCCCCTTGGTCTGGAGGTACAGGGCGGAGTAGTCGAGCTCCAGCCCGGGCGGGCGGTGGAAGAGCCGGCTCGCGTACGCGACGCCCGCGTCGACCCGCTCCTCGGGCACCGGGCGGCAGCCGAGTTCGGCCAGCCAGGAGGGCAGCGCGGAGGACCGCCCGGAGGCGTCCACCACCAGCTCGGCCGGGATCTCGCGGGCCTCGCCCGGGTTCTGTCCGCGCTCCCGGACCCGGACGCCGGTCAGCGCCCGGGCCGTGCCGAGGAGTCCGGTGACCTCGGTGCCCTCCAGGAACTCGATCGAGGACTCGCCGCGCACCCGGTCCAGCACCGTGTGGTCCAGCAGGGGCCGGGTGCAGGACAGGAAGGCGATCTCGCTCTCGAACTCCGCCATCCAGCCGGCCGAGCTGAGCCAGCGCAGCGCGGGCGCCAGCGGGACCCGGACGGCCCCCGCCGCCAGCAGCTCCTCCCGGATCCCGGGCATCAGCTCCTCCAGGACGCGGTGCCCGGCCTCCAGCACCAGGTGCGCGTGCCGGCCCTGCGGCAGCCCGGCCCGGAAGTCGGGCCGCGCCGGGTAGCGGTCGCGTTCCACCACCACGATGCGCTCGGCGTGCCCGCGCAGCGCCCAGGCCGCCAGCGTGCCGGCCAGCCCGCCGCCGATCACCACGGCCGTGCCCCGACCTCGGATCCCACCCTCAACCATCATGCTACAGACAGTAACTGAGACACCTTCGGACTGTCACCCGGCAGAGCCGGAAACCGGACGCGGCCGGGGGCAGGCGAAGGCGAAGTCAGGTGCGGACGGGACCGGACGCAGACGGGCCGCGCCCCCGCGTGTGCGGGGAGCGCGGCCCGTCGGGTCCGAGCCGGTCAGCCGGCCGTGAAGTAGCCGCCGATGTCGGCGACCACGTTCACGGAGCCGGCCCGGTTGTAGATGTCCAGACCGTCGTTGACGACCCCGACGCCGCCGCCGACGAAGGCGGTGGTGCCGTCGCCCAGCGAGCTGGTCACGGCGTTCGGGATGGTCTGCCCCGCACCGAAGTTGAGGTTCGAGAAGTTCGGCCTCGGCGGAGCCGGGATCGCCGGGAAGACCGAGAGGTAGCTGCCGGCCGTCGCGTCGGTGGCGGTGACGTTGAGCACGACGTCCGTGACCGCGTACGGCGGGACGCCGTACTGCCACGAGTTGGGCACGACCTGGTTGGCCTTGTCCGGGCCGAACGGCGTCCCGTAGCCGCCGATGCCCTGCCGGGTGTCCAGCACCCGGGTCGGGCCGGTGGGCACGAACAGCGAACCGTTGGCGGAGTAGTAGCCGCTCAGGTCGGCGACCAGGTCGACGGACCCGGCGCGGTTGTAGAGGTCGACCTTGCCGTTCGTGACGGGGACGGTGACCTGGTTCGGAATGGTCTGCCCGGCCGAGAAGTTCAGGTTCGACACCGTCGGACGCGTCGAGCCGTCCGGGTAGACGCTGACGTAGCTGTCCGCCGTCGGGTTGGTGGCGGTCACGTTCAGGACCACGGCCGTGACACCGCCCGGCAGGACCGGCAGCACACCCGAGCCGTTGACGACGTCCAGGCTGATCATCTGGGTCGGCCCGAGCTTGGCCTGCGGGGCGCCGGTGCCGTCACGGGTGTCCAGCATCCGCAGCGGACCGATCCCGGTGTAGCGCGAACCGCTGTCCCCGGCCCGGTAGTAGCCGCTGATGTCGGCCAGCAGGTCGACGGACCCGGCGCGGTTGTAGAGGTCGACCTTGCCGTTCGTGACGGGGACGGTGACCTGGTTCGGAATGGTCTGCCCGGCCGAGAAGTTCAGGTTCGACGCCGTCGGACGCGTCGAGCCGTCCGGGTACGCGGTGACGTAGCTGCCCGCCGTCGGGTTGGTGGCGGTCACGTTCAGGACCACCGCCGTGACGCCGTCGGCCGGTATGCCCCCCTGCCCGGTGACCTGGACGCCGACGGACTGGCCGGCCCCGACCTTGGCCTTCGGCGCGCCCGTCCCGTAGCGGGTGTCGAGCAGCCGCGCGGGCGGGACCGGGACGAAGGTGCCGGGCGTGCCGAGGGTGATGTGGCCGCCGTTGCCGGTGTAGTTGAGCGACACCGGCTCCGAGGTCGTCATGGCGTTGGCGCTGTCCGTCAGCGTCAGCCGCCCGTTCAGGGCGACGGTGTCCGACAGCGGCGCGCCGGAGATGTCGAGATCGATGGTCTCGCCGTTCGAGCGGCAGCGGTTGTTGCAGTCCGGGATGTCCAGCGTGAGCGAGCCGTCCGGGCCGGCCGTCCAGTGGCGGCCCTGCCAGACCACGCTCGGGGTGTCGACCCGCTCGAAGTTGCTGCGCACCGAGAGCATCTGCCCGAGCTGCTGCGGCGTGTAGCCGGAGGCGGCGACGGAGGCGGCGGAGAGCGTCAGCTGGATGTCCATCGCCGCGTTGAAGTAGCCGGTGTAGACGCTGATCCCGCAGTGCGTGCCGGTGTCGTTGCCGCCCTGGAGGTTCGCCGGCGTGGTCGCCCAGTCGTGGTACTGCTGGCTGCCCGCGTCGTGGCAGCCCGCGCTCAGGGTGAGTACCCGCTGGCCGGGCTGGTCGTGCGCGGCGGCGACGGCGCCCTGCAGCGGCAGCAGCCCCGAGACCGCGATCGCCCCGGTGACCCCGACCAGGCCCCGTAGTATCGTCCTCAAGATTCAGTTCCCCCTTGTGACCGTCCGGCCCAGTGGGCCGGTCCCGGGGATCCTAGCGAGCGGATCTTCCGTGCCGTCAGGCGCATCCCCCGGCAAGGCCGTTGACGGCTATTCAGTCGCCGGAGACCAGGTCGGCGAGGTGCCGGAAGGTCTGCCAGGTCTCGGGGGCGAGCTCCTCCAGGCCGACGAAGTCTCCCCAGTTCAGGCCCTCGTCGTACGGGATGGTGACCACCTCCCGGCAGAGCCGCTCGACCATGGACAGGCCCCGGGCCCGCCTCGGCCGGTCGTAGGAGACCGCGACCACGCTGGACCGCACCAGCTCCTGGTGGCCCTCGTCCCGGATCAGCCCGAGCAGGCTCGCCGTCTCCCGGACGAAGCCGGACTGCGGGCCGGTGACGACCACCAGCTGGTCCGTCCGGCGCAGGACGTCGTGGACGTGGCCGTCGAGCGAGGGCGCGCGGACGGAGGTGACCAGGGTGGCGAAGTACCGTTCGAGCCCGAAGAGCAGGTCGGCGTACTCGGCTCCGGTCAGGCCCCAGGGCCGGAGTTCGCCGCGCTCGCCCGCGAGCAGGTGCACGCCACCGGGCCCGGCGGCCAGGTAGCCGCGCTGGCGGAACCAGTCCTCCCCGAGGTCCAGGCGGCCCGAGTCGCGCGGCTTGTGCGCACCGGGCCGGGAGTTCGAGTAGACCAGGCCCCAGAGGCCGCTGGGGACCTTGCGCTGCCCCCAGGCCGCGAGGGCGTCCGCGCCGCGTCCCGAGTCGAGTACCACCACCTCCTTGTCGGCGGCCGCGTTCCGCTCCACCAGGGCTCCGCCGAGCATCGCCGCCGTGGTGGCCAGCCCGACGCCGACGGCGGGGCAGAGCACGGTGATGTGCCGGTTTCCGGCCGGCCTGGGCGGCGGGTCCGCCCGGACCCGGGCGGCCCGCAGCCTCGGCGGGCCGTCGGCGGGCTCCGGGTCGGCAGGCCCGGGGACGGCGGCGGACGGCCCGCCGGGCTGGATGCCCCGGGAGTTGACGGAGCCCAGCAGTTCCCGGCCCCTCGGCGACATCCAGGCGGTCAGTGGGACGTCCTCGGAGCCGGGGGCCAGCGCGCGGCCGAACTCGCCCACCAGGGCGTCGATCCCGGGCCGTTCGGCCGGGTCGTGGCTGAGGCAGGCGGCCAGGACCGTGCGCCAGCGCTGCCGGGTGTGGCGCAGGTCCGCCCTCAGTTCGAAGGTCGGCGGGTCGGCGCTGCCGCGCCCCGGGTCGCGCCCGGTCCAGGCGTACTGCAGCACGGCGCCGAGCGAGAACATGTCGGCCTGCTGCGACAACTTCCCTTCCCCGGGCGCCCGGTAGGCCTCCGAGAACGCGTCGGCGGGCGGCAGTGCGGACCACCGGCCGGGCTGGTGCTGCCAGCCGGTGATCAGGGGGGCGTGCTCGGTGAGCAGGATCCGGTCCGGGCTCAGGTGGCCGTGCAGCAGGCCCTTGGCCGCCGAGTCGCGCAGCGCGGTCGCCAGGTGCAGCGCCAGGTGCCAGAGGAACCTGGTCGGCCTGAGCGGCCCGCAGGCCTCGACGAACTCCCGCAGGGTGGGCGCCGGGACGTCACCGGAGGTGAGCGGCACGGCCGTGGCCAGCCAGCCGGCCTTGTCCCGGGTGTCCCAGGTGATCAGCGGGGTGCTGTAACGGGGGCTGAGGCTGTTGAGGTTCTCGACCTCGTCCGCGAGCAGGCCCCAGGCGCGCTGGCTGCGCGGGCGCGGTCCGGCCGTCCGGACGGCCACCAGCTCGCCGCCCTTCTTCCGGGCGGCGTAGAGCCAGTTCTCGGTGTCCGGTGACAGCCGGCCGAGCACCCGGTACGGGCCGATCACGGCCGGGTCGTCGGGGTCCGGCGGGCGCAGCCGGCCGCGCTCCGCCAGTGCCACGGCGGCCGGGGGCCACCCCGGCGACCCGGTGGACGGCCGCCACCAGGTCTCGGCCACCCGCTCGGCCGCCTCCGGCCCGACCCCCAGCCGGCGCAGCAGCGGGCCGGCCGCCCAGGCGAAGGGCGCGCCGTCCGCGCGCGCGGTGTCGCCGGGCCGGTCGGCCGGGCCGAGCAGCCAGGCCGGGAAGTCGGGCGACCGCCCGGCCAGGCTTTCGAGTTGCCGGCTCACCCGGTGCCCGACCTCGACCAGCTCCGCCGTCGGGAGGTCGTCGAGCAGCCGGTCCTTCACCACCGCCGGGAAGTCGAACAGCCGGTGGTGGGCGGGCTCCCGGCCGGTGCCCGGCACCGGCCGGACCAGCCCGCCGAGGAAGACCTCGGCCAGCGGCACCGGGTCGGCCGGCTGCGGGCCGGCGGCCTGCACCAGGCGCATCACCGGGACGGTGACGGGCGCGACGGCGGCCAGCTGCGCCGCCAGCCGGTACGCCTGCGGCGAGGCGGCGGCCCGGAAGTGCTCCAGCCGGGCGACCGCGGCCCGGTCGGGGTCGGCGGCCTGCCGGGGCACCGCCGGCCGGGGCCTGCGCGGCGGCCCCGGTTCCCAGAGCGCCAGCCGGGCCTGGCCGCCGGAGGAGGCCAGCAGGCGGGACCAGTCGCGCAGGGCGGCCGGGGTCAGTTCGAGGACGGGCACCGGGACGCCCGGCCGGCCGGGCGCGCCGTACGGCAGGTACGGGTCCTGGACGCGCCAGTCGGCGTTCGCGGCGCCCTGCCGGGGCGTGCACACCGTCCAGTACTCGGCGGGCAGGCCGGAGCCCGGCCACATCCGGCGCGGCAGGGTGTGCAGCACGGCCGTCGGGCCGCAGCGGGCCCAGCGGTCGAGCACGTCCCGGATCCGCCCGTCCCGCCAGGCGGCCCCGGCGCCGTCGCTCAGCAGCAGCACCAGGCTCTGCCCGGTCGGGTCGGCCAGGGTGGCGGGGTCGAGCAGGGCCGGGTCCCCGTCGGCCGCGTCCCGGTACGGCGCGGCGCTCAGCCGGACGGGTTCCGTACCCCGGGTTCGCAGCCCGAGCACCCGGACCTGCCGGAAGGCGCCGCTGCGTTCGAGCAGCAGGCGCAGGTCGGCGGCGGTGCGGCGCCAGAGCAGCATCGAGACGCCGTCGTCGACCACCAGGTCGCAGCGCAGCCAGCGTTCGCGGGCCGGGCGGAGCACCGCGTCCGGCAGGCCGGTCTCGGCGGCCTCGGCGGCGGTGGCCGTCTCGTCCAGCTCGGTGCGCCAGCGGCTGGCGCGGTGCAGCTTGAGCGGCCGCAGGGCCCGGGCCAGTCCCAACTCGTCGGGGAAGGCCCGGCGTTCGGGAACCCGGACGGCCTGGGCGCGCTGCGCCGCCGGCGCCGCCCGGAGCCGGGAGGCCGGCGCCGGGCCGTCGGCGCTCTCGCGGACGGGCGCGCCGGGGGCCACGGTCGCGTGCAGGGGGTGCGGGGCCGGCTCCGGTTCGGCGGCTGCCGGGGCGGGCCCGGTCACGTCTCCCGGGCCCGCGCCGTCTTCCGCTGCTTCGGCCGGCCCGGGCCCGGGCGTCGCCGCGGGCCCGCCGGCCGCCGGTCCGGGCTCGGCCTCGGCCGCGGGCTCGGCGGACGGCAGCCGGGCGGCCAGCCAGAGCGCGTCGAGCAGCTCCTCGGGAGCCAGCTCGACTCCCGCGCCGACCAGCACGTCCAGTGTCCGGCGCAGCGCCGTCCGAAGGGCCATGTCCGCTCAGACCGCCCCACCGAGGCGGTGCAGCACCGCGTCCAGCAGCCCGTCGGCGTCCAGGCTCAGCCCGCCCTTGCGCAGGAACACCGCGTTGAGCAGCTGGTCGGTGGCCAGCTCGCCGTGCGCCCGGCGCTCCAGGAAGGCGGTCAGCACGTCCTCGGCCCGGGTGAGCGCGTCCGGACCGAGGTGGGCGGCGACGATGTCGCGCAGCCGCTGCTCGTCCGGGTCGGGCAGGTCCAGCCGCAGGCAGCGGCGCAGGAAGGCGGGCGGGAAGTCCCGCTCGCCGTTGCTGGTGATCACCACGACCGGGAACTCGGAGCAGCGGACCCGGCCGCGCACCACCTTGGCCCGGCCGCCGTCGCTGTCGGCGGTGAGCACCTCCACCTCGGCGCTCTCCTCGGGCAGCCGGGACAGCTCGGGGATCTCGTACGCCCCGTCCTCGAAGACGGTGAGCAGGTCGTTGGGCAGGTCGACGTCACCCTTGTCGAGCTCGTCCACCAGCAGTGCGCGCGGCCGGCTCCCCGGGACGAGCGCGGTGCCGACCGGCCCGAGCCGCAGGAAGCTGCCGATGTCCGGCTCGGTGCCGCCGCGCTCGCGCACCAGCGTGCTCTCCCGCAGCCGGCCGATGGCGTCGTAGCGGTAGAGCGCGTCCTGGAGGGAGGAGCGGCTGTTGACCGGCCAGTGCAGCACCTCGCCGAGGCTCAGCTCCCGGGCGATGGCGTAGGCCAGCGAGGACTTGCCGGTGCCGGGGTGGCCGGTGACGAGCAGCGGCCGGCGCAGGTGGAGGGCGGCGTTGACCACGTCGGCCTCGGCGCGGCTGATCAGGTACGGGCGGGGTGCCGGCACCTGGGCCGAGGGCTCCTCGGGGACGCGGCCGAAGCTGCGCCACGGCGGGGCCTCGGGCATGGCGGGCATGCGGGGGACGCCGTCGCCTTGGAACAGGCGCCAGTCCGGGGCGGGGGGCCGGCTGTTCATACCGTGCTCGTCTCCTCGTAGCTGCTGTCGAAACCGTCCTGCGCCCAGTCCTCGTCCGGGTCGGCGAGTTCCAGCACCGGCGGCGGCGGCCGGTGCGGGTCCTCCAGTGCGAGCACCGGCCGGGCCGGCCAGCCGGTGGCGTCGGCCCAGGCGGCGGCCCGGTAGCTGCGCACCCGTTCGGGCAGCCCGTCGGCGGGGCCGGCCGGGGCGATCTCGCCGAAGTGCGCCGCCGGGGTCTCCCCCACGGCGTGCCGGTCCCAGAGCACCACGGGGACGCCGAGCCGCAGGCAGAGCGCCGCGACGGCCGGGCGGCCCGCCCGGTCGGGGGTGCCGACGACGATCCGGGCGAGGTCCAGGTCGCGGTAGACCGCGCCCTTGACCTGGCGCGGCTCCTGCCCGCCGGCGGTCAGCCGGAGCGGCTCGCCCCGGTCCCGGCCGAGCCAGCGGCGGCGCAGCGCCTTGGCCCGTTCGCGCTCGCGCAGCGGCGAGAGCGAGGCGGCCAGCCGGACCACCACGGGGTGGGCCATGCCGAGCGGTTCGGGTTCGCCGTCGGCCAGCGGGTCGTCCGGGTCGGCGCTGTCCCACTCCTCGGCGGGCAGGCCGAGTTCGGGCTCGTCGAGGAAGAACTCCACCACCGGGCCCGGCCGGTCGCCGGTGCCGGACTCCTCGGGCTCGTCCCAGACCGCGAGGGTGGCGCGGACCAGCCCGGCGACCTCGTCCGGCCCGAGCGGGTGCGAGCCGGGGTGCGGGACGGCGCGCAGTTCGCCGTCGCCGGGGTCGGTCCACAGCGCGCAGCGGAACCGCCCGGCCGCACCCCGGCTGCCGTGCTCGTAGCGGGTCAGCCGGACCGCGACGCGCGGCGCGGCGGCCGTGAGCCGGGCCGCCCGGCCACGGGCGGCCCACTCGGCGGCCTCGGCGGCGTACTCGTCCAGGACGGCGCGCGGCGTGCCGAGCCGGCGCGCGACCCGCCGGGACCAGGAGCGCAGCTCCTCGCCCCCGCTGCGGTCGGCCGTACTCCACTCGCCCGCACCGTGGTCGGCCGCCTCGGCGGCCTGGTCGAGCGCCGCCGCGCCGTACTCGGCGACCTTGAGCAGGGCGGGCGGGCGGGGCCGGCCGGGTGCGGCGACCGAGTTGCCGCCGGTGTAGGCCTCCAGCCGTTCGATCAGCGCCTCCGCGAAGTCCCGCTCCGCCCCGGCGCGTTGGCGCGGCAGGACGATCGCGGGCAGCACCGCCCGCGCCGCCTCGGCGAGGCCGGGACCGGGCTGCTCGCCGAGCAGGTCGACCAGCCAGTCGTACTCGCCCGGGGAGAGCAGCTTGGGGGCTCCGGCCGCCCGGCCCGCCGCGAGGAACCGCTCGGCGTCGGCCGGGCGTTCGCGCACCAGGCTCTCCACCAGGGCGGCGAGCGCGCGCGGCGCGGCGCAGAGCGTCCCGGCCAGCAGCTCGGGCTCGGGCGCGCTGCCGGCCGGCCCGGCGGGCAGGCCGCAGGCCTCGGCGACGTACCGGGCGTGCAGGCCGCGCTCCGCCGGGTCGGACAGCAACTCCCTCACCAGGAAGGCGAGTCGGCGGTGCGCGTCCCGGCCGGGAGGGACCGGCCGGGCGCCGGGCTCGGGCGGCAGCAGGGCGCTCAGCCCGGCGGGGCCGAGCGCGTGCTCCAACTCGGTCCGGATGGTCTGCCAGGACAGGGCGAAGGCGCGGTCCGCGTAACTGCGGCCCGGCCCGTCCTGCGTCCCGTAGAGCTGCCCGACCACCAGGCCGACCACCGCCTCCTGCTCGTACGACCAGAGCGGGCCGCCGCTGTAGCCCGGCTCGATGCCCGGACCGGTCGCGGCGTCGGCGTCGAGGTAGGAGGCGTCCGGCTCGCAGACCTTGACGGTGGTGTCGACGTAGGAGACCCGGTGTCCGGTGCCGTACCAGGCCCGGACCTTCTGACTGCGGGCCATCCGGCTCCAGCGCTGCGGGCGGACCCGGCCGGGGAGCCGGGTGGTGAGCTCCAGCACGGCGAGGTCGCCCTGCCATTCGGGCGCGCCGGGCACCGCCGGGCCGCCGCCGGGGGCCCGGGGTGCGATCCAGGTCCGGACCACCGCGTCGGCGCCGCCGCCCGGGAAGACCAGCCCGATGACCGCGTCACCCGGGTGGCCGGGCTCGAACATCGACCGCCCCAGGGCCGCGTTCACCACGTGCGCGCAGGTCAGCACGGACCGGCCGGCCAGGAAGACCCCGCCGCCGACCGGCCGGGCCGCCGAGGTGTCCAGGACGGTCGCGAGCGCCGCCCGCAGCGTCGGCTCGGCACTGTCGGCGTCGAGGTCGAACCACCCCACGACTCAGCGGGCCTGCGGCAGCGCGACACCGGCGACGGCGCTCTCGCCCACGGCACTCTCGCCCAGGGCGTGCGGGCTCTCGGCGGGCTCGCCGACGGCGCGGGTGCGCGGCGGGAGCTGCCAGGTCGCGGAGACCGTCAGGCTGGCCTCACCGCTGCCGCTGACGATCCCGAGCTTGAGGTCGGAGCCGAACTGGACGCCGAACTCGACCGACACCTCGTGCGGCCGGTACGGGACGGAGGCCATGGTGCTGTGCACCTCCTGGAGCAGCGGCACCAGCGGGCGCAGCGCACTGCGCAGCGCGTCCTGCGCGAGCCGGGTCACCTTCGCGGGCTGCTCGCCCTCCCCCGCCGGCCGTCCCACCGGGCGGGCGCCGCCGAGGCCCGGCGGCAGCGGGGGCGCGCCGAGCGGCGGGCTCGGCTGGGGCTGCGGGCTCGGCTGGGGGGCCTCCGGCTGCTCCCGGGATACCGGGAAGGTTCGCAGCATGACTGACGATCCGTCGTCGAAGGAGAACTCGATGTAGTCCGACATGACGACGATTCTGCCGAGTCCTGATCATCCGCGCAGCCGGTTCCGACAATCCGGCCCGGGCCGGTCAGCGGGCGCGGTGGCCCGTGACGTGGGCGGTCCGGACGGCGGGGTTGCTGCTGTCACCCGACGTGGTCCCGAAGGACGAGGCGATGTCGGAACCGATCCCGGCCAGCAGGAAGAGCACCAGGAAGGCGGTGCCCCAGCCGCTGAGCCGCAGCGGGCGGGTGGCGGAGTACACCTGCTCCGTCGCCGGGTACAGCGCGGCGTCGCCGAACAGGTGCTTCGGGTAGGCCGAGGTCAGCATCAGTACGTAGGAGTTCAGCCGCACGGAGTACCGCAGGGTGGCGGCGGTGGCCTCGAACAGCGGCCGGGGAAGCCGGCCGGTGATCAGGACCACCAGCCAGATCAGGAAGGACAGCGCGAACCAGCCGCTGGAGACGAGGCTCTCGATGATCACGGCGGGGAACATCAGGATCAGCCGGAACAGCACGGCCAGCCGGTTCAGCCTCCCCGGGCGGAGCTCGATCTGCACGGGGTGGCCGGCGGGCGCGGCGAGCGAGAACGGCGGATACCGGTCGACCAGCAGCATCGCGCTCGCGGCGACCCGGGCCTGGTAGCCGACGTAGCCGGCCAGGAACCCCGCCACCGGCTCGGGCAGCCGCCCGGTGAAGAGCGCCGCGAACCAGCCGACGATCGCGGCGAGCGTGGCCACGATCGAGAGCACCCACAGCACGACGAACTGGGGAAGCAGCAGGAGCCAGCGCAGCAGCACGGTGAGCCGGCGCTGCGGCGCGGGCTCGGGGATGTCGAGCACCGGCAGCCACTCGGCCTGCCCCGGGTCGGGGACGCTCCACACGCCTGCTGCCACCATGGCCTGCTCCCTCTGTGCCGCGAAGTCCGCTGTCCGTTCCCAAACTGACAGCCCGACGGCCGGTCGGCCCGGCCGGTGGGCCGTACAGGTGGCGGCAGCGGCGGCCGGGCGGCACCGGGACGGTGGGATACTGGATCACGGATTCCGGGGTGGGAGGCACCGCATGACCAGTCGTCTGAGAGTACTGCGGAGGCAGAACCGGCTCAGCCTGGAGGCGCTCGCCGCCCAGGCGGGGGTGACGAAGAGCTACCTCTCCAAGGTCGAGCGCGGGGTGAGCGTCCCGTCCATCTCGACGGCCCTGCGGCTGGCGCACGCCCTCCGGGTGGACGTGGGCCGGCTGTTCTCGGACGAGGTGGAGCCCGAGCTCGTCACGGTCGTCCGGGCGGGCGAGCGGACGCCGTTCACGGCCGGTGCCGCCCCCGGTGCCGCCCACTACGAGGGCATCGCCACCGGGCTGAGCGGCAAGCGGATGGTGCCGTTCATGATGTACCCGACGGCCGACCCGGCGGACGCACCGTTCAAGTCCCACGCGGGCGAGGAGTTCTTCTTCGTCCACGCGGGCCGGGTCGAGCTGGAGTTCCCCGAGCGGCGGATCCCGCTCGGCCCCGGCGACAGCGTCTACTTCAACTCCGAACTGCCGCACCGCTCCAGACGCCTCGGCGAGGACCCCGCCGCCGTCCTGATCGTGATCCACGACGCCCCCGCCCAACCCACCGACCACGTCCCCGAACTCCCCTAGCCGCGCCTCGGCACGGGTCCAGGGGCGCGTGGGGGCCCCTCCCGGCCGAAGGCTGGGGGAGAACTGCGCGATTCGGAAGGCACGAACCCGCACTCCCCCGCCCGCACGGCCCCCACCCACCCCCGAAGGGCCTAGGCGGAGCCGCCAAGGCACAGCGGGTGCCCCCGCAACGCACGGCGCGCGTAGTACGCGAAGGAGGCCTGGCTGCGCTTGTGGGTGCTGGTCCAGTCGTGCGCCTCGCGGGCGAGCCCCGGCGGGATCTCGCGGATCGTCCCGGCCGCCATCGCCATGAGCTGGAGCTTCGCGGCGCGCTCGAACAGCACCGCCAGCACGCACGCCTCCTCGACCGTTGCCCCGGCGACCAGTTGGCCGTGGTGGGCCAGCAGCAGCGCCCGCTTGTCCCCGAGGGCCGCCGTGATCAGCTCGCCCTCCTCGTTGCCGACGGGGATGCCCGGCCACTCCGGCAGGAAGGCGCAGTCGTCGTAGAGCGGGGTCAGGTCCATGTGGGAGACCGCCAGCGGCTGCTCCAGCATCGAGAGCGCCGAGACGTGCAGCGGGTGGGTGTGGATGATGCAGTTGACGTCCGGCCGCGCCCGGTACACCCAACTGTGGAACCGGTTGGCGGGGTTGGCCATCCCGTCGCCTTCGAGGACGTTCAGGTCCTCGTCCACGAGCAGCAGGTTGGCCTCGGTCACCTCGTCGAAGCCCAGCCCGAGGCGCTGGGTCCAGTAGGTACCGGGGGCCTCCGCCCGGGTGGTGATCTGCCCGGCGAGGCCCGAGTCGTGGCCGGCGTCGAACAGGATGCGGCAGGTGAGCGCCAGCTTCTCCCGTGCCGTCCAGGTGTTGTCGGCGATCTCGGTCTGCATCCTGCGGTGGGCCAGGTCGACCAGGTCCGCCTTGCCGGCACCGAACGTGTCTGCCATGACGTCCTTCTCTCCCCCGGGTCGGGTGACGCTTCCTCACGGATCGGTGACGCATCCTCGATACGTCGATGACGCATCGTCAGGACACTCTGTCGACGATAGGACACACGGTGTCCTGTGTCGACCCTGCCCCGTCACCGCGCACCCCACCCGAGCCCCCCGGGTGATCGAACCCGTGTTCCATCGACGGAAGCCGGTCCAGTAACGTACTCGCCGATACCGGCACTGTCCTCGGGGGTCCTGACCGCGTGAGTACGACTCGTCGCTCCATCCTGCTGTCCGCCGCCGGCGTCGGAGGTGCCGCGCTGGGGGCGGGCGCCGTCACCGCCCCGACCGCGTCCGCGGCCACCGCCGCCACGCCCGTCTACCCGAGCACCAGCACCGTCGCGCTCGGCAACGTGTCGGGCAGCGCGGTGCTGGACCTCTCGGCGGCCGCCACCTTCACCTGCACGGTCACCGGCGACACGGTCTTCACGTTCACCAACTGGCCGACCGGGTCCGTGGCGACGGAGCCCACCGTCATCGCCACCCAGGACGGCACCGGACACACCATCAGCTTCTCCGGGGTGACCTGGCTGCCCGGCGGCACCCCGCCGCTGTTCCAGACCGGACCGCACCAGGTCGACATCAGCTGCTTCTTCAGCGACGACAACGGCAGCACCGTCTACGGCCAGGGCGGCACCTCGGCGGGTGGCGGGTTCGGGGTCTACGGCGACGGCAGCGACGGGCCGGCCGTCCTCGACGGGACCGCCACCTACCCGTCCTTCCTCGGCAAGTCCGGCAGCTACTACTGGCTGCTGCGGGACGTCTACCTCTCCTCGCTCGCCGTGGCGCCGGGGATCACACTCCAGCTGGGCGGCGGTGACACCCCGCCGTTCCGGCTGTTCTGCTCGGGCCTGGTGAGCATCGCGGCCACCGGCGGCGTGGCGGTCTACACCAACAGCAGCGCGGCCAAGGCCGCCGGCGGCTCGCTGCTGCCCGGCGCGTGGGGTCCGGCCGGGGGCACCGGCGCCGGCGCGGCGGGGGCCAACGTGCTGGGCCAGAGCGGGAAGTCGGCCGGCCAGGGCGGCGCGGCGAAGTCGGGGGCGACCGCCGGGGGCGCGGCCGGGGTCTCCTCGCTGCCCGCCGGGTACAGCCTGCCCCGGGCGCTGCCCTGGGCCGCGCAGATGGCCGCGTTCGGCCCGAACGTCACCGGCACCACGCAGTTCTTCCCCGGCGGCGCGAGCGGCGGGGCGGGCGCGGGGGACGGCTCGGCGGCCGGCGGCGCGGGCGGGGCGGGCGGCAGCCCGCTGTTCATCGCGGCCTGCAACCTGGTCAACAACGGCTCGATCATCTCCTACGGCGGCCGGGGCGGCGCCGCGGCCGGCGGCAACGCCGGTGGGGGCGGCGGCGGTCAGGGCGGACCGCTGATGCTCGTCCACAGCAGCTACAGCGGCAGCGGCGCGGTGGCCTCCACCGGCGGCCCGGGCGGCGCGGGCGCCGGCTCCGGGGCGAGCGGCACCGCGGGCGGGGCGAGCTGGATCACCAGGCTGGTGAACTGATGCTGCGCACCTTCTCCGCCCGGGGCTGGGCGCGGGCCAAGGGCCCGGACGCCCGGCCGGGCAACCTGGCGATCGGCGTCGCACTCGGCTCCGGCTACCAGAACTGGTTCGCCGCGCTGTCCCCGTCCGCCCGGCAGTCCGAGATCGCCAGCATGCGGGCCGCCGGGATCAGCTGGGTCCGGATGGACGCCGAGTGGTGGACGGTCGAGCCGAGCCAGGGCGTGTTCGACTGGTCGAACCCCGACGTCACCGCCGACGCCATGCTGGCCGGCGGCATGAACCTGGTGGTGCTGCTCAACGAGTCCCCGGTCTGGGCCCGTCGGGCGGCCGGCACCGCCCCGCTGAACAGCCCCTGGCCGACCCCGGACCCGCAGCTGTACGCCGAGTACTGCGGGCAGGCGGCCGCCCACTACGCCGCCAAGGGCGTGCACGTCTTCGAGCTGTGGAACGAGCCCAACCTCGACACCGGCGCGAACACGGCCGCCGGGTGGGGCTACCAGTCCCCCTGGGGCTTCGCCGACCTCGCGGTCGCCGCCTACCCGGCGATCAAGGCCGCCGACCCCAAGGCCCTGGTACTGGGCGGCACCCTGGCCACCGCGACCGAGTTCGGCACCGCCGGAACCGCGCGGACCGCCTCCTGGGCCGCCGTCCCCGCCGGGGCGGTCTCCGCCACCGTCAGCTGCCCGACCGCCACGGCCGCCGACGCGTACGGGATCCTCACCGGCACCGCCGACGGCTGGCCGGTCGGCACCGTGATCACCTCGGCCGCCGCCGGGCTCGGCTACACCGTCGTCCCGCCCGCCTGGCTCGGCGCCTTCCCCGCCGTCCCGGCGGCCACCGGGCACACCGTCCGCACCGGCAACGTGCAGTACCCGCCGGACGTGTTCCTCACCCAGGCCTACGCCCGCGCCGCCGGGCGGCCGATGTGGGACGCGCTGGCCATCCACCCGTACACCCAGCCGCTGCTGCCGGCCGCTCAGGCGGCGGTCTGGGGCGGCTGGGCCACCGTCCCGGCGCTGCGCCAGATCATGAAGGACAACGGCGAGGGGGCGAAGCCGATGTGGATCACCGAGGTGGGCGCGCCGACCGGCGCGGCCACCGTGTCCTGGCCCGCCGCCGCCGCGACCGCCGGCACGCTGGCCGTCAGCGGCCCGAGCGCCGCCGCGGCCGACCTCGGCTACCAGCTGGCCGCGCCCGGCCTGCCCGCCGGCAGCTACGTCGGCGCGGTGAGCCCGGGCAGCGGGTGGACGGTGCTGCCGCCCGTCGGCACCCTGGCGGCCGGCCTCGCCAAGGGGACACCGGCCACGTCGCTCCAACTCGCCGCCACCAGCACGGCCCTGACCATCCCGGCGGGGACGGTCCTGACCGTCCAGGCCGTGCCCGCCCCGCTCACCGTGACCACCTCCGCGGCGGTCACCACCGCCACGGCGGCCGCCACCACCGTCCCGGTGACCGGGTTCACCCCGGCCCACTCCTACGCCGCCGGCAGCGTCGTGCAGGGCCCGGCCGGCCAGCTCTGGGGCAGCGCGGTCGCGGCCGCCACGGGCCGGTCCGCCACCCTCACCCCGCCGGGCGTCGCCACCGCGTACGGACAGGTCGACGAGCCCACCCAGGCGGCGATCATCAGCCAGGTCTTCCGGTCCATCACCGTCGGCGTCCCGGCCGGCTCCGGCTCGCTCGGCTCCGATCCGTGGCCGTTCGTCGGCCCGGTCTTCCTGTTCTGCTGGAGCGACGCGGGCGGCACCGCCGGGCCGTTCGGCCTGGTCCGCCAGGACGGCACCCCGAAGGCCGCCCTCGCGGCCCTCACCGCGCTCGCCCGGACCGGCGGCGTCTGAGGGGCCTGCCGGGGTTACCTACGGATGACTGATTCGCTGTACGCACGGACTCGGCAGACTCCTGTTCCAGGGGCGGAACACCCGCCCCGGACACCGCGACCGGCAGGAGCGCCGACATGCCGTACTTCGAGACCAGCACCGACGGAACCCGGCTCGCCTACGAGGACTACGGCACGGGGCAGCCCATCGTCCTGGTCTCCAGCTGGGTGCTCAACGCCGACATGTGGGAGTACCAGATCCCGTACTTCACCGAGCGCGGCTACCGCTGCATCGCGCTGGACCGGCGCGGCCACGGCCGCTCGGACCGGCCGTCCGGCGGGTACGACATGGACACGGTCGCCGACGACCTGGCCGCGCTGCTGGAACGCCTCGACCTGCGCGAGGTCACCCTGGTGGGCCACTCGATGGGCGGCTGCGAGATCGCCCGCTACCTGGCCCGGCACGGCGAGAGCCGGGTGGCGAAGGTCGCCTTCGTCTCGGCGACACTGCCCTTCCTGATGCAGACCGAGGACAACCCGGACGGCGCACCGGAGGCGGTGCTGATGGGCTCCCTGGCCCAGCTGCGCCGGGACCGGCCCAACTGGTTCGCCCAGCAGGCGCAGGTCTGGTACGGGACGCACCTGGGCAACGCCGTGTCGCCCGCGCTGATCGAGTGGACGATCGCGCAGTGCCTCTCGGCCTCCCCCCGGGCGACCACCGAGCTGTTCCGCAGCCACGTCACCACCGACTTCCGGGCCGGCCTGCGGGAGATCACCGTGCCCGTGCTGATCGTCCACGGCGCCGCGGACTCGGCCGCGGACGTCGACCTGACCGCGCGCCGGACGGTACAGCTCGTCCCGCACAGCACCTACAAGGAGTACCCGACCGCCAGCCACGGCCTGTTCGTCACCCACCAGGACGAACTCAACGCCGACCTCCTGGAGTTCATCAAGAGCTGAGCAGGCCGGCCGGCCCGGCGGCCGAATCCGGCGAACCGCCCACAACAGGACCCCCGGCCGCTAACCTGGCCGGGACCGGGGGGTCTGGACCGGAGGGAGACCGGGATCGTGGGGGGCAGTGACGTGGGCGGCGGCAACATGGGCCGAGGCACCGTGGGCGGCGGGCGCACGAGCGGCGGGAAGACGCGGACGAACGGCTACGTCTGCTTCGCCGCGCAGGACTGGTGGTACCACAACAGGGCCCACTCGGACGTGCAGTTGATGCTCAACCTGGCCCGGCAGCGGCCGGTGCTCTTCGTGAACAGCATCGCCATGCGGATGCCGCTGCCGGGGCGCAGCTCGCAGCCGCTGCGCCGGATCCTGCGCAAGGCCCGCAGCATGGCCCGCAAGGTGCAGCGGCCGGTGCCGGAGATTCCCGGGTTCGCGGTCATGACGCCGGTGCTGCTGCCGTTCTACGGCAGCGCGACGGCGCGGGCGCTGAACGCCCGGCTGATCGCCTGGCAGGTCCGGCTGGCGGCCCGGAGCCTGGGCATGGCCACCGAGGTGGTCGTGGCCACCATCCCGACGGCGGCGGACGTGGTCGAGCACCTGCCGCACCGGGTGCTGGTCTACAACCGCTCCGACCGGCACTCCGCCTTCCCCGAGGCCGACACGGCCTCGGTCGAGCTGCTGGAGCGCAGCCTGATGCGCCGCGCCCGGCACGTGCTCTACGTCAGCACCGAGCTGATGACGGCCGAGCGCGAACTGACCGGCGACCGCGCGGTGTTCCTCGACCACGGCGTCGACCTGGAGCACTTCGCCGCGCCGGCCGCCGAGCCGGCCGACCTGGCGGCCGTCCCGCACCCGAGGATCGGGTTCTTCGGCGCGCTGGACGACTTCGTGGTCGACTTCGACCTGCTGGCCCGGGTCGCCAAGGAGTACCCGGACGCCCAGCTGGTGCTGGTCGGGTCCACCACGCACGACCTGGCGGCGCTCACCGCGCTGCCCAACGTGCACCACCTGGGCTTCAAGCCGTACGCGGAGATCCCGGCCTACGGGCGCGGCTTCGACGTCGCCCTGATGCCGTGGCTGGACAACGACTGGGTCCGGCACTGCAACCCGATCAAGCTCAAGGAGTACCTGGCGCTGGGCCTGCCGGTGGTGAGCACCGACTTCCCCGAAGTACGGCGCTACGCCGGGCAGATCGCCGTCGCGGACTCCACCGAGGCGTTCGTCGCCGCCGTCGGGGCGGCCCTGGCGGAGGCGGACCGGTCCGGCGAGCAGGAGGTCCGCGCGGCGGAGCTGCGGCGGGCCGCCGTGGCGGCAGACTCGTGGCAGGCACGCGCGGGCGACCTGCTCGCACTGGTCGAGGGCGCGCCGCAGGTCTGACCACCCGTGACCTGATCCGGTGCCGGCTAGGAGATCCGCGTGCGACGTCGTACCGCAGCAGTGCTGGCCCTGGCCCTGCTGGGCCTCAGCTCCTGTACCCCGGGCGGCGGGGTGCACCACCCGCCGCCGCCCCCGGCCCGGCCGGCCGGGGCGCCGACCGGCATCTTCGGGTCGGCCGTGCCGCAGACACCCGCCTTCGACGACCCGGCCGCCACCACGCTGGGGGTGCGGTTCACCTCGACCCTGCCCGGCGTGGTGACCGGCATCCGGTTCTACAAGGGCGCCGGGAACACCGGCGTGCACGTCGGCGCGCTCTGGGACGCCCAGGGCCGGCAGCTGGCCCAGGTCGCGTTCGCGCACGAGAGCGACACGGGCTGGCAGCAGGCCGACCTCTCCCAGCCGGTGCGGATCACCGCCGGGGCGACGTACACCGTGTCCTACCTGGCGCCCGCCGGGCACTACGCCGCCGCGCCGGACGCCTTCGACGGCGGCCCGGTCGTCCTGGCCTCCGGCCCGCTCACGGCGGTCGGCGGCGGCTTCGCGAGCGGCACGGCGACGGCCTTCCCCGGCCAGTCGCACCTGAACACCGACTACTACGTGGACGTGGTCTTCTCCCCCGACGAGTCGGTGACCCACGTGCCCGACGCCTTCACCCCGGCGTACTGGTCCAAGTGGGCCGCCACCGCAGCCTGGAGCGATCCGTCCCGGCTGCCGGTCGGCGTCTGGATGCAGGACCCGGTCACGCCGTACCAGGGCGCGGACGACGCGGACGCCTTCCGCGCGCTCGGCGTGAACACCTTCGTCGGACTGTGGGGCTGGCCCGCCGACGACCACGGGCAGATCCGGGCGGCGGCCGCCGCCGGGATGGCGGTGATCGCCGGCGGCCACGCCTGCGACCCCGCGCCGGGCGGCGCGGGCGGCGCCGCGCAGTGGCCGTGCACGACCGCCGACCTGCCGCTGGCCGCCCGGGCGGCGCAGGCCGGGGGCGGCACCCTGGCGGGCTACCAGCTGGCCGACGAACCGGACATGAACGCGCCGGACGGCACCGCCACCGGGGCCGGCTGCCTGCCCCCGGCGCAGCTGGCGGGCTTCGCCGCGAGCCTGCGGCGGCAGGACGCCACCCGGCCGGTGCTGGTCAACTTCGGTACCGGGGTGGCCGGCGGGGCCCGCAGCCCCGGCTGCCCGACGGACTTCAGCCAGTACACGGCCACCGCCGACATCGTCTCGGTGGACTTCTACGGCGTCAGCGACCCGTCCTCCCCGGCGGGCACCAAGGGCGTCCGGACGTACGGGACCACCGCCGCGCGGACCAGGCTGCTCTCGCCGGGCAAGCCGGTCTGGGTCTTCCTGGAGACACCCGTCCAGATGCAGGCCGGCTCCGCCACCCCGACCGGCGCGAAGGCCGCCTCACCGGCCCAGGTCCGCGCGGCGGCCTGGGCGGCGCTGGTCAACGGCGCCACCGGGATCAGCTGGTTCTGCCACTCCTTCGTGTCCTGGCCCCAGGTGGACGCCTGCCTGCGGGACGCGGCCTCGGCCGCGACCGTCAAGGCGGTGGACGCGGACGCCCGGACGTACGCCGCGTACTGGAACGCCCCGCCCGTCCTGGTCGGCGCGACGACCAGGGGCGCACCGGTCACCGCCACCCTGCGCCGGGCGGGCGGCCGCACCGCCGTCCTGGCCGTGGCCACCGACAGCGCCACCCTCCCCCAGGGCGGCCCGTCCACCGCCACCTTCACCGTCCCGGGCGGGTACACCGGCCCGGTCCGCACCGACGACGGCCGTACCCTCACCGCCCACCAGGGCACCTTCACCGACACCTTCACGGCCTACCAGCCCCACGCGTACACGCTGGGCTGACCTGCCTGCGGGTTCCCTCCGAGGGGGAACCCGCACGACTACGGATGCGGGGCTCCCTTTCAGGATCGGGGTCCTCCAGGGGCGCGTGGGGGCACCTCCCGGCCGAAGGCTGGGGGAGAACTGCGCGAACAGGCCCCCCCACAGGTGCGCGATTGCGCGAACATCTCCCCCGCCCGGTCCGGTTGCCCGCGTGCGCACAGCCCCCGCAGGGACCTCTCAGCCGCGCGAGGCGAGGAGCAGGCGCAACGCCGCCCGGGGTCCCTGGAGGAGGTAGCGGCGGGCCAGGCGGCGGGGTTCGAGGACGAGGCGGTAGAGCCACTCCAGGCCGCTGTTGCGCCAGCGGTCGGGGGCGCGGTCGACCACGCCGGCCAGGAAGTCGGCGGCGGCGCCGACGGCGAGGCCGACCCGGATGCCGCTGGTGACGGCGTGGTCGGCGAGCCAGGCCTCCTGGCGGGGTTTGCCGAGGCCGACGACCAGCAGGTCGACCGCCGCGAGCCGGACCTGCCCGGCCAGCTCCGCCGCGCCGCCGGGCGCGGTGAGTTCGGCCCGGCTCGGGGCCCAGTACCCGGCGACCACCAGTTCGGGCCACTCCTCGGCGAGGCGGGCCGCGAGCAGCCGGTGGGTCTCCGGCTGTCCGCCGAGGAAGCCCACCCGGGCGCCGGCCGAGGCGGCGACCGAGAGCAGGTCGGGCAGCAGGTCCGCCCCCGTGAGCCGTTCCCAGGGGCTGCCGGTGAGCCGGCGGGCCTGCCAGACCAGCGGCATGCCGTCGAGCAGCACCAGCCAGTCGGCGTCCTGTTCGGCCCGCTCGACCACTCCGGCGTGGGCGCCGCCCCGGCCGAAGTGGTGCAGGTGGTCGAGGTTGCTGGAGGCGACCACCAGCGGCCGCGCCGGCGGCCCGGTGAGCCGGTCCTTCACCCGCAGCAGCAGGCCGGCCAGGTCCCAGCCGTCGGCGGGTGTCCCGCCGAGGACCATCCGCCGGGCCTCCCCGGCCTCCCCCGCGCGTCCGGTTCCGTACGTTCCCGTCAAGTCGCCACTCCCCTGGGCATGGTGCGGCGCCGCAGCAGCGGCGCCCTGGTCCGGGGGCGGCGGCCGCGCAGGTACTCGTCCGTCCAGAGCGCCGCGGCCACCCCGCCGACGAGGCCGAGGGCGGCGACGCCGACCAGGCCCCGGCTCTTGACGCCCATCACCGGCAGAGCGGTCGCGGGGACCAGTTCGTCGCTGGTGATGTAGCGCTGCTGCGGGACGTTCAGGCCGTCCTGCATCGTCCGCAGATGAGCGCCGAAGGCCTTGATGACGATGTCGACCTCGCGGTCGGCCTGCTCCGGGTCGGTACCGCGCACGCTGATCTCCACCGTGGGCACCACGTACGCCTCGGTCTTGGTGGTACCGGTGTTGCGCGGCGCCAGGTCGTACGCGCCGCTGACCCCGGCACGGCGCAGTTCGGCCGCGCCGGACTGGCTCTTCAGTACGGTGACCACGGCGGCGCCGATGATCGCCAGCGACGGCCGGAAGTCGGTCAGGCCGGTCGGGTCCTGCCGGGTCTCAGGCGGTTTCACCCGGACCACGGCCGTGGACATGTAGACCACCCCGGGCTTCACCACCACCAGCGCCCCGGCCAGCGACAACCCGGCCGCGAGCACGAGCACCAGCCAACGGCGCACCAGCGCGCGCAGAACCTGACGGAAAGACACGGTCACCCCCACCCCGACGGTCATGCTCTCACCCCGTCGAACGGGATGACGGCAGTTCGAGGATTGTTCTCCACCGGATCGCCGTTCCAACTACGCTCGTCCCGGGGTGGCTTGAGGGAGCCGGTCGGTCCTGCCCAGAAGCACTGCGACACTGGGGGAAGGCACGGCCCCAGGGGGAGAGATGTTGGACATGCGCGAGGTCCTACGAGTGATCCGCAAGCGCTGGTACGTCACACTGCCGATCGTGGTGATCACGATCTGCCTGTCGGCCGTCGCCAACGCCGTACTGCCTACGACGTACCAGTCGGACTGCTCGATATCACTGTTGAATTCGCCGGACGTGGCGGCGCTACCGCCCAACAACGGCAATCCGTTCCTGAGTTTCAGTCAGGCGCTGACCGTGACGGCCGACTTCCTCGGCCGCCGGCTCGCCTCGGACGAGTCCGCCAAGGCGCTGGCCAAGCGCGGGCTCACCGGCACGTACGGGGTGAAGCTGGCCGACAACGCGATGGGCCCGTTCCTGACGCTGACGGTGACCGGCACGGACCCGGTGCAGGTGCGGAAGTCGATCGACATCCTGAACACCTTCACCGCCGAGCAGCTCAAGACCATGCAGAGCGAGCAGCAGGCCCCGGCGGGCGCGCAGATCGCCTCCACGGTGATCGTGCCGCCGCAGGCGCCGCAGGCGCAGACGAAGAGCAAGCTGCAGTCCGTCGCGCTGATCGCGATGGGCGGGTTCGCCATCGCCTTCCTGTCCGCCTTCCTGACCGAGAACCTGCTCGGCATCCGGCGGCGGGCCTGGTTCGGGCGTCGCAGGCGCGCCGCGCAGGCCGCTGAGGAACTGCCCGCCCAGGCCCAGGAGTCGGTACCCGCCGGGAGCAGCACCGCATGACGGACCGGGACGTCCTGACCAAGGCGCAGGCCCCCGCCCGGCCGTTACCGGCCGCCGCGCCGCGGGGCGCGTACGGCGTGGACGCCGTGACCGTGCTGACCGGCTACGTGCTGCTGGCGATGTTCATCCCGTCCAACCTGGTGCTGCCGGGCATGGGCGGCGTGGGCACCCCGGCCAACGTGGTCGCCCTGATGGCGCTGATGTGGTTCCTGGCGGCCTGGCTGACCGAACGCATCACGCCCGCCAAGGGCACCCGGGCGCCGCGCCGGGCGATGGTGGTGTACGCGTCGGCGATCCTGCTGGGGTACATCGCCTGCGCCGGGCGGCCCGCCATCACGAAGGAGATGCAGGGCGCCGACCGGGGGCTGATCGCCTTACTGGTGTGGACGAGCCTGGTGGTGGTCTCCTCGGCCGGCATCCGGGACCGGGCCCGGCTGGAGGTGCTGCTGCGCCGGCTGGTGGTCTGCGCGAGCATCGTCGCGCTGCTCGGCTGGTACGACTTCCTCACCCACACCAACATCGCGGCCTCGCTGCACATCCCGGGCCTGCAGGAGAGCTCGGCCGGGGTGGCGCCGATGAGCCGGGGTGCCTTCACCCGGCCCCGGGGGACCACCGGACACCCGCTGGAGTTCAGCGGGATGCTGTCGATGCTGCTGCCGTTCGCCGTCCAACAGGCCTTCGACCCGGCGCGGTTCGCCTCGGGCAAGCTGCGCCGCTGGCTGCCGGTGGTGCTGATCGGCGGCGCGCTGCCGCTGTCGATCTCGCGGACCGGGATCATCGGCGTGGCGGTCGCGCTGTTCACCCTGCTGCCCGCCTGGTCGGCACGGCGCCGGGGCTACGTACTGGGCGCCGTCGGGGCCGGGGTGCTGGGCATGGGCGTCGCGGTGCCGGGCCTGCTGTCCACCCTGACCGGGCTGTTCAGCTCGTTCTTCAGCAACACCGACAGCAGCACCCAGGCCAGGACCGGCGACTACGCCAAGATCTGGGAGTACATGCAGAGTTCGCCGTGGTTCGGCCACGGCATGGGCACCTTCCTGCCCGAGCTCTACTTCTTCACCGACAACATGTACCTGCTGACCGCCGCCGAACTCGGCGTGTTCGGCATCCTGGCGCTGCTGTTCGTCTTCCTCACCGGCCTGCACACCGGCGGCGCGGCGCGCCGCCTGTGCCGGGACGACTCCTCGCGCGAGCTGGCGCAGTGCTTCGTCGCGGCCGCCGCCGTCGCCCTGGTCACCAGCGCGACCTTCGACTCCCTGGGGTTCCCGATGTTCGCCGGCATGTTCTTCCTCCTGCTGGGCGCGGGCGGCAGCTTCCTCGGGAGCTGCCGCTTCCCCTCCCCCGCAGGGGACTCGACGGGGGCCGGCCGGTGACGCTCGCCGACAGGGTACGGTCGGGCGCCCGGCTGAGCCTGCTCAACACCGTGGTGATCCGTATCGGCAACTTCGCGGCCGGCGTGGTGCTGGCCCGGGGGGTGCTCGGGCCGCGCGAGTGGGGGCTGTACGCGACCGGCATGGTCGCGCTCGGCGTGCTGCTGTCCGCGAACGAGATGGGCGTCAGCCTGGCGGTCGTCCGCTGGGACCGGGACGTGCGGGAGTTCGCGCCGACCGTGCTGACCCTCTCGGTGCTGTCCAGCACCACGCTGTACGGGGTGCTGTACTTCGCCGCCCCGGTCACCGCCCGGCTGCTCGGCTCCCCCGACGCCACCTCGATGCTGCGGGTGCTCTGCCTGTCGGTCGTCATCGACGGCGTCGCGTGCGTGCCCAACCAGATCATCGCGCGGGAGTTCCGGCAAGGCGCCCGGATGGTGCTGGACCTGCTCAACTTCCTGGTCACCACGGTGACCACACTCGTCCTCGCCTACCACGGCGCTGGCGCGATGAGCTTCGCGTGGGGGGCGCTGGCGGGCAACCTGTGCGGGCTGGCGGGCTGCGCCGTCGCGGTGCCCGGGGCGCTGCGGCCGGGCTGGAAGGGCGCCGAGGCGCGGGCCCTGGTGGCCTTCGGACTGCCGCTGGCCGGGGCCAGCCTGCTGGTGCTCGCCATGCTGAACGTGGACTCGGTGGTGACGGGCGCGCTGCTCGGCCCGGTCGCGCTCGGCTTCTACCAACTGGCGTTCAACGTCTCCAGTTGGCCCGTCCGCAGCATCTCGGAGGCGGCCCGGCGGATCTCCTTCGCCGGCTTCTCCCGGGTGGCGGACTCCCCCGCGGCGCTCTCCGACGCGTTCGGGCGCGGGCTCGGCCTGCTGATGGCGGCGGCCGTACCGCCGTGCGTCCTGCTCGCCACCCTCGCGGCTCCGGCCGTCGACACCATCTACGGCGCGAAGTGGGCACCCGCCGCCGACGTGCTGCGCTTCCTCGCCCTGCTCGGACTGCTGCGGATCGCCTACGAGTTGGCGTACGACTGCCTGGCGGCGGCGGGGCGGCGCAGTTCGCTGATCGGCGTGCAGGGCATGTGGCTGGCCGCACTCGTCCCGGCGCTGCTGCTCGGCGCGCACCTCTGGGGCATCGCCGGGGTCGGCGCCGGCCACCTGGTGGTCGCGGCGGTGGTGGCGGCGCCCGCCTTCGTCTGGGGGCTGCGCCGGACGGGCATCCGGGGCGGGGTGGTGCTGCGGGCCTGTACCCGGCCGTTCCTCGGCGGGCTGGTGATGGCGGCGGAGTCCCTGGCGGTCTTCCGCTGGTGCGGCGGGACCCGCTGGGGCATGTTCGTGGCGGGCGCGGTGGCACTGGCCACCTACGTGCCGGTGGTGCTGCCGATGCGGCGGCTGCTGAAGACCGATCCGGCGCCGGTCCCGGTACCGGCCCCGCAGTTGGAAGGCGAACTCCGATGACGGCGGTCCTGCGGCGGGGCAAGCAGGCCCTGCGCGACACCTTCGGCTTCCTGCGGCTGATGGAGACCCGGAACAAGGCCGTGCTGGGCTGGACGGCTGTCGGCCTGCGCCGCCGGGAGGACGCCGAGGTACGCCGCCTGGCCGCCGCCCTCGGGCCGCGTCCGACCGCCCTGGTGGCGACGGTGATCCCGACCTTCCGCCGGCCCGAGGGCCTGCGGCGGGCGGTGGCGGCGGCCCTGGCGCAGACCGTCACCGACCAGGTGGTGATCGTGGTGGACGACGGCGCCGGCCTGCCCGAACTCCCGGACGATCCACGGCTGTTCGCGGTGAGCCTGGAGCGGAACACCGCGGTGGCCGGGGTGGTGCGCAACGTGGGGATCCGGCTGACCTCGTCGACGTTCGTGGCCTTCCTCGACGACGACAACGAGTGGGAGCCGGACCACCTCGCGGTGGCACTGGCCGCCCTGCGGGCACCCGGCGGCCCGGACGCGGTCTACACCGCGCTGCGGCGGATCCGGCCGGACGGCAGCGAGCTGGACGTGCTCTCCGTCCCCTTCGACCGGCGGCACGCGGCGGAGGAGGGCTTCCTCGACACCAACGCGGTGGTCGCCCGGCGCACCCGGTCGCTGCGGTTCAGCCGGCTGCGGCGGCCCCCGCAGGTCGTCCCGCGCGAG
This sequence comes from Kitasatospora kazusensis, assembly GCF_039529945.1. Classification (NCBI taxonomy): domain Bacteria; kingdom Bacillati; phylum Actinomycetota; class Actinomycetes; order Kitasatosporales; family Streptomycetaceae; genus Kitasatospora; species Kitasatospora kazusensis. The sequence continues at coordinate 45,611 of NZ_BAAANT010000030.1, read as the reverse complement.
GACTGGGAGCTGGTCTTCCGGTACAGCCGCAGCCGCACGGTGGCCCACCTGCCGGTGCCGACCGTGCGGTACCTGGTCAACCCCGAAAGCTACTGGAGCACTTGGGCGGACTGATCCCCGCCCGGTCGACCATGCACGAATCCAGGGGCGCGAGGCTCTGCTGGATGAACTGCGTGCGCGAGATCGGAAGGCAACAGGCCCGCACCCTTCCGATCTCGCGCAGTTCCTCGCGCCCCTGATGTGGCTGACCTGTTGCCTACGGGCGGAGCCTCTTACCTGGGTTCGCAGACCATGAAGACGAAGTCGTGCCCCAGCTCCGCCAGGACAGCGTCCTCCGCCGCGAAGCAGCGCTCCACCAGGGCCGCCGTGGCGGGGGTGCCGTCGCGGAAGTTCTGCGCGATGCCGGACAGGGCGACGTGCAGCACCGTCCCGCCGTAAGGGCGTTCCTCCAGTACCTGGTAGCGCTCGCGCAGCGCGGGCAGCAGCCGGGCGGCGTCGACCGCCTCCGAGGGGTCGTCCAGCCGCATCGACAGCAGGCTCGGGCGGACCGCCCTGCGCTTCAGCCGGCCGTCGGCCAGCCTGCGGCGCTCCTCGGGGAGTTCGGCGAGCAGGGCGTCCACCGCGCGCAGCTGGCCGTCCGTCCACTGGAACTTGGTCGGGCCGACGAACTCGTCGACGATCAGCAGCCCGCCGGGGTTGAGCAGCCCGGCGATCAGGTCCATCGTCTCGTCGAGGCGGTCGAAGTGGTGCAGGGACTGGAGGCCCAGCACGATGTCGTACTTCTCGCCGGCCCGCAGCAGTTCGCTGACGTCGGCGGTGCGGAAGCTCAGCACGTCGTCCAAGCCCAGCTGCTTGGCCTGGCCGGTCGCGTACTCGATCCGGTCCGGGGAGATGTCGACCCCGGTGATCTGCTCGAAGGCGCCGGTGCCGGCCCAGATGACCTCGTTGCCGCCGGTGCCGCAGCCGAGCGAGAGCGCGCGCAGGCCGGTGCGGCCGGACAGCCAGGTCCGGGCGACGTGCTCCGGGAAGCCGACCTCCGGGTCACCGCTGGCGAAGGTGTTCCAGCGGCGGACCACCGCCGGGACGGCCCACCACTCCTGCAACGACGGGTCCACCGCGGACCAGTGGGTCACCACCCGCTCGGTGCCGCGCACCCGCACCTTGGAGACCAGCCTGTCCAGCTGTCCCCGGCGCAGTTTGCGGCCGACCCTGAGTGCGTCATGACGGTTGACCAGATTCCCGAACACGTTTCCCTCTCCGAACTTCAGCTGTCCGACCCGCCGAGAACTCTCAGATGCCGCGCAGGCGCCAGGAGCGCCACCAGAGCCGCTCCCGCACCTTGGCCACCACGGCGGTCAGGATCAGCGGTTGCAGGTAGGGCATCACCCGGGCGCCGACCTTCCGGCGCAGCTGGAGGCCGTGGTACTCGGGCAGGCTGCGGTACGCGGGCCAGCACTCGGCGGCGAAGGCGACGAGTTCGGCCTCGGGCACCTCGGCGGTGCGCCCCCGGTCGTAGGCGCGGACGGCCCGCCGCAGTGCGAAGCGGGCCAGCTTGCGGTTGACGGTGTCGGCGAGCCGGGCCGCGTCCGGGAGCCGGTCGGCGCAGCCGGTGACGACGGCGTCGTAGGCGGCCTTGCACTGGCGCAGGTCGTCCATCTGGCCGCCGAACTCGGTGGCGGACATGTTGCCGCCGTGCTTGCGGTAGTACGCCTGGTCGACGCCGCGCAGGTAGCCGACGTCGGCACGCGAGGCGAGCCGCATCCACATCTCGATGTCCCCGGCGTGCGGGAGTTCGGGGTCGTAGCCGCCGGCCTCCTGCTGGAGCGAGGTCCGGACGACCACCTCGGGGGAGGTGATGCAGCCGTGCGCCTCCTTGAACCGGCGTTCCAGCCACCACTTGCCGGGGAACACCGTGGTGCCGCGCAGCTCGGTACGGGCCGGGGGCAGCGGTGAGCCGTGCTGGAAGTGGATCGGGTGGCCGTAGACGAAGCCGACCTCCGGGTGGGCGTCCAGCAGCGCGACCGCCCTGGTCAGCGCGCCGGGGGTGAGGCGGTCGTCCGCCGAGAGCAGCACGGTGTAGTCGCCGTCGGCCCACCCCAGCAGGCCTTCGTTGTAGGTGGCGATGTGCCCCTTGTTGACCTCGTGGACCCGGACCTCGATCCGGGGGTCGCCGGCGGCCAGCTTCAGCGCGGCCTCGGCCGAGTCGTCGGGCGAGCAGTCGTCGATGATCAGGACCCGGACGTCGACGCCCGGCTGCTCGTCCAGCACGCTGCTGACGCAGTCGGCGAGATAGTGCCCGTACTTGTAGCACGGGATCACCACGCTCACGGTGCTCACTACGGTGTCGTCCTTTCGGTGGGGGAGGCGGCGGGCTGTGGGCGGTCCGCCCCCGTCGGTGGACGGGGGCGGACCGGGTCGGACGGGTCGGTCCCGGCTCAGCCGGCGGGCTGGTGCAGGACGGGGGCGGGGGCGGGGGTGAGCGCCCCGGGCTCGACGCCCGGGGTGGCGGTGGTCGGGCCGCCCTGCAGCCCGCCGTTCAGACCGTTGGTGAGGCCGCTGGTCAGGCCGCCGAGGAGTCCTCCGAGCAGGCCGCCGACCGGGTTCAGCACGGAGCTGAGCAGCGGGAGCTGCAGCGAGCCGTTGGTGGCCGGGGCGTTGGAGGGCTTCACGTTGGTGAAGACCGGGTCCACCCAGTAGTTGGTCGAGGTGAAGGTGCTGGTCGGGAAGCCGGTCGACCCGTACCGGTAGATGCCGTTGGCACTGCCGGAGACGTCGGCCGGGGCCCGCATCGGGTAGGAGGAGTAGCCGGAGGTGAAGTAGCCGCCGGTCGCCGAGTAGTGGCCGCTCGGGGCGTAGTACGACACCACGTAGCTGGTGTTGGCGGTGATCGCCACCGGGGTGGCGAAGGTCAGCTGCTGCCAGCCGGAGGCCGTCTCGCCGCTGAAGGTGCCGGTGGCGAGCTGGGTACCGGTGTTGCTCCAGAGCGTCGCGGTGTGGGTGCCGGTGTTGGCGACGGACTTGTAGAAGCGGACCCCGGTGATCCAGCCGTTGATCGCGGAGCTGAAGCGGGTGCCCAGTTCGACGGCGGTCGGGTCACCCGAGTCGATCGAGGCCGGCGCCGTGGCGGAGTTCCACAGCGAGCACGGGCAGGTGACCGTGGGCGGGGTGGCGCTGGTGGTGAACGACCAGGTCAGCGGCGCGCTCATCGGGTTGCCCCACGGGTCGCTGGCCTTCACCGTGGCGGTGTAGCCGGTGTTCAGTGCCAGCTGCCCGGTGGGGCGCAGGGTGGCGGTGGCGGTGGCGCTGTCGTAGCCGACCGTCGCCGGGACGGCGGCGCCGCCCGTCGCGGTCAGGGTGAACTGGAGCGCGGCGGTGTCGATGCTGTGGTTGAAGGTCACCGTCGGCGCCGCGGTGATCGCGACCCCGGTGGCGCCGGCGGCCGGGGTGGACCCGGTCACGGCCGGCGGGGTGGTGGTGTCGCCCGAGGTGTCCAGCACCGCGTCGACCCAGTAGTTCGAGTCGTGGTAGCTGCTGGTCGGGAAGCCGCCGCCGGTGTTGTAGGTGTAGAGCGCGTTGTTGCCGTCGGCTCCGGAGCTGAGCGCCTTGATCGGGTCGATCCCGGCGCCCTTCCCGGTGAAGTAGCCGTCGTCGTAGGAGTAGTGGCCGTTCGGGGCGTAGTAGGAGGCGATGTAGGTGGTGTTCGCCTTGACCGGGACGGGCGTGGCGAACACCAGCTGCTGCCAGCCGGAGGCGGTCTCGCCCGTGAAGGTGCCGGTGGCCAGCCGGGTGCCGTCGGAGCTCCAGAGGCTGCCGGTGTGCGTGCCGGTGTTCAGCGCCGACTTGTAGAACCGCACGCCGGTGATCGAACCGTTCACCGTGGTACGGAACTTGGCGCCGACCTCGATCGCGCCGGCGTCGCCGGAGTCGGTGTGCGCCGGGACGGCGGAGGTCGGCCAGATGGTGCACGGGCACTGCTGCGGACCGACGGTCAGCGGGACGGTGGTGACCGTGCCGGTGATGACGGAGTCGTTCACGCCCCTGACCATGACCTGCGTCGCGCCCTGGGTCATCGGCGTCCAGGTGTACGTCCAGGAGGTGGTGCCGGTGGCGCCCTTCCAGGTGGTGCCGCCGTCGACGGAGACCTCGACCCGGGCCACCTGGCCGCCGCCGAGGTCGAGCGCCGTGCCGGAGACGGTGACGGGCTTGAGCACGGGCACGGTGATGCCCGGCGCCGGTGTGGTCACCACGACCGTGGGGCCGGTGGTCTCGGTCGAGGCGCTCGCCTGGACCAGGCCGGACTGCAGGGTGGTGGGCTGGACGCCCATGTCGGCCAGCAGGTTGACGGTCGCCTGCTGCATCCGGGGGTCCTCGGTGGTGGCGTTGCCCACGTGCAGGGTGTCCAGGCCCCAGGACCACTGGACGGTGCCGGCGCCGAACACCAGGGCGTTGGAGACCGGGTCGCGGTAGAGGGTCGGGCTCTGGGTGGCGACCCCGTTGCCGTAGGTGTTGCCGTTGTCCAGCAGGTAGTTGCCGTCGGTGACCGAGACGGTGGTCGAGGACAGGTCGATCGAGCCCGGGGGCCGCGAACCGTTGTCGATGTCCGAGTCCCACTCGTACCCGAGCGTGCCGGTCGGGAAGGTCGCGACCTGGCCGGCCGGCAGGGTGGCGATCGAGGTGTTCCGCCACATCCGCAGTTTGCCGTAGGCGGCGGGCACGGTCATCGCGTCGTTGCGGTAGCCGTTCACCTGGAACAGCTGGCCGGTCAGGGCGTTCTGCGGTTTGCCGCCGCCGCGTCCGGCCCCCACCGGGTCCATCCAGGTGCCGGTCCACTGCCCGCTCGGGTCGGGCACGCCGTCAACGCCGGGGATCTGCAGCTTGGTCTCCTTGTAGCAGACCAGGGTGCGGTTGGCGGTGCCGCTGCTGTCGATGGCCGGCTCGAAGCGGGTCCGCCAGAACATCTCGTTGCCGGAGAAGAACGCCAGGTCGACCCCGGCCGCCTTGGCCGCCGTGACGTTGTCGCGCTGGGCCTGGTTCCAGTACTCGTCATGCCCGTTGGACATGAAGACCTTGTGGTTCTGGAGCAGCACGCCCTTGGTCGAGACGTCGATGCCGGACAGGTAGCTGACGTCGTACCCGTTCCGCTCCAGCCAGCCGATCATGGCGTACTCGGAGCCGTAGATGCCGTTGTCGGCGCCGATGTCCAGCGGGCGGTTGTAACTCACCTTGTACGCGCGGCCGTCGGGCGCGGGCCCGGAGCCGCCGTAGAGGTTCTGGCCGCCCCAGGTGTTGTAGGCCTGCCAGGTCTCGTCCGAGGTCTGCACGACGACGCTGGAGTGGCTGGACTCGTCGCGGATCACGATCGGGTACGGCATCAGGCCGTTGCCGTCGGTCTGCTCGATGTTGGCGAGGTAGAGGCCGGAGACGGCGTCGCTGGGCACCGTCCAGGTGACGGTGGTGGTCCAGTTGCCGCAGTCCACCAGACCGGTGCTGGCGTCCGAGAGGCAGTTGGGCTGGGTCTTCGCCGGGTAGGTCGCGGTGGGCGAGGCCGGCATCTTGCGGGCCCGGTTGCCCTGGTACCAGCCGAGGCGGTAGATCTCGATCTGGTACGGGACGGGCGACTGCACCTTGAACTCGACGGTGTCGCCCGGCTTGTAGCTCTCGTGGGCGGTGAAGCCCTGGATCTGGCCCCAGGCGTTCGGGGAGTACCAGTCGGAGACCGGGCTTCCCGGCTTGGAGTTCTCGCACGCCACCTTGTTGACGACCGGGGTGGCGCAGGGGTCGGCGGCGTGGGCGGTCGGCGCGGTGAGACCGGTGACCGCCAACAGCAGCGCGATGGCCAGCAGGAACCGGACGAGGCCGCCGGATCCTTGGAGATGTCGTCGGACGAGACTTCCGGTGGGGGACCGCCCCATGGTGTTGCCGATGTTCATGTTCGTTCTACTCCCGATGCTGTGCCAAGGAACTTCAGGACGGCGCCGCGGCCGAACCGGCCCGCGCCGCCGTCCCCGCCGCCGCGCGGAGGAACCGGGCCGGCGCGCCGGCCCACACCTCCTGCGGCGGAACGTCGTGCAGCACCACCGAGCCCATCCCGACCAGCGACCACTCGCCGACCTTGGTGAACTCGCGTACCAGCGCACCCGCCCCGAGGTAGCAGCCCCGGGCCAGCCGGACGCCGCCGCCGAGCCGTACCCCGCTGGCGAGGGTGACCAGTTCGGCCACCTCGGTGTCGTGGGTGAGCACGGTCTGCGGCATCACCGCGACGTGCGCGCCGATCTCGGCCCTGGCGGTGACGACCGCCTGGGCGAGCAGCACGGAGCCGTGGCCCACCTCCGCGCGCCGGGCGACCTGCGCGCTGGGGTGGACCACGGTGGCGTACCGGTCGTCGGGCAGCCGGAGCCGGTCCGCGAGGTCCGAACGGCTGGTGTAGACGCGCGGGTTGACGGTGCAGAGCACCACCTGGGCGCGCGGCAGGTCGTGCACCGCGTCGGCCGGCCCGAGGACCGGCACGCCGTCCACCTGCGTGCCGTGCAGCGCCGGGTTGTCGTCCAGGAAGCCGAGCAGCCGCCAGCGCGCGCCGGCCGCGCGGACGGCCTCGGCGGTCTCCCGCCCGAAGCCGCCCGCGCCGACGATCACCAGGTCCTGGCGGGCCCTGCGCCGGGACCCGGGTGCGACCGGATACCTCACGAGGGCTCCGCCAGCGGCACCAGGGCGCCGCCCCGGGCCAGGCTGAGGGTGGCCGCCTCCAGGATGTCGAGCACCCGCAGGCCGGCCCGGCCGTCCGTGAGCGGCGCCCGGCCCTCCCGGATCGAGGCCGCGAACTCCTCGACCACCCCGCGCAGCGCCTCCTTCTCGCCCAGCGCCGGGGCCACCATCTCGCCGGACCGGTAGCTGACCTGGAGGTCGCGGCGGGTGCCGGCGTCCAGGTCCTCGGGCGCGGTGAGGTCCACACCCCGGTCGAAGAGCGAGATCCGCTGCTGCGGGTTGAGGTCGTCCCAGATCACGGTGCGCTTGGAGCCGCCGACCATGGTGGTGCGCACCTTGGTCGGGGAGAGCCAGTTGACGTGCGCGTGCGCGATGGCGCCGGAGGCGAGCTGCAGGGTCAGGTACGCCACGCAGGACCGGCCGACCCCGATCGGGTCGGCCCCCTGCGCGGCCACCGCGACCGGCCGGTCGGCCTCGGGCAGCACGAAGTCCAGGATGGACAGGTCGTGCGGCGCGAGGTCCCAGAGCACGTCCACGTCCCGCTGGACCAGCCCGAGGTTGATCCGCACCGAGTCCACGTACTGGATGTCGCCGAGCTCCCCGGCCCGGACCAGCTCGCGGATCCGGGTGACGGCCGGGGTGTAGCAGTAGGTGTGGTCGCACATCAGCACCAGGCCGCGCCGCTCGGCCTCCTCGACCAGCACCCGCCCCTCGGCGCCGGTCGCCGCGAGCGGCTTCTCCACCAGCACGTGCTTGCCGGCCCGCAGCGCGGCCAGCGCGACCTCCAGGTGGGTGCCCGCCGGGGTGGCGACGGCCACGGCCGCCACCTCCGGGTCGGCGAGCACGGCGGCGTAGTCGTCGGTGGCGGTCACCGTCGAGTACTCGCCCAGCACCCGCTCGGCGCGGGTGATGTCCAGGTCGCACACCCAGCGCAGCTGGAACTCGGACGAGGCCTGGAAGTTGCGGACCAGGTTCGGCCCCCAGTACCCGGCCCCGACCACGGCGAGCCCCAGGGGGGTCGTTCCTACGCCTGTCACGGTGTGCGGTCCCTTCGAAGATGCCGATGAGTGCGGTGGATCCGGCGGTGGGTCCGACGGATCGTCATGTGGTGCTGAGGTCATGTCAGTAGGCGCCCTTGCCCCGGGCCACCGCGCCGGTGGTGCGCAGCAGGATCAGCGCGTCCAGGGAGTGCGACCAGTTGTCGACGTAGGAGAGGTCGAGCCTGACGGCTTCGTGCCAGGGCAGGTCGGACCGGCCGCTGACCTGCCACAGCCCGGTCAGACCGGGTTTCACCAGCAGCCGCCGGCGGGTCACCTCGTCGTAGTCGAGGGTCTCCTCCGGCAGCGGCGGTCTGGGGCCCACCAGGGACATGTGTCCGGCCAGCACGTTGATCAACTGCGGCAGCTCGTCCAGCGAGTAGCGCCGCAGGAACCGCCCGAGCGCGGTGGTCCTGGGGTCCTTGCGGACCTTGAACAGCGGGCCCTCGGTGTTCAGGTTCAGCTCCGCCAGCTCCGTCCGGAGGGACTCGGCGTTGTGCAGCATGGTGCGGAACTTGAACATGGTGAACGGTTCGCCGTCGAGACCGACCCGGCGCTGCTGGAAGAACGCCGGCCCGGGGCTGCTGAACCGGACCAGGACGGCCAGCACCAGCAGCAGCGGGGTGAGCAGGAGCAGCCCCAGGGCGGCCAGCAGCCGGTCCAGGATCTCCTTGGGCAGCCGGGCCGCGCCGGAGCGGGCCGGTGCCCGGACGTGGACCATCGGCACGCCGCCGACGGTCCGGACGGTCAGCCGGGAGGCCGCCACGTCGCCGAGCATCGGGCCGAGCAGCAGCTCGACGCCCTCGCCGTGCAGCGCCCAGCCGAGCCGGCGCATCGCCAGCTCGTCCAGCGCCGGGTCCGGCAGCACCACCGCCAGCTCGGCGCCGGTGCGGCGGACGGCGGACAGGATGTTGTCCGGGCCGCCGAAGACCGGCAGTTTCGGATCGGCCGCCGGGCCCAGCGTCGGCCGGGCGGTGTAGCAGGCCCCGACCAGGCGCAGTCCGCGCGCGGCCCGGCCGGCCAGTGAGGCGGCGAAGGTGTCGACCGCGTCCGGATGGCCGACCACGAGCACCCGGCGGGGTTCGTCGGCGGCCCCCAGCCGGCCCCGCAGGGCGGCGCGCAGCGCCGAGGTCAGCGCGGCCGCGCCGGCCAGGCCGAGTACGGCGTCGTGGACCAGCCGGTCCTGCCCGAGCACCAGCTCGGAGCCGAGGACGGCCAGCGCGCCGAGGGCCAGGGCGGCCCGGGCTATGCGCCGGTGGTCCTCCGATCCGTAACCTAACTGCCGCTTGCCGTAAGCCCGTACGACGAGCAGTGCGGCCGGCCACAGCAGCGGCAGGAGGGTGAAGACCTCCGACCGACCGTGGCACAGGTAGACGACGAACGAGGCGGTGGCCGCAGACATCACGTCCGCCACGATCAGTTTGAGTAGATGGTCATGCTGCCACTTCCTGCGCAGTTCGCGCGGTGTGACGACATTACGCATTTTGTCCGGATATGCGGCCGATTCGACGGCCATGCTGCCCCCCAGCCGGTGCGCCCGACGATTGTTGTCCATACGTGAACAGCGAGCGTCAGGCTCCGATATCCCCCACCAGAGCCCCGACTTGCCCGCATCGCACCCCACGCGATCCCCAGGAAGCAAGGTAGCGGCCCGACCGGGCTCGGGGCGGACAAACCACAAACAATCTCTACAACTATGTGGGTGTCCGGTGGAGAGCGGACCGGAGGATTCAACATGCGCCCGGCCGGGGCCCCGCCGCACGCCGGGCGCACGCCGTCGGCCCGAGGCCGGCGGCCCGATCGGCGAATCTCCTGACCAGAGTGCCTCCGCCGTCGCATACTTGGCCCCGCACCACCCACGACCGGCCGGTAGCGACGGGCCGGTGCGGGCGCACCGAGGGGTTTCGATGGGGTCTGCGACAGTCGCAGTGATTGTGGTCACCTGGAACAGTGCGGAGGTACTGCCCGGACTGCTGGCCTCCCTGGAGGACGGACTGAAGGGCGTGGACTGGCACCTGACGGTGGCCGACAACGCCTCGTCGGACCGGACACTGACGGTCCTTCAGGAGACCGTCCCGGCCGCCACGACGGTGCAGACCGGCTACAACGCGGGCTACGCCGCCGCGATCAACGCCGCGCTGGCCCGGCTGGAGCCGTGCACCGCCGTCCTGATCCTCAACCCCGACATCCGGCTGGCCCCGGGCTGCGTCGCCGCCATGCTCGCGCGGCTGGACGAGCCGGGCACCGGCATCGTGGTGCCCCGGCTGACCGGCGAGGGCGGCGAACTGACGCACTCGCTGCGCCGCGAGCCCGCCGTGCTGCGCGCCTTCGGCGAGGCGCTGCTCGGCAACCGGCGGGCCGGGCGTTACCCGAGGCTCGGCGAGATCGTGACGGCCGAGGACGCCTACCGCACCGCCGGCACCGCCGACTGGGCCACCGGCGCCGCGATGCTGGTCTCCTGGGCGTGCGTACGGGCCTGCGGGCCCTGGGACGAGTCGTTCTTCCTCTACTCCGAGGAGACCGAGTACGCGCTGCGCGCCCGCGACCTGGGCTTCAGCACCCGGCTCGCCCCCGAGGCCGAAGCCGTCCACCTGGAGGGCGACTCGGAGGTCTCCCCCCGGCTGTGGACGCTGCTCACCCTCAACAAGGTGCGCCTGTACCGCCGCCGTCACGGGCTGCCCGCCGCCGCGCTGTTCTGGGCCGCCACCCTGCTGCGCGAGCTCTCGCGCGGGCTGCTCGGCCACCGCCGCAGCCGCCGGGCCGCAGCCGCGCTGCTGAGCCCGTCCCGGCTGCGCACCCGCCCGACCGCCGAGAACCTGGCCTGACCGTGTACCTCTCCTCCAGCCGGAGCACACCACTGGGCCGGGCCTCCGGCGCCACCCGCCGGGTGGCCGCGAACGTGGTGATGCTGGGCCTGGTCAGCCTGCTGACCGACATCTCCTCCGAGATGGTCTCCTCGGTGCTGCCGCTGTACTACACCTCGGTCCTCGGGCTCAGCATGCTCCAGACCGGCTTCCTGGACGGCCTGTTCAACGGCGCCTCGGTCTTCCTGCGACTGGCCGGCGCCCACCTCGCCGACCGCTTCCGGGCCCGCAAGCCCGTCGCCGTCGCCGGGTACGCGCTGTCCGCGCTGTGCAAGCTCGGCCTGCCCGCCGCCGGTGCCTCGCTGGCCGGACTCAGCACCGTGCTGGCCGTCGACCGCAGCGGCAAGGGCCTGCGGACGGCGCCGCGCGACGCGCTGATATCGCTCTCCAGCACCCCCGAGACCCAGGGCCGGGCCTTCGGGGTGCACCGGATGATGGACACCGCCGGCGCCTTCTGCGGGCCGCTGGCCGCCTTCGCCCTGCTGTCGGTGGTCGCCACCGCCTACGACGCGGTCTTCGTGGCGAGCTTCTGCGTGGCCGTCCTGGGCGTGCTGGTGCTGCTGCTCTTCGTCCGCGACCGCCGGGAGCCCGCCGCGCCCGGCCGCCCGGCCGTCACCCTGGGCGCCGGCCTCGGCCTGCTGCGCGACGCCGCCTTCCGCCGGACCTGCCTGTTCGTCACCCTGCTGGAGACCGCGACCATCAGCGACGCTTTCGTCTACCTGACGCTCCAGCGGCAGGACGACCTGGCGGCCCGCTGGTTCCCGCTGCTGGCGCTCGGCACCGCCGCGCCGTACCTGCTGCTGTCGCTGCCGCTCGGGGCGCTGGCCGACCGGGTCGGGCCCTGGCGGCTCTACCTCGGCGGGCACCTGTGCTTCCTGCTGGTGCTGGCCCTGCTCGCGGGCTCGCACAGCGGGCCACTGGCCCTCGTCCTGGTGCTCGGCCTGCACGGCACCTTCTACGCGGCGACCGACGCCCCGCTGATGGCCCACGCGGCCCGGCTGCTGCCCGACCACGCCCGCACCTCCGGCTTCGCGGTGATGCAGAGCCTCCAGGCGCTGGGGATGTTCGCGTCCTCGCTGCTCTTCGGCCTCGCGTACCGGCTCCAGGGGCCGCACTGGACGCTGGCGGCGTTCGGGACGGGGCTGCTGGCCTGTCTGACGGTCGCCGCCGTGCTGACGAAGAGAGGAAGCGCGTGACCGACACACCGGAGACCCCGCTGATCACCCGGGGCCGCCTGACCGCCTTCGCCGCGGCCTTCGTGCTGCTCGCCGCCCTCGGCATCGGCTACGGCGTGCACGCCGCCCACCGGCAGGACGTGCTGACCCACCAGGGGCCGGGCGCCGCGCCCGCCGCGCAGGACCTCGACCTCACCGGCGCCACCGGCGAGATCCTGTTCCGGGACACCGAACCCGGCCCGGGCTACGGCTTCCTGGCCACCGTCCGGCGCTCCGACCCGGCCGGCCCGCGCACGGTGGGCCGGACCTCCTGCGAGCGGGTCTACGCGGCGGCCGGCACCGTGGTCTGCCTGAGTACCGAGTACGGCGCCATCCCGAGCCACCACGTGCGGATCCTCGACTCCACGCTGGGGCAGCTGCGCGAGATCGACCTCGGCGCCGGGGCCCCCAACCGTGCCCGGATCTCGGCGGACGGCCGGATGGCCTCCTGGACGGTCTTCACCTCCGGCGACTCGTACGCCGCCAACACCTTCTCCACCCGCACCTCGATCCTGGACGTCCGCACCGGCGCCCTGACCCCGACGCTGGAGGACTTCGACGTCCTGAAGGACGGCAAGCCGTACCGGCCGGTGGACCGCAACTTCTGGGGCGTCACCTTCGCCTCGGACGACAACACGTTCTACGCCACCATGTCCCCGATCAGCACCGGGAAGACCTACCTGGTCCGGGGCGACCTCGCCCAGCACCGGCTGACGGTCCTGCGGGAGAACGTGGAGTGCCCCTCGCTCTCGCCCGACGGCACCCGGATCGCCTTCAAGAAGCGGGTCTCGGGCAGCACCACCAACCCCTGGCGGCTGGCCGTCCTCGACCTGGCCGACAACCGGGAGACGCTGCTCGCCGAGACCCGCAGCGTGGACGACCAGGCGGCCTGGCTCGACGACTCCACCGTCGCCTACGCGCTGCCCGCCGCCCAGCGCACCGGCTCCGACCTGTGGACCGTCCCCGCCGACGGCACCGGCGCACCCGCCCTCCTGTTGCACGGAGGCTTCTCACCCGCCCCGCTCACCACCGGAAAGCAGTAGCCCGATGACCCCCGACCCCTGCGTCGCCCGCGCCCGGGACATGTACGCCCGCGACCTGACCTGCCAGAGCCTCGGCATCGCCCTCGACGAGGTCGCACCCGGCCGGGCCACCGTCAGCATGCGGGTGGCCGCGACGATGGTGAACGGGCACGGGACGGCCCACGGCGGCTACCTGTTCCTGCTGGCCGACGCGGCGTTCGCGTACGCCTGCAACACCCACGGACCGGCCACGGTGGCCCAGAGCGCCCAGGTGACCTTCCTGCAACCCTGCGCGGTGGACGACGAGTTGATCGCCGAGGCGGCCGAGAGGACCAGGTACGGCCGGTACGGGATCTACGACGTGACGGTCCGTAGGCCGGAGGGGCCGATCGTCGCGGAGTTCCGCGGCCACAGCGTCATGCTCTCGGGCCGGCCGCCGGAGCCCCGGGAGCTCTGAGCGGACCCGGCGGCGGAGCCGTCCCGGCCTCCCCTTACTCTTGGCGTGATCACGCCCGGCGCTGCCGATTCGCGCCTGCCGCTCCAGGAGGAGAGTTGATGGAAGACCAGGGTGCCGCACCCCGGCGCGCCGACGCCGGGCTCGGACGCCGGCGCTTCCTGGGGTACGTGGTGGCGGCTCCGACGCTGCTGGTGGCCGCGCAGCTCGGGGAGGCCGTGCTCGCCCCGACACCGGCCGCCGCGGCCGTCCCGTCCCTGCCGGAGCCGGCCGACCTGTACGACCTGACCGACCTGCTCACCGACGCGACACTGCCCACCTCGGGTCTGATCAGCGTGCAGCTGAACGCCGACGGCACCGCGGCCTTCGCCCTGCCGCGCGCCGAGGTGGGCCAGGGCATCACCACCTCCACCGCGATGCTGATCGCCGAGGAGCTGGACCTGCCGGTCTCCCAGGTCAGGGTCACCCTCGCCGACGCCCGGCCGGAGCTGCTGTTCAACCAGTTCACCGGGGCGTCCAGCACCACCGTCTCCACCTACACGCCGGTCCGGGTGGCCGCCGCCATCGCCCGCGAGCGCCTGCTGGCCGCGGCGGCCGCCCGCTTCGGCGTCCCCGCCTCGACGCTGACCACGGCCGCCGGGGTGGTCAGCACACCCGACGGGCGGCGGGCCGGCTACGGCGAGCTGGCGGCCGCCGCCGCCAGCACGACCACGATCCAGGTCGGCGTGGCCCTGAAGCAGCCGGCCGACTTCAAGGTGATCGGGACGGCGCAGCCGCGCGTCGACGCACTGGACATCGTGACCGGCCGCAAGCAGTTCGCGATGGACCTCTCGGTACCCGGCGCGCTGCCGACCATGGTCTGCCGGCCGCCGACGATCAACGGCACGCCGCTGTCCGTCCAGAACCTGGCGGCCGTCCGGGCGATGCCCGGCGTCACCGACATCGCCACCGTCTCCACCGGCGTCGCCGTCCGCGCCGCCACCTTCGGGCAGTGCATCGACGCCGTCCGGGCGCTCCAGGTGACCTGGGGCCCGGGCACCGAGGACGGCTCCTCCGACGCCACCGTGCTGGCGGAGCTGAAGGCGGCCGGACTGCCCTTCGCCGTCCCGCCGGTGAACCTGCTCGCGCACACCGTCGACTCCACCTTCACCTTCGCGTTCGCCAGCAACAGCGCGCTGGAGCCCAACTGCGCCATCGCCGACGTCCGCCCCGGCCGGGCCGAGATCTGGGCCTCGCTGAAGACGCCGATCGCCGCCCAGGGCGCGATCGCCGCCAAGCTGGGCCTGCTCCCCGGCGCCGTCACCGTCCATGTCACCCAGGGCGGCGGCTCGTTCGGCCGCAAGCTGTTCTTCGACGCGGCCCTGGAGGCCGCCGAGATCTCGCAGCTGATGGGCAAGCCGGTCAAGCTGATGTGGCACCGCACCGACGAGTTCCGCCAGGGCCGCACCCACCCGATGTCCGTCTCCCGGGTGCGGGCGACCCACGCGCTGGGCCAGGTGCTCAGCTTCGAGCAGCGGCACGCCTCGGTGGCCACCGACTTCAGCCACGGCCTGGGCGAGGTGATCACCGCCCTGGTCGCCAAACTGCCGGTCGGCGACATCGGGTTCTCCGAGACGATCTTCGAGCTGACGCAGCAGACGCCGTACAACTTCGGCCTCACCAGCCAGCTGCTCAGCGAGGTGGACAAGGGCTTCAACACCGGCAGCATGCGCGGCATCTACTCCCCCAACGTCCGCTGCGCGCAGGAGCTGGTGGTCGACCAGCTGGCCGCCGCGCTGGGGCAGGACCCGTACCGGTTCCGCAGCCAGTCCCTCAAGGACCCGCGCGCGCGGGCGGTCCTCGACAAGGTGGCCGAACTCGGCTCCTGGGGGCGGCCGATGCCCGCCGGCACCGCCCAGGGGATCGCCCTGCACCCCGAGTACCACAGCATGGTCGCCGTCCTCGTCGAGATCGACTGCACCCCGGCGGCCACCGGACGGCGGATCCCCGACGCCTGGACCGGCCCGCGCGTCACCAAGGTCGTCTGCGCCGTGGACGCCGGCCTCGTGGTCAACCCGCTCGGGCTCCAGGCACAGATGCTGGGCGGCATCACGGACGGCATCGCGCTGGCCCTCACCTCCGGCCTGCACCTGGCCAACGGTGTCTTCCAGGAAGGCAGTTGGGACAACTACTTCTACACCCGGCAGTGGAACACCCCGCCGGACGTGCAGATCGTGGTGCTGCCGGCCACCGGCGACACCCCCGGCGGCGCCGGAGAGCTGGCGGTCGGCGCGGCGATGGCCGCGGTGGCCTGCGCCTACGGCCGGGCCACCGGGACAATGCCGACCGACTTCCCGATCAACCACGCGGCCCCGCTGGCCTTCGACCCGCTGCCGACCACCCCGCCCGTCCCGCAGTCCCCCGTCGACGGCCTGACCCGCGCCTACTAGAACCCCTCAGGAGCCGAACCGTGCCCCACCACACCTTCATTCTCAACGGCTCGCCGGTCTCGGTGGACGTCGAGGACGACGTCCGGCTGCTGTGGGTGCTGCGCGACGTCCTCGGCGTCACCGGCCCCAAGTACGGCTGCGGGCTGGGCGTCTGCCAGGCCTGCACCAGCCACCTCAACGGCAAGGCGTTCAACCCCTGCTCGGTCCCGGTCGGCGCCCTCCAGCCCACCGACCAGGTCACCACCATCGAGGGGCTGCCCGCCACCGTCGGCAAGGACCTGCACCCGATGCAGGAGGCCTGGCTGGCGTACGACGTCGCCCAGTGCGGCTACTGCCAGCCCGGCCAGATCATGGCCGCCGTCGCCAAGGTCCACCAGGCCCGCGCCGCCGGCCACGAGATCGGCGACGCCGACTTCGACGAGATCCGCAACATCTGCCGCTGCGGCACGTACTTCCGCATCCGCGAGGCCATCACGGCCGGAGCGAAGAACTTCTGAGGCTCCGCCGACGGGCTCCGCCGGGAACACTGCTCCAGGGGCCCGGGGACCTGCGCGAGGCGGTCGGCGCGGCAGCGTCACTCCCGGATGCGCGCAGGTCCCCGCGCCCCTGTCGGGGTGGGCCGCTCCTGGGCGGGTACCTGGGCGCCGTGCCGTCAGCGGTGCCGCTCCCACCACTCGCGGCCGGATTCCGGCAGGGTGGGGATCGGGTCGTAGAACGGGTAGCGGCGGCCGAGCCCGGCCGCCCGGGCCGGGCCGTCGAGCTCCGGGCCGACCGGGGAGTTCTTCGTCCAGTAGGAGATGCCGAGTTCGCGGTCGTAGTCGACCGCCTGGTGCACCCAGCGCTTGCCGACGTACGGCACGTCGCAGACGATCCGCGGCGTCGCGTACCCGGGCAGCTGCCCCATCACCGCCTCCTGGAGCCGCTGGGCCTCGTGGACGGGGATCCGCCAGTGCTCGGCGTTGGGGATCATGTCGCACAGGTAGAAGTAGTACGGCAGGATGTTGGCCTCCCCCTGGAGGGCGAAGCAGAGGTCCAGCAGGTCGGCGGCGCTCGCGTTCACCCCGCGCATCAGGACGCCCTGGTTGCGGACGTCCCGGACCCCGACGTCCAGCATCGCCCGGGCCGCCTCCGCGACCAGCGGCGTCACCGACTGCACGTGGTTGGCGTGGGTGTGCACCGAGAGGTTCACCGCCCGCCGGGAGGCGACACCCGCCACCCGGGCCATCCCGGCCCGGACCGCGGGTTGCAGCCAGTGCTGCGGCAGCCCGACCAGCGCCTTGGTGGCGAGCCGGATGTCCCGCACCGAAGGCAGTTCCAGCAGCCGGAGCAGGAACGACTCCAACTGCGGCCAGGGCACGTTGGCGAGGTCGCCGCCGGAGACCACCACGTCCCGGACGCCCGGCGTGCGTTTGAGGTAGTCGAGGATCTGCTCCTGCCGCTCGCGCGGGCGGAGTGTGAGCCGGGCCTTGGCGACCTGCGGGGTGGAGTTGCCCACCAGGTCCATCCGGGTGCAGTGACCGCAGTACTGCGGGCAGGTGGCGACCAGCTCGGCCAGCACCTTGGTCGGATAGCGCCGGGTGAGGCCCTCCACCACCCACATCTCGGTCTCGTGCAGCGAGTCCCGCGCGGCCCGGGGGTGGCTCGGCCAGTGCGGATCGCGGTCGGACCGCACCGGCAGCAGGTAGCGCCGGACCGGGTCCGCGAGGAACGCCTCGGTGAAGGCCCCCGGGGCGTCCGGTGCACCGGGGGCGACGGTGTTCAGCATCTGCGGCGGGACGAGCATCGACATGCCGGCGAACTGCACGCGGTCGGCGGCCAGTTCGGCGTAGAAGTGCTCGCTCAGCCGGTCCCCGAGCACGACCCTCAACTGCCGGGCGTTCTTCACCGAGTGCGCCCGCTGCCACTGCGGGTCGCGCCACTGGGCCACCGTGACGTCCCGCCAGCCGGGCAGCCGCCGCCAGTCCGGCTCGACCAGAGCCGTCCGGGCGTACACGTACGGCTGCCCTTCGGTGTCCCCGGTCATCGGTCCGGGCTGTCCGTGAACAGGGTCGCGAACCTGGCCCGCAGCTCCCGCTTCAGCACCTTGCCGGTCGGCCCGAGCGGGAGGTCCTCCGGCTCGACGGCGATGCTCACCGCCGCGAGCTGGGCCAGGCCGGCGGCGGCCAGTGCCTTGTTGGCCGCCGCCCGGACGTCCTCCGCCGCCCGGCCCCGGGCGGCCGCCTGCAACCGGACCACCGCGATCGGGCACTGGCCCTCCCCGGCCGGGCCGGGGATGCCGACCACCGAGCAGTCCTGCACCAGCTCCGCGCAGTCGGCGAGCAGCACCTCCTCGATCGGCAGGCTGTAGGCGGGCCCGGCCACGGTGTCGATCACGTCGGCCGTCCGGTCGAGGTGGTAGAAGCTGCCCTGGGCGTCCCGGCGGGCCATATCACCGGTGAGCCAGTAACCGGCCAGTTCGAAGGAGCTGGTCAGCTCCGGGTCCTGCCAGTAACCGGGCGTACGGGAGGGGGACTTGACGCCCAGCAGGCCGACCGTGCCGTCGGGCAGCTCCACGCCGTTCACGTCCAGCACGGCGGCCTTGGTCACCACCTCCAGCGGCTTGCCCACGCACCGGTCGTTGCGCTCGCTCTCCGGCGTGGTGACCTGGCCGAACAGCGCCATCCCCATCTCCGAGGAGCCCAGGCCGTCGATGAACTGCGAACCCAGCAGGGCTGGTTGTCCGGCGGCCTGCTTCGGCAGCAGCCAGGGCCTGATCAGACCGGCCGGCCGCTCACCGAGCCGGACCAGCCGCCTGATGTGCCCGTAGTGCGCCGAGTCGCCGGTGTTGAACCAGGAGTGCACCTTCGCGGCCCCCGTCACCGGCAGCTCCCCGGTCGCCAACTCGACCAGCGTGCGCGGGAAGGACGCCACCATGGTCGGCTGGAAGACCTCCATCACCGGCTCCACCACGGCGCGCCGCCAGTCGCCCATCACCACGGTCGGCAGGCCCAACAGCGTCGCGGTCAGGAAGTAGCTCAACCCGCCCGCGTGGGTGTGCGGCATCAGCGACATCAGCCGGTCGTACGGCTCCGCCGGGAAGCGGACCATCCTCGGCTGCTTGCCGTCCCAGAACTGCCGGTGCGCCAGCATGGTCGCCTTGGGCGTGCCGGTCGTCCCCGAGGAGTGGATCAGAGCCACCAGGTCCTCGGGGGCGTGCCGGTACGGGTACCCCTCCGGCAGCGCGTCCGGACCGGCGTCGTACGCCTGTACCTCGGCGGCCGACGCGATGAAGCGCGGGCGGAGCGCGGGGTCGGCCCGGTAGCCGGCGGCCAACCGGACGGGATCGTCGGCGACGATGCCGACCACCCCGACGTGGTCCAGGTAGCGGGCCATGGTGTCGGTGCGCATCGCGTCGTTGACCATCGCCGGGATCGCCCCGAGCGCGGTCAGCGCCAGGAAGTGCAGCAGCGGTTCCAGCCCCTCGCGGACCACGACGGCCACCGGCTCGCCCGGGCGCACACCGTGCGCCCGGTACCACTTGGCGTACCTGTCGCGCAGTTCGGCCAGGTCGAGCAGGCTGTGACCGCGCAGCAGCACCGCACCCCGGTGGTCGCGGTGGTGGCTGTACAGGTACGGCACCGCGCGGCCCGGGTTCAGCGCGATGGCGTGGTCGAGGAAGTTGCCGGCACCCAGGTCGGGTTCGGTCATCAGCTGCTGTCGGACGGCGAGCGGCGCGAGCGGGGTTCTCCCGCCGGGCGTGCTGTCACTCATGGGGGGTCTCCCGACTGGATCGGTACGGCTGGATCGGTGGCTCTGGAACGCCGGTGTACGGCTGTTGCGGGTGTACGGCTGTTGCCGGTGTACGGCTGTTGCGGGTGTACGGCTGTGGCGGGTGCGCGCCCGGGGAAGGTGTGAGCCCGGCTCAGTAGGTGGCGAGGAGTTCCGCGACGGCCCGGCGGCCCGAGCGGATCGCACCCTCCATCAGCCCGAAGTACTCGGTGCTGGTCTCGGTGCCGGCCCAGTGCACCCGCCGGTGCGGGGTGGTCAGCCGGGGTCCGTGCCGCAGCCACTCGCCGGGCCCGAGGAGCGCCGCGTAACAGCCCTTGCTGTACTCCTCGTTGACCCAGTCCGTGACGTGGAAGCCGATCGGCTCGGGCAGGTGCGGGAAGAGCCGCCCGGCCTGGGCGACGGCGAGTGCACGCTGCTCGGCAGCGGGGCGGGCGGCGAACCGGTGCGCCTCGCCGCCGGTGACGAACCCGGTGAGCACGCCGACCCCGCCCGCGTCGGGCGAGTCGTCCACCGTGGAGAGCAGCGGCCCTTCGGAGTTGACCGACCACCCCGACAGGCCCTCGGCACGCCAGAGCGGTGCCGGATAGACCAGGTGCACCTTGACCGCGCAGCCGCGCGCCGTCCGTTCACCGGCCCGGCGGTGCGACGGAGAGGGCCGGTGATCGACGGCGTCCGCGAGCGCCGGCGGCACCGCGACCACCACGGCGTCGACCCGGACACTGCCGTCCGCCGTCCGCACGGTGACCCCGGCCTCGTCCTGGTGGATCGCCCGCACCGGGGACGAGAGCCTTACCCGGTCGCCCAGTTCGGCGGCCAGCCGCTCGCAGAGCTGGTGCGCGCCACCGGCGATCCGGTCCTGCTGCGCGCCGCCCTCGAACGCGTTGAGATAGCGGAGGCCGCCGCCCGAGCGCAGGTAGAAGGCCATGTGCAGGACGGACACGTCGGCGGGGTCGGCAGCCATCATCTCGCCCAGGAAGAGCGGGAAGAACAGCCGCGCGTCCGGGTGGGTGAGGTGCCGGTCGGCCCACTGCCCGGCGGTGACGGCGTCCAGCGCGGCGGCGTCGGGGGTGAGCCAGGGGGCCTCGGGGCGGACGGCGGCGGTCAGCTCGTCCAGCAGGTCGAACATCCGGCCCAGCGCGACGGCGTCCAGCGGCGGGAAGCGTCCGGGCCTGGTCCGGCCGCCCGCTCCGCCGAGCGTGAACCGGCTGGCCCCGGCCGTCGTGGCCGGGGTGGTCTTCAGCCCCAACTCGGCGACCAGTGAGTGCACTTCGGTGTGCCGGTCGCCCAGGTACGCCGCACCGGCGTCCACCCAGCTGCCGGGTGCGACCTCGATGCCCCTGGTCCGGCCGCCGACCCGGTCCCGGGCTTCGAACACCGTGACCTCGGCGCCCTGCGCCGCAAGCCCGGTCGCTGCCGTGAGCCCGGCCAGCCCGGCACCCACCACGGCCGCCCTCATGACGCCGAGCACCCGATCCTCGCGGCCAGCGCCTCCGGCGTCGGCGCGAGCAGGAAGTCCTCGAAGGACAGCTCAGGCCCGTACTCGCGGGCGACGGCGCTCAGCACCCGGGTGGCGAGCAGCGAGTCACCGCCCAGCGCGAAGAAGTCGGAGCCGGGTGCGACCTCCGCGGTCTCCAGCACCCGACGGAAGATGTCGGTGACACCGTCAACGCTCATCGTTGGTCTCCTTGGCCCGGGCGCGGGCCGTTGTCGCGTGTCGCCGGTGCGACCCCGCCCGGTCGACTTTTCCGCTCGCGGTGTGGGCGAGCTCGGGGACGACGGTGATCCGGCCGGGGACGAGGTGGCCGGGGACCCGGGTCCGCAGGTGGGCGAGAACGTCGGCGGCCAGGGTCCCTGGGTCGGCGTGCGGTCGCGGCACGACGTACGCGACCAGGGTGGTGCGGTCCGCGACGGTGACGGCGGCCACCGCCACGGCGCCGACGCCGGGGTGGCCCAGGATCTGCGCCTCGACCTCGGCCGGGTCGACCCGGACGCCCCGTACCTTGACCTCCTGGTCGAGCCTGCCCCGGTGGACGAGCAGCCCGTCCGGGGAGCGGGCGACGCGGTCGCCGGTGCGGAAGTACCGGGCGGCGCCGTCCCCGCTGCCGACGGTGACGAACCGTGCCTCGGTCGCCGTCGGCAGGCCCCGGTAGCCGAGCGCCACCGCCGGTCCGCCGATGAGCAACTCGCCCTCTCCGCCGATGCGTTCCAGGACGTGCGGGAGCGGCCGGCCGATCGGCACCCCGGCCGACAGGTCCCAGTGCGGGGCCCGCGGGCCGTGCAGGTCGACGGCGTGGGTGACCAGCGTCGTCTCGGTGCAGCCGTAGGTGTTGACCAGCCGGACGCGTCCGGTGTCCAGGGCGCACCAGTCGGCCAGCCGGTCCGGGCCGACGGCCTCGCCGCCGATGACCAGCAGCCTGACGCAGGAGGGCAGTTCGGCCCGGCTCTCGGTCAGGTGGCGGACGAGTTCGTGCCAGAAGGCCGTCGGCAGGTCCAGTACCGTGATCCGCTCGCGCTCGACCATCCGCAGGAACCGGGGGAACGAGCCCGAGTGCGCCTCGTCGTCGAAGACCACCGCAGCGCCGGTGGTGAGCGCGGGCAGGATCTCCTCGAAGCAGGTGTCCCAGTTGAGCGAGGCGAACTGGAGCACGCGGTCGACCGGGGTGAGACCGAACAGGTCGCGCAGCGAGCACACGGCGGCCGAGACCGCCCGGCGCGGGGTGACCACCGGCTTGGGCTCACCGGTGGAGCCTGAGGTGAACAGCAGGTAGGCCGGTTCCGCACCCGACGGCGTCGGCATTCCGGCGAGTTCTCCGGGCGCGGCCGGGCCGGATTCCCCGGCCGGCTCGGCCCGGCATTGTGCGGCGTCCAGCATCGTCCGCTGCCGCGCCGCCGGAAATACCGGGTCGATCGGGCAATACGTGCCCCCCGCCTTCAGGACGGCAAGTAACGACACAATGACTCTCGGCGTATGCGTGACGGACACCCCCACCACTCCCGGCCGGGGGCCGAGCCGGAGCGCCTCCTCGGCGACCATCCCACCGAGCCTGGCGTAGGTCAGTACCTGCCCGTGGCGGACGACCGCCGGGCGGTCCGGATATCGCCGGACAACTCCCATGAACGCGTCAACCAAGTCGGCGGCGACGCCATTGTTCCCTGAAATTCCCGCCTCCAAGAATGCTCGTGAGGATGTCCCCCGGCTGTCCTCCTGTGCGGCGATTCCGGACTCTACCCTTCGAACGTTCATGCCCACAACGGAAGTTGCCGTGGCAGTTCCAGCGACTTTTCAGCATGTCCACAAAGTCAACACACGGAATTGAATGGGCATCGACACAATTCCCGATTTCAGGAACCGGCTCCCCCCGCCGTCGGCCCGAATACCCCCGGGGGCCCGCCGGCCCGGCTCCGTGCGCCCGGCCAGGCCCTGTCGAACTCCTTGACAGAACAGGTCAACATGTCTAGCTTCTGGACAGAACTTCAAACTATGTAAGGCGTCAGAGGAGCGGCTCATGACCACGACCGAGGAACGTGCCCGCAGCCGGCAGCGCACGGCGGAGCGACTGCTGGCATCCACGGCGAAGCTGTCCTTCGACCCGCTCAAGGACATCGACTGGTCCGTACTGCCGGACGAGGGCCGGTACTACTCCCCGCCGCACCGCCTCTCGCTCTACGGAACCCCGGCCTGGGACAAGTTGACGGAGAGTCAGCGGATCGAGCTGAGCAAGCACGAGATCGCGAGCATCGCCAGCGTGGGCATCTGGTTCGAGGAGATCCTGATGCAGATGCTGCTGCGGCACGCCTTCGACCGCGACCCGACCAGCGCCCACGTGCAGTACGCCCTCACCGAGATCGCCGACGAGTGCCGGCACTCGGTGATGTTCGCCAAGATGATCTCCTGGATGGGCGTCCCCGCGTACGGCCCCGGACGCCTGGCCCACCAGCTCGGGCGGGTGTTCAAGGCCACCTCCTCACACAGCCAGACCTTCGGCGGCACGATGTACGTCGAGGAGATCCTCGACGCCTTCCAGCGCGAGGCGATGGCGGACGAGACGCTCCAGGCACTGACCCGCCAGGTCTCCCGGATCCACGTCATCGAGGAGTCCCGGCACATCCGTTACGCCCGCGAGGAACTGGTCAGGCGGGATCTCGGCCCGCTACGGCGCCGCTACGAGCGGCTGATGATCGGCACGATCATCTACTTCGCCACCACCCGCCTGATCCACCCCGCCCTCTACGCCGCCGTCGGCGTGGACCCGCGCGAGGGCCGCCGGATCGCCCGCGCCAACCCGCACTGGCGCGCCACCAAGAAGGAGATGGCGGCCAAGGTGATCGGCGTCCTCGACCAGGCCGGGCTGGTCGGCCGGAGCAACCGGTGGCTGCTGCGGGGGGCGGGCGTGCTTTAGCGGCTCCGCCTCTGGGTCCGCGAGCGGGGGGCTGCCACGGCGGGAGGCGGGTACGTGCGGCGCCGTTGCTTCCAGGGTCGCGCAGTTCCCCGCGCCCTTGAAGTGGAGCCGAAGCGTTGAGGGGGGCTGCCACGGCGGGAGGCGGGTACGTGCGGCGCCGTTGCTTCCGGGGTCGCGCAGTTCCCCGCGCCCCTTGAAGTGGACCCGAAGCGTTGAGGGGAGGCGGTGGGGAGGGTCGTGGGATGGCTAGGCTGGGGCGATGGCAAGGTTCAGAGAGACGGTCCGCTCGCTCCTGCGGGAGCGGCTGCTCGATGCCGCGTACGACCTGGTCGCGGCGGACGGGTTCGACCGGCTGCGGATGACCCAGCTGGCGACGGCGGCCGGGGTGAGCAGGCAGACCGTCTACACCGAGTTCGGGTCCAAGGACGCCGTGGGTGCGGCCCTGTTCCAACGGGAGCTCGAACGCTGCCTGTTGGGCATCCAGCAGAACCTGGACGCCCACCGCGGCGACCTGCGGGCCGCCACCGAGGCGGCCGTCGGCTTCACCCTGCGGCTGGCCGCCGACAACCCGCTCGCCAAGGCGATGCTGACCAGCGCGGGCAGCCACGAGGACGGGCTGCTCTCCTATCTGACCACCCGCTCCGAGACCGCCTTCGGCACCGCCACCGGCATGCTCAACGCCTACATCGAGGACGTCTGGCCCGCCGTCGACCTCTACTCCCGCGACCTCGCGGTCGACGCCGTCATCCGGCTGACGGCCAGTTGCATCGTGCAGGCCGCCGCCCCGGCGGAGGAGTCGGCCCGCCGGATCGCCGAGATCGTCGCCCGGATCACGCTACCGCCGGGGGTCTGACGGCCGTTGCAGCACGGTGATGCCGTCCTGCTCGGCGACCGTCAGGTACCCGGCGGCCCGGTAGGCGTCGAGCATCCGGGCCGTCACCGCGGCGGCGCACGGCGTCTTGACGGTGGGGTCGGTGCGGTCGGCGACCACCCAGTCGGGCGGCGCGGCGGCGTACGGGCCGTCCTCCCGGCAGACCAGGCTCACGGTGGTGCGGTGGACCAGCAGGGGCGCGAGCCGGTTGCTCGAAGCGACCGAGACGCCGTCCGGGATCCGGTCCAGCAGGGCGTGCGCCGTCCGGACGTGGGCGGAGGTCCGCCAGGTCGAGGGCAGCACCAGATCGTGCAGCGGGTAGACGACGGTGCTGAGCACGGCGAAGGCCGCGCACCCCGCCAGGGTCCGCTTCAGCCGGACCGCCGAGCGGAGCTCCGGGCGGCGTCCGAGCACCTCGACCAGACCCGCGAAGATGATCGGCATCAGCACCGCACTGTAGTGGTAACTCGGCTGCCAGTAATGGACGTTGTCGGCGAGCAGCCGCCAGCACAGGGTGGGCAGGCAGAGCAGGGTGAGCGGCGAGCGGAGCCCGACGAAGGCGGTCGGCGCGGCCAGCATGGCGAGCAGCAGCCACTTCACCGGCGGCCAGCCGAGCCTGAGCGGCAGCAGCACGGCGGCGCCGGTGGACGGCGCCGAGCCGGCCGCGCCGGGCAGTTGGTGCCAGTAGTCGAAGACCCCGTGCGGATTGGCCAGGGGCAGCAGGACGGCCATCTCCAGCAGCGTCCCGGCCAGTCCCAGGACGGCCACGGCCAGCCCCAGGTGCCAGGTGCGCCGGCTGCGCCGCCCGTGCCAGGCCACGTACGCGCCGACGGCCGCCACCGTCAGCCCGAGGTCCTCCTTCACCAGCAGCAGCGGCAGCACCCAGAGCACGGCGGCCCGCCAGCGCCGCCCGGCCAGCGCCTCCACGGCGAAGGCCAGCAGCGGCACCGCGAAGCAGATCTCGTGGAAGTCGAACGCGACCGCCGAGACGATCCCCCAGGAGCAGCCGGCCGCGCAGCCGATCACCAGCCCGGCGACCGGACCGGCCGTCCGGTGGGCCCAGCGGGTCAGCGGCAGGCAGGCCAGTGCCATCAGCGCGGCCTGGGCCACCAGCAGGGTCACCGGCGTGGGGAAGACCCGGTACGCGGGGGCCAGCAGGGCGAGCACGGGGTGGAAGTGGTCGCCGAGGAGGTTGTAGCCCGGGCCCTTCAGTTCGGCGATCGGCGCCCGGCCGTGCGCGTAGGCGCGGACGGCCTGCTCGAAGATGCCCAGGTCGTACCCGGCGCTGAGCATCCGTTCGTGCCGGCGCACCGACAGCAGCGTGTACAGCGCGAAGAACAGCCCGGTGACGGCGAGGGCCATCCGCTGCGGTCCCGGCCAGGTTCGCGGCCAGGTTCGCGGGCGGCGGTCCGGGCCGGAACCGGACCGCGCGCGGAACGCGGTCCGGGCGGCCGGGCGGGCGGCGACCGGTCGGCCGACCTGGTTGTCGATCATCTGCACACCATTCCACTAGTTAACTAGTGGAATGGTGTGCAGCCGTCGTCCCGCTGTCAAGGCCCGGCTTGACGGCGGACCTCGGGAGTGGGCAGGATTCAACTAGTTCACTAGTGAAATGGCGGCCAGCGTGGTCGAGTACCTCATCGACCGGCACAGCGGACTCTCCCCGTACCTGCAGATCGTGGAGCAGACCAAGCGCGCCCTGCGGCTGGGCGTACTGCGGCCCGGCGACCAACTGCCCACCGCACGCGAGGTGGTGGAAGCCACCGCGATCAACCCGAACACCGTGCTGAAGGCCTACCGCGAGCTGGAGCGGGAGGGGCTGGTCGACAGCCGCCGGGGCGTCGGCACCTTCGTCCGGCGTTCGCTCGCCAAGCCGGGGACGATCGCGGACTCCGCGCTGCACACCGAGCTCGCCGCCTGGGTCCGCCGGGCCCGCGCAGCGGGCCTGGACCGCGAGGACGCCGCCGCCCTGATCACCACCGCGTTGGACAGCGTCTTCAGCGAGCCCGCAACCGGCGCGAGCGGTCCGGACGTCGACCACGACGACACCACAAGCACCACCAGTACCACCAGTACCACCAGCACGGCCGGCACGGCCGACGAGGAGCCCGGGTGAGCCACCAGATACCTGTACCGGCGGACGACGCCCCGGCCCTGGAGGCGACCGGCCTCGGCCTGAAGTACCGCAGAGGCTGGGCCCTGCGCGACTGCGACTTCCGGCTGCCCGCCGGGCGGATCTGCGGGCTGGTCGGCCCGAACGGCGCGGGCAAGAGCACCCTGATGGCACTCGCCGCCGGTCTGCTGCCTCCCGGCGCCGGGTCGGTCAGGGTGTTCGGCGGCGCCCCCGGCAGTCCGCAGACGCGCGGCCGGGTCGCCTTCCTG
This sequence comes from Kitasatospora kazusensis, assembly GCF_039529945.1. Lineage (NCBI taxonomy): Bacteria > Bacillati > Actinomycetota > Actinomycetes > Kitasatosporales > Streptomycetaceae > Kitasatospora > Kitasatospora kazusensis. The sequence goes on along the minus strand of NZ_BAAANT010000030.1, from coordinate 18,468 downwards.
GGGCAGGACAAGCCGCTCTACCCCCGGCTGACCGTCGCCGAGACGCTGCGCGCGGGCCGCGAGCTCAACCCGGGCTGGGACCAGGAGGCCGCCGAGCGGATCGTCCGGCAGGGCGACCTGCCGATGTCCGCCCGGGTCGCCGGGCTGACGGGCGGCCAGCGCACCCGGGTCGCACTCGCCCTGGCGCTCGGCAAGCGGCCCGACCTGCTGATGCTCGACGAACCGCTCTCGGACGTCGACCCGGTCTCCCGCCAGGAGCTGACCGGCGCCCTGCTGGGCGAGGCCGTCGAGAACGGCACCACCGTCCTGATCTCCTCCCACGTGCTCGCCGAACTCGACGGCGTCTGCGACTACGTCCTGGTGCTGGGCGGCGGCCGGGTCCGGCTCGCCGGTGACGTGGACGAACTCCTCGCCTCGCACCGGCTGGTCGTCGGCGCCCACGAGGGCGACGGCCCGGTACCCGCGCTCGCCGGCCACCAGGTGGTCGAGCTCCGGCGCACCAGCCGCCAGGCGACCGCCCTGATCCGCCCGGCCGAGGGCGACGGCATCCCCCCGGGCGAGGACGGCTGGGGCATCGGCGACGGCTGGGACGTACTGCGGCCGACCCTGGAAGAACTCCTGCTCTGCTACCTGCGCTCACCGCAGGCTCCGGCCCTGCTGACGCCCTGCGCCCGGCCCACCCCTGAGGCGGCACTGCGATGACCACCATGACGACCTCCACCGACCCGACCTCCGCCGACCCGGCCGCCACCGGCTCCGGCCACCCGCCGGCCCGCACCCGCCGGTGGCTGCGCGGCGCCGTGTGGCTCAGCGGCCGCCAGGAGCGCACGGCCCTCCTGGTCGCGGGCGGTGTGCTGTCCGCCGTCTGCGCCTGGATGCTGTTCCTGGGCCTGCAGATCAGCTCCTTCGTCGAGGCGCACCACCTCCAGCACTGCAACATCGTCTACTTCCCACCCGAGTGCAACGCGACGAGCGTGAGCACCGTGGTGCAGCGGCTCGACCAGAGCTGGCAGCAGTCGGTGCAGACCACCGGCTGGATCCTGCTCGCGCTGCCGCCGGCCCTCGGGCTGTTCCTCGGCGCACCGCTGCTGGCAAGGGAGTTGGAGACCGGCACCCACCGGCTCGCCTGGACCCAGTCGATCTCGCGGCGCCGCTGGCTGGCCGCCCGGCTCGGTGTGCCGCTGGCCGTGACGCTGGCCGGTTCCACGGTGCTCGCCGTGGTCTCGACCTGGTGGGTGCACGTCGTCGAGGGCCGGTTCGCGGTGCCCGGCTACTACCACTGGTTCACCTGGCTGACCCGGACGACCACCGGCCCGGCCGCGGTCGGGTTCTGCCTGCTCGGGGTCGCGCTCGGCGCGGCCGTCGGCCTGCTGGTCCGCCGGGTGGTCGCGTCGATGGCGGTGACCGCCGCGCTGACGCTCGTCCTGCGCCTGCTGGTGGACAACCTGCGGTTCGTCCTGCTGCCCGCGAAGCGCGCGGCGGTCGGCATCCACGTGGCGGCGGCGCCCACGGACCCGCACGTGGTGCTGTTCGGCGGGCAGATCAACACCGGTGTGCCGCTGGAGTCGTACAACCTCGGGAACGGCTTCCTCACCGGTAGCGGCCTGCGGATCCCGCTGTCGAGCGACTCGATCGACACGCTGCGCGACGGCACCACGGTCTGCTCGGACAACCCGTGCCTCGCCCACCACGGCGAGATCGTCCAGGCGTACAGCGACTACCAGCCGCCGGGCGCCGAGTGGCCGATGCTGTGGACCGAGACCGGGCTCTGCCTGGCGCTCGCCGCCGCGCTGGTCGCCTTCTGCTTCCTCTGGATCCGCCGGGTGCGCTGACCGCCCCCGACCCACCCGAACCCCGTCCACGCGACACGGGCACACCCGGCACGGATGTGCTCCACGCCACAGCACGACCGCGAAATACCTGACTGCTCAGTTACTGTTGTGTCAGGTGAACGACGTCCGCTACCGCGATGGAGACTCCGATGAGCCCGCTCGACTTCCAGATCCTCGACCTCGACTTCCCCGTCGGCAGCAGGAACAAGACCGCGACCCTGATCACCGGCGAACGGGAGGCCATGCTGGTCGACGCCGGTTTCACCCGGGCCGACGGCCACCGGCTGGTCGCCGCGATCCTGGACTCCGGCAAGGAGCTGACCAAGATCGTCATCAGCCACGCCGACCCGGACTTCTACTGGGGCGCCGAGGTGGTCGCGGACGCCTTCCCGGACGCCGAGCTGCTCGCCACCCCGCTGGTGATCGAGCACATCCGGGAGTCGTTCGAGGGCAAGCTGGCGGCCTGGGCCCCGGTCGGCGTCAACCGCCCGACCCGGCTGGTCGAGCTGCGGCCGCTGACCGGTGACCTCCTCTTCGAGGGCCGCCTCTTCGAGCTCAAGGGCGGCCACCCGACCCTGCCCGACCGGCACTTCCTCTGGCAGGCCGAGCAGCGCACGATCGTCGGCGGCGTCCTGCTCTTCCAGCAGGAGCACGTCTGGACGGCCGACACCGCGAAGGCCGAGCAGCGCGCCGCGTGGATCGAGGTGCTGAACGAGATGGAGTTCCTCGACCCGGCCCTGGTCGTCCCCGGCCACCGGCTGCCCGGGACGGCCGCCGATGTGAGCGCGATCCGCTACACCCGGGACTACCTGCTCGCCTTCGAGACCATCGTCCCGGCCGCCGCCGACGGCGCGGAGGCCACCGCGGAGCTGGTCGCGCAGTACCCGGGGTCGGGCATGCTGATCGCGGCCCAGATCGGTCCGAAGGTCGCCAAGGGCGAAATGGCCTGGGGCTGACCACCATGACCGACTTCCTGAACGACGACTCCCCCGCCGCCGTCGTCCGCCGCCAGTACCTGGCCTCGGCCGCCGGCGACCTGGCCGCGCTGCGCGCGACCCTCGCCGACGACGTCGAGTGGACGGAGATGGCCGGCTTCCCGCTCGCCGGCACCTACCGCACCCCGACCGGTGTCACCTCGCACGTGATGGAGGTGCTCGGCCGGGACTGGGACGACTGGACGGCCCACGACGACAGCTACGTGGTGGACGGCGAGAACGTCGTCGTGCTCGCCCGCTACACCGCCGTCAACAAGGCCACCGGCAAGCCGGTCGACGTCCGGGTGGCGCACCACTTCGTGGTGCGCGGCGGCCGGATCGTCCGGTTCGAGCAGTTCGTCGACACCGCGCTGGTCCGTGCGGCCATGACGCCCTGACCCGTCCCGGTTGGACGCCCGGTGCGGTCAGCCGGGACGATAGGCGCTCACAGCGACTATTCGAAAGGACGTCCGAGCGGTGGCGGAGAAGGAGATCACCAGCGGTGCGGAGGCCGCCGCCGACGCCCGGATCCGGGCGGTCGGGGTGCTGCTGGACACCTCCGCACTGCTGGAGCGCCTGCTGGCCGGCACGATCCAGCGGGCGGCGGGCATCAGCCACTCGATGTTCGAGGTCCTCCTGCTGCTGGCCGAACGGCCGGACGGCGCGCCGATCCGCGAACTCTGCGACCGGGTGATCCTCACCAGCGGCGGCGCGACGCGCCTGATCGACCGGATGGTCACCGCCGGGCTGGCCGAACGCCACCCGTCCCCGGCCGACCGCCGCGTCCAGCTGGTCACCATGACGGCGGAGGGCGAGCGCGCCCTCGTCACGGCCGCCCGGGCCCACGCCGCCGAGACCGACCGGGTCCTCTCCCCCGCCCTCCCCCCGGACGACCTCGCCGCCCTCCTCGCCGCCCTCGACCGCCTGGGCCGCCAGGCGCGCGCCCAGCTCCCCCCGCTGGGCTGACCTTCCCCCTACCCGAGCGCTCCGGCGTTCGCCGGGTCGGTCAGCCCCGCCATCGGGTCGGCTCCGGGGCGGGCGGCCCGTTCCGGTGTGAAGGCCAGGTCGTCCGGCCGGCGGCAGGCCGCGACCTCCGTCCAGGTGAGCGGTGCGGAGACCCCGGGCCGGCGGCCGGCCCGGAGGGAGTAGGGCGCCGCCGTGGTCTTGGCGCTGCTGTTCTGGGACCAGTCGACGAAGACCCGCCCGGCCCGCAGGGCCTTGTCCATCCGGTCCACGACCAGCTCGGGGTGGGCGGCCCGGAGCCGGGCGGCCAGCCCCCGCGCGTAGTCGGCGGCCGCCCGTTCGGGCGCCGGGCGCAGCGGCACCAGCAGGTGCAGCCCCTTCGCGCCGGAGGTCTTGGGCCAGGCCGTCAGCCCGTCGGCCGCCAGTTCGCGGCGGGCCAGCAGGGCGACGGCGCAGCAGTCCACCAGGGTGGCGCCGGGCCCCGGGTCGAGGTCGATGACCAGCCGGTCGTGCTCGGCGGGGGTGTGCCGCCACTGCGGGACGTGCAGTTCGAGGGCGCCGAGGTTGGCGGCCCAGAGCAGGGTCGGCAGGTCGGCGACCACCACCTGCCGCATCTCGCCCTCCCGGTGGGTGACGTCCAGCGTGGTCAGCCAGTCCGGCGCGCCGCCCGGGACGTTCTTCGCCCAGAACCGCGGCCCGTCCACCCCGGCGGGGAACCGCAGGAAGGAGGCCGGACGCCCGGCCAGGTGCGGCAGCAGCCGGGGCGCGACCAGCGCGTAGTACCGGAGTGCGGCGGCCTTCGTCCAGCCGGTCTCCGGGTAGAGGACCCGGTCGAGGTGGGTGAGCCGCAGCCGCCGCCCCTCGATCTCGGTGACGGTGGCGGTGGGGTCGGACACGGCGGGCATCGCGTCACCGGGGGGTGCGCCGGGTGGTGGTCCAGGTGTGCAGCTGACGGGCCGTGAAGGTGTTGACGATCCGTTCGGGCCCGAGTCCCGCCTCGGCCGCCCGGGCGCAGCCGTACGGTTGCCAGCCGAGCTGGCCGGGTGCGTGGCCGTCGGTGTCGACGGCGAACAGGCAGCCTGCGGCGGCGGCTTCCTTGAGGAGCCGGGTGGGCGGATCGCGGCGCTCGGGGCGGCAGTTGATCTCGACGGCGGTGCCGGCTCCGGCGCAGGCGGCAAAGACCTCCGCCGCGTCGAAGCGGGACTCCGGGCGCGGCCTGTCGCCGATCAGCCGTCCGGTGCAGTGGCCGAGCACGTCGGTGTGCGGGTTGCGGACGGCGGCGAGCAGCCGACGGGTCATCAGCATCGGTTCCGTCCGGAGCTTGGAGTGGACGGAGGCGACCACGAGATCGAGCTGTCCGAGCAGCTCGTCCTCCTGGTCGAGGCTCCCGTCGTCCAGGATGTCGCACTCGATGCCGGTGAGCAGGCGGAAGGGCGCGAGCCGGGTGTTCAGCTCGGCGACCACGGCCAGCTGCCGGCGCAGCCGCTCGGCGGTCAGGCCCCGGGCGACGGTCAGCCGGGGCGAGTGGTCGGTGAGCACCGCCCACTCGTGGCCGAGCGCCTGCGCGGTGCGGGCCATGGTCTCGATCGGGCTGCCGCCGTCGGACCAGTCGGAGTGCAGGTGGCAGTCGCCGCGCAGCGCCGCGTACAGCTCCTCGCCGCCGCTGGCGAGCGGCTCGCGGGCCCGCTCCTCCAGGTCGGCGAGGTAGGCCGGGGTCCGGCCGGCCACGGCGTCGGCGATGACCCGCGCGGTGGTCGGGCCGACTCCCGGCAGGGCGGTGGCGTGTGCGGCCAGGGTCTGCCGGTCGGGGTCGTCGGCGAGCCGGACGCGCACGGCGTCGACGGCGTGGCGGAAGGCCTGCACCCGATAGGTGGAGGCCTGCTCGCGCTCCAGCAGGAACGCGATCCGTTCGAGCGCCTGAACGGGGTCCATGTGGCCCACGTGCCCGGTGTGACGGATGGGGAAACGCGATTACGGCGGCCGCTACCTGGGCAATCGGTACAGAGGGGGCAGATTCCGGAGGAGTACGCCCATGCCGCACCCCGACATCTCGGAGATCTCGGCCGACCCGACCGAGCGGACGGAGGGCGTCCCGCCCGACGCGCTGCGGGGCGACGTGCTGCTGCGCGAGCTCGCGCAGCTGCACCGCACCCGGCACGAGACCTTCCTGTACGGCTCCGAGGACGCGCTGCGCCGCCACACCCTGCGCACCGGGCAGCTGGAGGCCGAGTTCGTCCGGCGCTTCCCGCTGCGGCAGGTGTCGGCCGGGCGGACGAGGTCGGGCTCCCGCTCCCGGGAGCACGCCGCCCGGGCCGAGGCCGCACCGGAGTAGAGCCCCCGCCCGCGCAGGTCCCTCTGGGAGTCACCGATGCCCATCGCAACCGTCAACCCCGCCACCGGCGAAACCCTGGAGACCTTCGAGCCGCTCGGGCACGGCGGCCTCGAACTGCGGCTGGCCCGCGCCGAGGCCGCCTACCGCGAGTACCGGACCGTCGGCTTCGAGTTCCGCTCGGAGCTGCTCAGACGCGCCGCCGGAGTGTTCGAGACCGAACAGGAGCAGCTCGCCCGCACGGTGACCACCGAGATGGGCAAGCCGCTCGCGCAGGCCAGGGCCGAGGCCGCGAAGTGCGCGAAGGCCCTGCGCTGGTACGCCGACCACGGTGCCGCGCTGATCGCGGACGAGCTGCCGCGCGAGGAGGACGTCGCGGACGCCGGGGCGGCGGCGGCCCTGGTCCGGTACCGGCCGCTCGGCGCGGTGCTGGCGGTGATGCCGTGGAACTTCCCGCTCTGGCAGGTGATCCGGTTCGCCGCGCCGGCGCTGATGGCGGGCAACGTCTGTCTGCTCAAGCACGCGTCGAACGTGCCCCGGACGGCGCTCGCACTGGAGGAGCTGTTCTGGCGGGCCGGGGCCCCCGAGGGCTGTTTCCAGACCCTGCTGATCGAGTCGGCCGCCGTCGAGGGCGTACTGCGCGACCGCCGGGTGGCCGCCGTGACACTGACCGGCAGCGAGGGCGCGGGGCGGTCGGTCGCGGCGGTGGCCGGTGACGCGTTGAAGAAGAGCGTGCTGGAGCTGGGCGGCAGCGACCCGTTCGTCGTGATGCCGAGCGCCGACCTCCAGGCGGCGGTGCACACGGCGGTCCGGGCCCGGACCCAGAACAACGGCCAGTCCTGCATCGCGGCGAAGCGCTTCATCGTCCACGACGACGTCTACCCGTGGTTCGCCGCCGCCTTCGCCCAGGGGATGCGGTCCCTGCGGGTCGGCGACCCGTTCGACCCGGACACCGAGATCGGCCCGCTGGCGACCCGGCAGGGCCGGGACGACCTGGTGTCCCTGGTCACCGACGCGCTCGCGCACGGCGCCACCGCCGAGACCGCCGGCCTGCACGCCGACGGGTCCTCCGGCCAGTCGGCGGCCGGCTGGTACTACCCGCCGACGGTGCTCACCGGGATCACCCCCGAGATGCGGATCCACCACGAGGAGGCGTTCGGCCCGGTCGCCACGCTCTACCGGGTGAACAGCCTGGACGAGGCACTGGAGCTGGCCAACGACTCGCCGTTCGGCCTGAGTTCGAACGTCTGGACGAACGACACCGCCGAGCGGGACAGGTGCATCCGCGACCTGGAGGCGGGCGGGGTGTTCTTCAACGGGATGACCGCCTCGCACCCGGCCCTGCCGTTCGGCGGCGTGAAGCGCTCCGGCTACGGCCGGGAGCTGGCCGGGCACGGCATCCGCGAGTTCTGCAACGCGACCACCGTCTGGGTCGGGCAGCCCTAGAGCGTCGGGGCCGAGGGGCGGACGGGAGGGGCGGACGGGAGGCCGCTCAGGAGACCGCCCGCAGGCGCCGCCCGGGCCGGGCCGCGCTCTCCAGCGCGTGCAGCAGGGCGTCCCGGTTCATCGAGGACCGGCCGGGGATCTCCCGTTCGGTGGCCAGCCGGTACAGGTCCGCCTTGCTGAGCGCCGAGAGGTCCACCGCCGGCTCGTCCCTGGCCGACTTGCCGACCGGCTTCCCCGCGGCTCCCGGGCCTGCGCTCCCGTCGGCCGCCGCGAGGCTGCGCTGCAGGACGTCCATCAGGTCGACCACGTTGGTCGACTCGGGAGCGGGCGCCGCCGCGACCGTCTCCCTGCCGGTCAGCTTCGCCTCGGCCAGCTCGCGGATCTGGCGGCCGTAGGTGTCGTGGTACTCCTCCGGGTCCCAGTCGGTGCTGAGCGCCTCGATCAGCTGCCGGGCGGCGGCCAGCTCCCTCTCCCGCGGTTCGGCCGCCTCGGGGAGGTTGCCGACCTCGCGGTGCGGGTCACGGACCTCCTCCGCGTAGTGCATGGTCTGGAGCACCAGCAGGTCCTGCTCGGCCCGGACGGCCGCCAGGTACTGCTTGCCCCGCATCGAGAAGCTCGCCAGCCCGGCCCGCCCGGTGTCGGCGAGCGCCCGCAGCAGCAGCGCGTAGACGTGCGCGTACTCCTTGCCCTTGGGGCCCAGGTAGTAGGTCCTGTCGAAGAAGACCGGGTCGACCTGCTCCAGCTGGACGAAGCCGCTGATCTCGATCGTCCGGGAGCGGCCGGGCGAGAGCTCCTCCAGCTCGGACGGCTCGAACACCACGTACTCGCCCTCGGCGACCTCGTACCCCTTGACGATGTCCCCGTAGCCGACCTCCTTGCCGGTGCGCTCGTTCACCCGGAGGTTGCGCACCCGGTCGGAGGTGCCGCGCTCCAGCTGCCGGAAGTGCGGGGAGTGGTCCTCGGTCGCCGAGTACAGGCCCACCGGGACGGTGACCAGCCCGAAGCTCAGCGTTCCGGTCCAGATCGGTCTGGCCATCTCGGCCTCCTCGTGCGCGACCTCCGCAAGCCCCGTCCATGCTCCTCCCCCGCGCCGCGTCGGGCCACTCCCCCGGTTCGGAGGCACCCTGGTAGGGAGGACGGAGGCCCGTACGGTGACCACTCCGACGCAGCAGCACCCGTGGACGCTGAGCCCGATGCTGGCCACGCCCAGCACGCGGCGGGAGTTCGGGGCGGGCTGGGTGCTGGAGCGCAAATTCGACGGCATCCGGGCGCTCGCCCACCGCGACGGCGACCTCGTCCGGCTGGTCTCCCGGACCGGCAAGGACCTGTCCGCCGCCTACCCCGAACTGGTCGAGGCGCTGGCCGGGCAGCCGGTGCGCCGGTTCGTGCTGGACGGCGAGATCGTCGCGCTCGACCACGGCGCCACCAGCTTCGAGCGGCTCCAGCGCCGGATGCAGCTGCGCGACGCCGCCCGGGCCAGGGCCTCCGGGGTCGCGGTGGCCTACTACCTGTTCGACCTGCTGCACCTGGAGGGGTACGACACCACCGGCCTGCCGCTGCGCTTCCGCAAGCAGCTGCTGCGGCGCGCGGTCCGCTACGGCGGCCCGCTGCGCTTCACCGTCCACCGCAACGCCGACGGCACCGCTCCGCTGGCCGACGCCTGCGCCCGGGGCTGGGAGGGCCTGGTCGCCAAGCGGGCCGACGCGCCGTACGTGCAGCACCGCTCACCCGACTGGCTCAAGCTCAAGTGCTCGGCTGCTCAGGAGCTGGTGGTCGGCGGCTGGACGGACCCGGCGGGCAGCCGGATCGGCTTCGGCGCGCTGCTGCTGGGCCACTTCGAGGACGGCCGGCTGCGCTACGCGGGCAAGGTCGGCACCGGCTTCGACACCGCGACGCTGCGCGCGCTCGGCGCCGCACTGGAGCAACTGGCCCGGCCCACAGCGCCGTTCGCCGATCCGGTGGCGGAGCGCGGGGCGCACTGGGTCGAGCCCCGGCTGATCGCCCAGGTCGGTTTCAGCGGCTGGACCAGGGAGGGACGGCTGCGCCACCCGCGCTTCCTCGGGCTGCGGACGGACAAGGACCCGCAGGACGTCGTCCGGGAGCCGTGAAGGCCCGCCGAGCGATACTTGAGACATGAACGAGTCCCACGAGCCGGTGGACGGGGACGTCTTCACCCCGCCCGTGGTGGTGCGCCCGCCCACCCACGGTGCGCGGCCGTACCGCCGGGTCGAGATCTACGGCCGGACCGTCGGACGCGCCACCAGCGCCGCGGATGTCGCCGAGTTCGTGCGCCGCGCGGGTGTCGAGGACCCCGATCTGACCGATCCCGGTCTCATTGGCTGGGACGGCGGCGACGAAACGGTGTGGACCGCGCCGTAAACCGCTGTTTACTGCACCCACTGAACCATCGAGACAATCCTGTATAACTTCTCACCATCGCTTCGGGCACTTCGGGCAATCCGTCACATCCCTATGCGGGGGCGCGCGGAACAATCCCGTCCCTCATAAAGCTCAAAGAATGCTCAAATGACCTCTGACCTGCGCTTATGACTACCTGTGCGGCAATGGTGAATAAGGCGTAGTGAATATAACTATTCGGATTCGGTGGCTGTTGCGGAGCAAGATGCTCCGCCTAGCCTGGGGCAACTCTCAACCCCTGCCACCCCCGAGAGGTCATCTCCCCCATGGCATCTGTTGACCAACTCGCCCCCGCAGCCACCCCGCCGACCGGTACGCCCACCCGCAGCAACAAGCTGCGGCGCGAGGTTGGACTGATCGGGCTGCTCTGGGCATCCGTCGGCTCGATCATCGGCTCCGGCTGGCTCTTCGGCGCCAAGAACGCCGTGATCGTCGCCGGTCCGGCCGCCATCATCTCCTGGTGTATCGGCGCGGTGGCCATCGCGCTGCTGGCGTTCGTCCACGCCGAGCTCGGCGGCCTGTTCGCCGTGGCCGGCGGCACCGCCCGCTACCCGCACTACACCTTCGGCGGCCTGGCCGGCATGTCCTTCGGCTGGTTCTCCTGGCTTCAGGCGGCGACCGTGGCGCCGATCGAGGTCGAGGCCATGATCGGCTACGCCGGCCACTGGTCCTTCGCCAAGCACTTCCTCAACGCGAACGGCACCCTCACCGTCAGCGGCTTCGTCGTCGCGGTCGCGCTCATGGGCGTCTTCGTCGCGGTGAACTTCCTCGGCGTCCGCGTACTGGCCCGCACCAACAACGTGGCCACCTGGCTCAAGATCTTCGTCCCGCTGTTCACCATCTTCGTGCTGGCGATCAGCAACTTCCACCCCTCCAACTTCACCTCGCACGGCTTCGCGCCGTTCGGCGTGAAGGGCATCCTGGGCGCGATCAGCACCAGCGGCATCATCTTCGCCCTGCTCGGCTTCGAGCAGGCGATCCAGCTGTCCGGCGAGAGCAAGAACCCCAAGCGCGACATCCCCCGCGCGGTGCTCGGCTCCGTCACCATCGGCACCCTGATCTACACCCTGCTGCAGGTCGTCTTCATCGGCGCACTGCCCGTCGCCGCCTTCGCCGGCGGCTGGGACAAGCTGGACTTCCCCGGCATCAGCGGCCCGTTCGCCGGTCTCGCCACGGTCGTCGGGCTCGGCTGGCTCGCCATCGTGCTCTACTTCGACGCCATCGTCTCCCCCGGCGGCACCGGCCTGATCTACACCACCTCGACCTCGCGCATCTCGTACGGCCTCAGCAAGAACGGCTACGCACCGCAGGTCTTCGAGCGCACCGACAAGCGCGGCGTGCCGTGGTTCGGCCTGATCATGGCCTTCGCCACCGGCGTGATCTGCTTCCTGCCCTTCCCGAGCTGGCAGACCCTGGTCGGCTTCATCACCTCGGCGAGCGTCCTGATGTACGCCGGCGCCCCGCTCGCCTTCGGCGCGCTGCGCAACCGCCTGCCGGACCGCGAGCGCTCCTACCGGCTGCCGGCCGGCGGCATCGTCTCCCCGGTCTCCTTCGTGGTCGCCAGCCTGATCATCTACTGGTCCGGCTGGGAGACCCTCTCCAAGCTGGGCTACGCCATCATCCTGGGCTACGTGCTGCTCGGCGGCTACGCCGTGTACGCCATCAAGAAGGGCCTGCCCAACGCCCCCCGGCTGGACTTCAAGGCCGCGCAGTGGCTCCCGGTCTACCTGATCGGCATGGGCCTGATCTCCTGGCAGGGCGGCTTCGGCGGCGGCACCGGCGCGCTCCCGCTCTGGTGGGACATGGCGCTGATCGCCGTCTTCGCCCTCGGCATCTACTACTGGGCGATCAAGGTCGCGCTGCCCGCCGAGGAGATCGAGCGGAACGCGGAGGACATCGAGGTGGTCGACGCGGGCGGCCACTGACCCCCGCCCCACCCGCAGGAGCCCGTCCGGTCCCCACCGGCCGGGCTCCTGCCCTTGCGGCTCCCGCCGGTCCCGGCGCCTCCGGCCGGGGCTCCTGCGGCCGGGTTCCTGCGGTTGTGAGCCCCGCCGGACGGTGTTCCAGTGGAGACAGGCCGCAGCGCAGCAGCCGTCGGCCCCGCTGGTATGCCCGTACCGCGCAAGGAGGCCTTGCCGTCATGTCCGAACCCACCGTCCCGCACACCACCAACAACGCCGGTATCCCGGTCGAGAGCGACACGGACTCGCTGACCGCCGGACCGGTCGGCCCGATCCTGCTCCACGACCACTACCTGATCGAGAAGATGGCCCAGTTCAACCGCGAACGGGTCCCCGAGCGGGTGGTGCACGCCAAGGGCGCGGGCGCCTACGGGCACTTCCAAGTCACCGAGGACGTCAGCCGGTTCACCAAGGCCGACCTGTTCCAGCCGGGCAAGCGGACCGAGATGCTGGCCCGGTTCTCCACCGTCGCGGGCGAACAGGGCTCCCCCGACACCTGGCGGGACCCGCGCGGCTTCGCGCTCAAGTTCTACACCGAGCAGGGCAACTACGACCTGGTCGGCAACAACACCCCGGTCTTCTTCGTCCGGGACACCATCAAGTTCCAGGACTTCATCCGCTCGCAGAAGCGCCGCCCGGACAACGGGCTGCGCGACAACGACATGCAGTGGGACTTCTGGACCCTCTCCCCGGAGTCCGCCCACCAGGTCACCTGGCTGATGGGCGACCGGGGCATCCCGAAGACCTACCGCCACATGAACGGCTACGGCTCGCACACCTACAGCTGGGTCAACGCGGCCGGTGAGCGGTTCTGGGTCAAGTACCACTTCAAGACCGACCAGGGCATCGACTTCCTCACCCAGGCCGAGGCCGACCGGCTGGCCGGCGAGGACCCGGACTGCCACCGGCGCGACCTGTACGAGTCGATCGAGGGCGGCAATCCGCCGTCCTGGACGCTGTACGTCCAGATCATGCCCTTCGACGAGGCGTGGAACTACCGCTTCAACCCCTTCGACCTCACCAAGGTCTGGCCGCACGGCGACTACCCGCTGCACGAGGTCGGCCGGATGACCCTCGACCGGAACCCGGAGGACTTCTTCGTCCACATCGAGCAGGCCGCCTTCGAGCCCGCCAACCTGGTGCCCGGCATCGGCGTCTCCCCCGACAAGATGCTGCTCGGCCGGATCTTCTCCTACCCGGACACCCACCGGTACCGGATCGGCCCCAACTACGCCCAGCTGCCCCCGAACCGGCCGCACGTCCCGGTGCACTCGTACGCCAAGGACGGCCCGATGCGCTTCGACGCGGCCCGGACCGCCCGGCCGTACGCGCCGAACTCCTACGGCGGGCCGACCGCCCAGCCCGAGCTGTGGGGCGCACCGCTCGGCTGGGACGTCCAGGGCGCGATGATCCGCCAGACGCACCCGCTGCACGACGAGGACGACGACTGGGGGCAGGCGGGCACCATGGTCCGCCAGGTACTGGACGACGCCCAGCGGGACCGCCTGGTGTCGAACGTCAGCGGCCACCTGCTCGGCGGGGTCTCCGCACCCGTGCTGGAGCGGGCCCTGCAGTACTGGCGCAACATCGACAAGGACCTCGGCGACCGGATCGCCGCCAAGGTCAACGGAAACTGAGGCACCCGGCCGGCCAAAAAATAGGGGCGCGGGGAACTGCGCGAAACCGGAAGAGTACAGGCGGTTGCCTTCCGAGCTCGCGCAGTTCCCCGCGCCCCTTCTGTGCTGCCCGCTCCCGTCCCCGTTGACAGGACGGACGCCTCGCGGAGATGCTAAGCAAGCGCTTAGTCACCCACTCCGACCTCCCGAGGACGCCATGAGCGATGAGTACCCCGACGCCCCGCCCGGCCTCGACCTCACCAAGGTGCGCGCGCACCTGGACGCCGAGCTGCCGGGCACGGTCCGCGGGCCGCTGCGGGCCCGGCTGTTCGAGGGCGGCCGGTCGAACCTGACCTACCTGCTGGAGGACGGCCACAGCCGCTGGGTGCTCCGCCGCCCCCCGCTCGGACACGTCCTGGCCACCGCGCACGACATGGCGCGCGAACACCGGGTGCTGGCCGCCCTCCACCCCACCCGGGTGCCGGTGCCCGAGACGCTGCTGCTGGTCGAGGACCCGGCGGTGACCGGCGCTCCGTTCTACCTGATGGAGTACGTCGAGGGCACCCCGCACCGGGACGCCGCCGCGCTCGGCGCCCTCGGCGAACAGCGGGTGCACGCCCTCGGGCTGCACCTGACCGACACCCTGGTCGAGCTGCACGCCATCGACCCCGCAGCCGTCGGCCTCGCGGACTTCGGGCGGCCCGAAGGCTTCCTGGAGCGCCAGCTCCGCAGGTGGGGGCGGCAGTTGGACGCCTCGCGCAGCCGCGAGGTGGCCGGCATCGACGAGCTGCACCAGCAGCTGGCCGACACCCTGCCCGACTCCCCCGCGCCCACCCTCGTGCACGGCGACTACCGGCTCGACAACGTCCTGGTCGGCCCGGACGACCGGATCAAGGCCGTCCTGGACTGGGAGATGTCCACCCTCGGCGACCCGCTGACCGACCTCGGGCTGCTCGTGATGTACACCGAACTGGCCCGCCGGTACGACGGCATCCTGCCCGGCGCCGCCCTCGCTCCCGGCTTCCCCTCCACCGCCGAACTGGTCGCCCGCTACGCCGCCGGCTCCGGACGGGACGTCTCGGCACTCGGCTGGTACGTCGGCTTCGCCTCGTTCAAGCTCGCGGTGGTGCTGGAGGGCATCCACTACCGCTTCACCCAGGGCGGCACGGTGGGCGGCGGCTTCGACCGGGTCGGCGAACTCGTGCCGCTCTTCGTACAGTTCGGCCTCACCTCGATCAAGGAGCGGTGACCGTGGACTTCGCCTACGACGGACGGACCGAGGAGCTGCGCGAGCAGCTGCTGGCCTTCATGGACGAGTACGTGTACCCGGCCGAGCCGGTGCTCACCGCCCAACTCGCCGACCCCGGGCGCGAACCGTGGAGCATCCCGCCGGTCGTCGGGGAGCTTCAGGCCGCTGCTCGCGAGCGCGGGCTCTGGAACCTCTTCCTGCCGGGGGAGTCGGGCGCCGGGCTGACCAACCTCCAGTACGCGCCGCTGGCCGAGATCACCGGCCGGTCGATCCTGCTCGCGCCCGCCGCGCTCAACTGCGCCGCGCCGGACACCGGCAACATGGAGCTGCTGGCCCAGTTCGGCGACGAGGCCCAGCGCAAGCAGTGGCTGGAACCGCTGCTCGCCGGTGAGATCCGCTCGGCGTTCGCGATGACCGAGCCCGAGGTGGCCTCCTCCGACGCCACCAACATCACCACCCGGATCGAGCGTGACGGCGACGAGTACGTCGTCAACGGCCGCAAGTGGTACATCACCGGGGCGATGAACCCCGCCTGCCGGATCTTCATCGTGATGGGCAAGACCGACCCGACGGCCGCCACCCACCGGCAGCAGAGCATGATCCTGGTGCCCCGCGACACCCCGGGCGTCACGGTGAAGCGCGGGATGACGGTGTTCGGGTACGAGGACACCGACCACGGCGGCCACGCCGAGATCGTCTTCGAGGATGTCCGCGTCCCGGCCGCCAACCTGATCGGCGAGGAGGGCTCCGGCTTCGCCGTCGCGCAGGCCCGGCTCGGCCCCGGGCGGATCCACCACTGCATGCGCGCGATCGGAATGGCCGAGCGGGCCCTGGAGTTGATGTGCCGCCGGGTCACCGAGCGGGTCGCCTTCGGCAAGCCGCTGGCCGAGCAGGGCGTGGTGCAGGACTGGATCGCCGAGTCCCGGGTCCGGATCGAGCAGGCCCGGCTGCTGGTGCTCAAGACCGCCTGGCTGATGGACACCGTCGGCAACCGGGGGGCGCACACCGAGATCCAGGCCATCAAGATCGCCGTCCCGGCGGCGGTCGAGTGGATCCTCGACAAGGCCGTCCAGGCACACGGCGCGGCCGGCGTCAGCCAGGACACCCCGCTCGCCCACCTCTGGGCGGGCAACCGCACGCTGCGGCTGGCCGACGGCCCGGACGAGGTGCACAAGCGCTCGCTGGCCCGCCGCGAGCTGGGGCGCTACCAGGCGAAGACGCCGTCCCGGAAGGAAGGCTGAGATGGACGTCCTCGACCGGGTCCGCGCGCTGCTCGCCGAGCACGACCCCGCGACCACCGACCGTCTCGACTTCCTGCGCGCCCGCTTCGACGCGGGCCTGGCCTGGGTGCACTTCCCGGCCGGCCTCGGCGGGCTGGGCGCGCCGCGCGCCCAGCAGGCCCTGGTGGATGCCGAGTTGGCCGCCTCCGGAGCCCCCGACAACGACCCGCGCCGGATCGGCATCGGGCTCGGCATGGCCGCCCCGACCATCCTGCGCTACGGCACCGAGGAGCAGAAGTCCCGCTTCCTGCGCCCGCTCTGGACGGGCGAGGAGGTCTGGTGCCAGCTGTTCAGCGAGCCCGGCGCGGGCTCCGACCTGGCCGCGCTCGGCACGCGGGCAGTCCTTGAGGGCGACACCTGGACGGTGGACGGGCAGAAGGTCTGGACGTCCAGCGCGCACACCGCCCGCTGGGCCATCCTGATCGCCCGGACCGACCCGGACGTGCCCAAACACCGGGGCATCAGCTACTTCGTCTGCGACATGACCGACCCCGGGGTCGACGTCCGCCCGCTGCGGCAGATCACCGGCGAGGCCGAGTTCAACGAGGTCTTCCTGACCGGTGTCCGGATCCCCGACGCGCACCGGCTCGGCGCCGTCGGCGAAGGCTGGCAGGTCGCCCAGACCACCCTGAACAACGAGCGGGTGGCGATCGGCGGCCAGGCGATGCCGCGCGAGGGCGGCATGGTCGGCGTGGTCGCCGCCACCTGGCGGCAGCGGCCCGAGCTGCGCACCCACGAACTCCACCAGCGCCTGCTGAAGAGCTGGACGGACGCCGAGGTGGCCCGGCTCACCGGCGAGCGGCTGCGCCAGCAGCTCTCCCAGGGCCAGCCCGGCCCGGAGGGGGCGGCGATGAAGCTGGCGTTCGCCCGGCTCGCCCAGGAGTTGAGCGGTCTGGAGGTCGAACTGCTCGGCGAGGAGGGCCTGGCGTACGACGACTGGACGATGACCCGGCCGGAGCTGGTCGACTTCAACGGCCGCGAGGCCGGGTACCGCTACCTGCGCGCCAAGGGCAACTCGATCGAGGGCGGCACCTCGGAGATCCTGCGCAACATCATCGCCGAACGGGTGCTCGGCCTCCCGGCCGAACCCCGCACCGACAAGGACCTGCCCTGGAAGGAGGTCCCGCGATGAGCACCGCCGGGCCCGATCTGCTGTACTCCGAGATCGAAGAGGAACTCCGTTCCAGCGTCAGGGCGTTGCTGGCCGCCCACTGCCCGCCGGGCGCCGTCCTGGCCCGCTGCGAGAGCGCGGAGCCGTACGACCTCGCGCTCTGGCGCGCCCTCGCCGCCGACCTGGGCGCGGCCGGTCTCCAGGTGCCCGAGGAGTACGGCGGCGCCGGGGCCGGCCTGCGCGAGACGGCGGTGGTGCTGGAGGAGCTGGGCCGCAGCGCGGCACCGGTGCCGTTCCTCGGCAGCGCCGTACTGGCCACCACCGTGCTACTGGCTTGCGGCGCAGTGGAGTTGCTGCCGTCCGTGGCCGCCGGCACGACGACGGCGGCACTCGCGGTGCCGCTCTCCACCGCCCCCGGCGGCGCCTTCCCCGGCGGCGTCCGGGCCGCCGCCGACGGGACGCTGACCGGACGGGTCACCTCCGTGGCGGACGCCTCGGCGGCCGGTCTGCTGCTGGTCCCGGCGGTGGGCGCGGACGGGCCCGGGCTGTACGCCGTGGAGTCGACGGCCGCCCGGATCGTCCGGCGGACCTCGCTGGACCTGACCCGGCCGCTCTCCGACGTGACACTGGAGGCGGCCCCCGCACGGAGGCTGGCGGGCCCCGAGACCGCCCCCGCCGCGCTGGACCGGGCCCTGCTGACGGGGGCCGGACTGCTGGCCTCCGAGCAACTGGGCATCGCCGAGTGGTGCCTGGCCACGACCGTGGCGTACCTGAAGGAGCGGCGCCAGTTCGCCCGGCCGCTCGGCTCCTTCCAGGCCCTGAAGCACCGGCTCGCCGACCTCTGGCTGGACACGGTCGGCGCGCGGGCGGCCGCGCGTTACGCGGCGGACGCACTGGCGGGCGGGAGCCCGGACGCGGCGGTGGCCGTGGCGGTCGCGCAGGCGCACTGCGGGGCGCTGGCGGTGCGGGCGGCCGAGGAGTGCGTCCAGCTGCACGGCGGCATCGGGATGACCTGGGAGCACCCGGCCCACCTCTACCTCAAGCGCGCCAAGGCCGACCAGCTCGCCCTGGGCACCCCCGGCCGGCACCGCAACGCGCTGGCGGCCCTGGTCGGCCTGCCGGGCCCGGTGGAGTGAACGGCATACCTCGGGCGGCGGCGCCGGGGGCGAAGCCCGGCGGCGGGCGGGCCGACGGAACGCGCGGCGGAACGGACGCCTCGGCGCCGACCACGCGGTAGTCGCCCGGGACACGCCTGAGCGGCCGGCCGGCGGGTCACCCCGCCGGCCGGC
>NZ_BAAANT010000029.1:0-91387 GCF_039529945.1 Kitasatospora kazusensis | reverse complement strand
AGAGCACGCACCGTGGGGGCACCTCCCGGCCGAAGGCTGGGGGAGCCGCGCCGCCGCCCTTCGGGCGACGACGGGGGTTTGACGACAGGCCCTAGCGAGCCTTCCGGGGGCCGGCCGTGGCAGCGCGCGCCACGGCCGGTGCGGCGGGGTCAGCCCTCGGCCGGGAGGTCGTAGACGTGGTCCGGGGTGACGACGGAGGTGACGGCCTTGGCGAAGAGGGTGCTCGGTTCGGAGCCGTCGTGCAGGATGTCGGTGTTGAGCATGACCACCATCGTGGCCTTCTCCTCCGGGAGGTACATCGTCACGGTCTCGTAGCCGGGCAGCGAGCCGTTGTGCCCGACCCAGCCGTGGGTCCGGAAGAGGCCCAGCCCGTACCCCGCGTCGTCGAAGCCGGGGACCGGCACGAACTTCTCCCGCTGCGCCTGGGTGGCGGGGGAGAGCAGGGTGCCGGTGGCGGCCACCTTGGCCCAGTGGTGCAGGTCGTGCAGGTCGGAGATCATCGCGCCGGCCGCCCAGGCCCAGCTCGGGTTCCAGTCGGTGGTGTCGGCGACCGCGCCGGTCAGCGTCTGGTTGGTGTACCCGTGCGCGTGCGGCTCGGGGAACTCGGCGCCCTGCGGAAACAGGGTGTGGTGCAGGTGGGCCGGCTCGGTGACGCGCCGGTGGATGAACTCGGCGAGCGGCATGCCGCCGAGCTTCTCCACGAGCAGGCCGAGCAGGATGTAGTTGGTGTTGGAGTACTGGAACTGGGTGCCCGGGGCGAAGACGTTGTCGTGGCGGAAGGCGTACGCCAGCAGCTCCTGCGGGGTGAACGGGCGGTTCGGGTCGGTGAACAGGGCCTGTTGGAAGCCCGGGTCGAAGCTGTACGAGTACAGGCCGCTGCGCATCTCCGCCAGCTGGCGGACGGTGATGTGCTCGCCGTCGGGTACGCCGTCGAGGTAGGTGGAGATCGGGTCGTCCAGCCCGACCAGCCCGTCGTCGACCAGCTCCAGGACGGCGGTGGCGGTGAACATCTTGGTCTCGCTGCCGATCCGCTGGTTGAAGTCGGGCCGCATCGGCGCGCCGGTCGCGGTGTCGGCCACCCCGGACGACCTCACGTAGCTGCCCCGGCCGGGGAGCCACAGGCCGACGGTCACGCCGGGGACCCCGGTCTCCCGGAGGGTCCGCTCGATCGCCTCGTCGAGGCGGGACACCGTCGCGGGATCCAGGCCCTGGGGCGGGCAGTCGTCGGCCGACAGGTCGGCGGACGGGTCGGCGGCCGCGGCCCTCGGCAGGGCGGCTCGGGCGGTCCGGGCGCCCGGGGCGGCCTGGGCTGCGGGCGCGGTCAGGGCGAGGGGGGCCAGGGTGGAGAGGGCGAGCAGGGCGGTGGCGAGTCGGCGGGCGGGGGCACGGCGCATCGGGCACGTCTCTTCCGGGGTGAGGGGACCTTGCCGGACAACGTCACCATCCGCCCCGGCCCCGGACCCGGTGTCCGCGGACACCGCCCGGCGAGTCCACCCGTACGGACCCGGCGCCGGTCCGTGGGCGAAGGCCGGTAGCCCCGTTTCAGGGTGACCCGTTCAAGGTGACCATAGGATGAGCCTTCGGTTGCCGGATCGGTACTGTCGACATCGGGGGGCGAGTGGCGATGGAGTCGCGGATCCCGCACGATCGCGCCGGGACGGCGGCCGGGTACGCGTGCCGGGCCGGACTCGTGGGGGTGGGCTTCGAATGAGCAACCAGATCGTCAGGGCGCTGGAGCAGGGGGCGGAGAAGCTCGGCAAGACGCTGGGCGAGGACGCCGGCAAGGCCGTCGAGGACTTCTACCGCTCGACCGGGACCAACCTGAAGAAGGTGGCGGAGAACACCGCCGAGGCCGATGCCAAGCACGCCGCCGAGTTCGACAAGGTCCTGCACGGCGGCGAGAAGGACATGCCCCACGGGCCGCGCGGGGCGGGCGGGCCCGGCCGGCCGGGGAAGGGTGAGCCGTCGCTGGGCGGCGCCGCCCGGCCGGGCCAGCCGTCGGAGGGCAACCGCAGGTGCACGAAGGCCGGCGACCCGGTGGACGTGGTCTCCGGTCAGATGATCACCTCGGCGGTCGATCTCGACCTGCCCGGCCTGCTGCCCCTGGTGGTGCAGCGGTCGTACGCCTCCGGCTACGGGCAGGGACGCTGGTTCGGACCCGGCTGGTCCTCGACGCTGGACCAACGGGTGCAGATCGACGACGAGGGGATCCACTACGCCGGGGAGGACGCCCAGGTCCTGCACTACCCGCACCCCGCCCGGCCGGGTGCGCCGGTGCTGCCGACCGCGGGCGCGCGCTGGCCGCTGACCTGGGACCAGGACACCGACACCATCCGGATCGAGGACACCGAGACCGGCTGGACCCGCCACTTCGCCCCCGTGCCCGCGCCGGAGCGGACCCGCCCGATCAGCCTGCTGACCGACCGCAGCGGCCACCGGATCGACTACCGCTACGACGACGGCGGGCTGCCGACCGGGATCCAGCACGCCGGCGGCTACCGCGTGGCGGTCGACGTCGTGCACACCGCCGCGGGCCCCCGGATCGAGGCCCTGCGGCTGCTCGACGGCACCAACCAGCGGCTCGGCACCACCGTGGTGGCCTACGGCTACGACGCCCGCGGCAGGCTGGCCGAGATCACCGACTCCAGCGGCGCCCCGCTGGTCTACGGCCACGACGCCGAGGACCGGCTCACCTCGTGGACCGACCGGAACGGCTTCTGGTACGCCTACGAGTACGGCCCCGACGGCCGGGTGGCCCGTGGACACGGCTCGGACGGCACGCTGACGGCCGCCTTCGAGTACGACGACGGCAACCGGGTGACCACGGTCACCGACAGTCTCGGCCGGCGCACGCGCTACCACCACGACCGGTACGGCCACCTCACCAGGACCGTCGACCCGGCCGGCCACGCCGTCCTCACCGAGCACGACCCCCACGGCAACCTGCTGTCCCACACCGACGAACTGGGCCACACCACCCGCTACACCCTCGACGGCCTCGGCGACGTCATCCGGATCGACCGGGCCGACGGCAGCACGATGTCGGTGTACTACAACGAACTGCGGCTGCCGATAAGGGTGGTGGCCGCGGACGGCGCCGTCTGGCGCTACAGCTACGACCCGGACGGCAACCTCCTCGCCACCACCGACCCGCTCGGCGCGGTGACCCGCTACGGCTACGACGAGCGCGGGCACCGGACGTCCCGGGTCGATGCGCTCGGGCACACGACCGGCTACCGGACGGACGGCGCGGGCCTGGAGATCGAGGCGACCGCCGCGATGGGCAACACCGTCCGGGTGGAACGCGACGCCTTCGGCCGGGTGGTGGCCATCGCCGACCCGGTCGGCGGCACCGTACGGCAGGGCTGGACGGTGGAGGGCAGCCCGCTGTGGCGGGTGACGGCCGACGGCGCCCGCGAGGAGTGGGAGTACGACGCCGAGGGCAACCTGACGGCCCACCGGGATCCGGCGGGCCACACCACCACCTTCGAGTACGGCCCGTTCGACCTGCCCACCGCCCGGACCGACCCGGACGGGCAGCGCTACACCTTCACCCACGACGGCGAGCTGCGCCTGCGCGCGGTCACCAACCCGGCCGGGCTGACCTGGAGTTACGAACTCGACGAGACCGGCTGCCTGGTCGGCGAGACCGATTTCAACGGCCGGACCCTGCGCTACCGCAGCGATCCCACCGGGCGGCTGGTCGAGCGCACCAACGGCGCGGGCCAGACCCTCACGCTCACCCGGGACCCGCTCGGCCGGGTCGTCACCAGCACCACGGGCGACGGCGTCACGGGTGACGGGGCTACAGGTGACGGCAGCACCACGACCTTCTCCTACGACCCCGCCGGACGCCTGCTCCGCGCCGCGGCCCCGGACAGCGTCCTGGAGTACACCCGGGACGCCCTCGGCCGGATCGTCGGCGAAGCGGTGGACGGGCACTCCCTGACCAGCGAGTACGACCTGCTGGGCCGGCGCGTCCGCCGGGCCACGCCGACCGGCGCGGTGTCGCTGTGGACGTACGACCCGAACGGCCTGCCGGCCGGCCTGGCGACCATCGGCGGCGGGCTGTCCTTCCAGTACGACCAGGCCGGCCGGGAGACCACCAGGACCTTCGGCGAGGGCTCGGCCCTGACCCAGAGCTGGGACAGCGCGCACCGGCTGGTCGGACAGGCCATCTGGGCCAAGGACGCGGCCGAGCCCGCCACCGGGTACCGGCAGTTGCAGTCCCGCAGCTACACCTACCGCGCGGACGGCCACCCCACCGAGATCGCCGACCAGCTCGCCGGCACCCGCCGCTTCGAACTCGACCCGGCCGGCCGGGTCACCGCCGTCCACGCCACGGCCTGGACGGAGTCGTACGCCTACGACGCGCTCGGCAACCTGGCACACGCGGCCTACCCGGCGGCGGACGACGACACCCAGGGCGGCCGGGAGCACACCGGGACCCTGATCCGCCGCGCCGGCCGCACCAGGTACGAGCACGACGGGCAGGGCCGCGTCGTCCGGGCCGTCCGGCGCACCCTGTCCGGCCTGGAGAAGGAGTCCCGGTACACCTGGGACGCCGAGGACCGGCTGACCGAGGCGACGACGCCGGACGGCACGGTCTGGCGCTACCGGTACGACGCGCTCGGCCGCCGGCTCGCCAAGACACGGCTCGCCGAGGACGGCTCGGTCGCGGAACGGACGGTGTTCAGCTGGGACGAGGCCACCCTGGCGGAGCAGCGGACCACCCTGCCCGGCACCCGCCGGTCGACCACCTGGGACTGGGACCCGGGCACCCACCGGGCCACGGCCCAACTCGACCGCACCTGGCGGACGGACGGCGACCAGGCCGAGACCGACCGCCGCTTCCACGCGATCGTCACCGACCTGGCCGGCACACCCACCGAGCTGGTCACCCTCGACGGCCGGATCGCCTGGCGGGGCGTCAGCACCCTCTGGGGCCGGCCGGTCGGCGGCGCGGACGCTCCGACGGTGGCCTGCCCGCTGCGCTTCCCGGGCCAGTACCACGACGTGGAGACCGGGCTCGACTACAACATCGCCCGGTACTACGACGCGGACACCGCGGGCTATCTCTCGCCCGACCCGCTCGGCCTCCGGGCGGCGCCCAATCAGCACAAGTACGTCGACAACCCGCTCTGGTGGATCGACCCGCTCGGCCTCAAGGGCAAGAAGGTCAAGCGGACGTACGACGACTCGGAGTACGACAAGCACGGCAGCGGTTCCAGCTCCTCCGGCAAGGGCGAGGTCAGCCGTGCGCCGAAGGACGGCCAGGCGGCGCTGGACCGGTCCATCGACCTGGACCCGAGCAACCCGAACGTGACCCGCCGGCTCGGTGTCGACCACGGCAACAACGAGATCGTGGTGCTCGACCGGCACCGTGAGGTCGCGGACAAGGACGGGAACGTGATCGAGGAGATCTACCATGGCCATGTCCAGTCGAAGTACCCGTCCCCGAGTGTGACGCAGGGTGACCTGACCAAGCTCAAGAAGGCCGGGATGATCGACAACATCAAGAAGCAGCGGGTGCAGCCGCCGCCCTGCGAGGAGTAGGAGCCCGGGCCGAGATGTCGCAGCGCTTCGAGGGAGCCGAGGGAGCCGGTGGGGCCGGTGGGGCCGGCGGGTCCGAGGGGGCCGGCCGCAGCAGCGGCGGCGGGGCCGGTGAACTGGCGGCCGTGGACGCCGCGTTCGACCGGGGCGATCCGGAGGTCGGTACGGCGGTCGTCCGGCTGGTGCTGGGCCGTGGGGACTTCGACGCCGTGGCGCCGCGGGTCGAGCGCGCCCTGCGGGCCGAGCAGGTCGAGGTCCGCCGGCTCGGGTACGTCGCCGCGGGCGACCTCGCGCGGCTGTCCGGGGGGCTCAGCCCCGAGATCTACCGTTTGCTGCGCGAGGAGGGGCTCGGCGGGATCGCGGACACGGCGGTCAAGGACGTCCTGACCTTCGTCCCGTTCCGGCGGCTCCCGCCGTGGTTCCAGTGGACCTTCCTCCGCCGCTGGGTCGTGAACGCGGTGGAAGGCCGCTGGCTGTCGCTCGTGGACGGCCTGGAGACCCTGCGCGACCGTTTCACCGGGAACCGCAGGTAGCCCGT
The DNA here is from genome assembly GCF_039529945.1 of Kitasatospora kazusensis. Classification (NCBI taxonomy): domain Bacteria; kingdom Bacillati; phylum Actinomycetota; class Actinomycetes; order Kitasatosporales; family Streptomycetaceae; genus Kitasatospora; species Kitasatospora kazusensis. Next base: position 85,296 of record NZ_BAAANT010000029.1, on the reverse strand, counting down.
CCGCGCGGGCGCCGTCGCCGTCAGCCGTCCGGGGCGGTACCGCCCGGCCCGGCCGCCGGCCCGAGGAGGGGCTGCTCCCCGGCGGCGCCGGTGCTCCCGGTGGGCAGGGCGAGGCTGACCGGCCGGTAGTTGGCGTGCCGGCCGCGGAACGAGCGGCCCAGGTGGTGCTGGAGCCGGAGGTGGCGGAACTGGTGGACGGCGCCGGTCTGGCGGAGCACTCCCCGGCGGTAGGCGTCGTCGAGGAAGGCGACGGTGTCCCAGGGCAGCTTGCCGGTCAGCGGCAGCCAGATGCGGGACAGCACCACCCACTGCCCCCAGGCGGTGAACGAGAGCGCGTACGCGAGCGAGCCGCCGAGGCCGCCGACCGTCCCGATCAGGAGCCCGTCCGAGAGCTCCCAGTTCATCGGCCCGAGGAGCCCTTGCAGCAGGCAGACGACCAGGTGCCCGCCGAGGCCGATCGCCAGGGCGAGCATCGGCGCCAGGACCAGGACCTGCCGGCTCACCGTCGCGCGGTTCGAGGAGATCAGGCCGACCGGGGTGGCCGCCGAGGTGACGTCCAGGGGCGCTTCGAGCGCGGCCAGCAGCCCGAAGACCACCCCGGCGCCCGCGCCGAAGATCAGCCCGAAGACCAGCATGTTGATCAGCGTGCCCTGGATCACCTGGCCGTTCGTGAGCGGGATCCCGTAGTACAGCGCGCGTTCGAGGGTGAGGGCGCTCGCGGAGCCGACCCCCATCACGAAACCGCCCACCAGGACGACCCCGAACCGGGCGGCGAAGGTGCGCAGCGGTCTGCGGCCGACGCCGCTGCGGGTGCCGGGCAGCCGCAGCCGTACGCGGGTCGGCTCGAAGGCCGCACCGCCGAGCGCGGCCACGACCCCGTACACGGAGCCGAACGCGAGACCGGCCGCCGGCCCCATCAGGGCACCCTCCAGGATGACCTCGCCCACCGGGAGGCGGGAGGTGAACAGACAGGCGAGCAGGCCGACGAGCCACTCGGCCCCGGACACGCACAGCGTGGACACCACCACGACGGCCAGGACACGGGTCAGGAGCGGCAGCGAGTCGCCGATCTGCCACCAGGCGAGGTCCTGCCGGTCGCGGTCGAGCCGGACCAGGTGGTGGGCGAGGTAGCCGAGCCAGCGCTCGGCCCGCTCCGGGTCCCGGTCCCGCTCCCGGTGCCGGTGGCCGCCCGCGAGCCGCTCGGGGACGCGGCGCCGGTAGACCGTCGGCACGAAGCCCGCCAGCAGGTGCTCCTCCAACGAGTGCTCGTTGGGGAACCGGTCGGTGTCCAGCAGTTCGGCCGGATCCCGGTCGGACGTCTCGCTGTACATCGTCCGCGCCAGGACGACCATCAGCGGGGTGGTCAGCACCGCGGTGAGGTGCGCGCTCGCCGGTGTCCCCCGGGCGCTCAGCCGCTCCAGGACGACTGCCCAGACCGCCTCGCTGCCGGCCGGGTGGGCGCCCGGGTGAGTGCCCGGGTGGGCGGCGGGCCGGGCGGTCCGGGGCAGGTAGTCCACCAGGTCGTCGAGGGTGAGGTCGGTGAGTTCGATACCGGCGGCCCAGACCAGCGGCGCACGTGCCGCCTGGACCGCCTCGGCGAACTCGCCGCGCCGGCTGGTCAGCACGAGCGGCAGCGAGGTGGCGTTCAGCGCCTCCAACGCCTCCCGGCGCAGGCCTTCGGCGATCTCGTCGAACCCGTCCAGCACCGGCAGGACGAGGTCGGCGTCGACCAGCGCGGCGGCCAGCGTCGACCCGTTGGGGGCCCGGCGGGTCAGGTGCGGGTGGTCCCGCAGCAGCCGGTCGACCAGCCAGTCGCGCAGCGCGGTGGTCGTCGGGTCCCAGGAGCCGAGACTGAAGATCACCGGGACCCGGTCGGCAGGCGCCGGGACCGCCAGGTAGTCCAGCACGAACCTGATCGTCAGGATCGACTTGCCCGAACCGGCCCGGCCGAGCACCACCAACCGCCCGGAGGATATCCGCCGGTAGACCTCGGCCACACTGCGCAGGTCACCGCTCAGGTCCATCCGCTGCGAAGCGGCTCCCGCCGGGAGGCGCTGGATGTTCGCCGCATGGTCCGTCAGGTGCGGGGGTACCTGCTGCCACCGCACCGGCAGCGGGAACGGATCATGGACCCGGCGCTGCTCCTCCTCGCGCTGCCAGCGGCGCCTGACCTCCTGCGCCAGCTCCTCGGCGGCGTCGGCGAGCGCCCCGAGGATCCGCGGCTGCGGTGCCGGGGCGGCGACGGGGAGCGGAGCGGGGGGCGGTTCGGGAAGCGGTTCGGGGAGCGGGTCCTCGGGCGGTGCGGGCGCCGCGAGGGGCGCGGGCGGTTCGGCCGGCGCGGGCGGGGCGGACGCTTCGGGGGGTGTGTGCGCGAACGCGGCCGCCAGCAGTCGGCGGTCCTCGGGCCCGAGCTCCAGAGCGGCCGCAAGCTGGTTCAGCGTCCCCCGGCGGTTGTCGTTGGACTTGCCGGTTTCGAGTCTGCGGATGGTCCGGACACTCACCCCGGAGCGCTCCGCCAGCTCCTCCTGCGTCAACCCCGCCTGGGCCCGCAGCCGCCGCAGCAGCGTGCCGAGCTGATCCGCCACTTCGAACACCCTTTCCACAGCCGAGCGCGGCCGCCGGAGAGCCTACCGTGACGATCGGTCAGCCGTGCCGACCGCCCCGGGCACGGGAACCGCGCACCCTGGGGCCTGTCTCGTCATTCCCGCCCGGTCCGGCGCGCAGCCCGGCGCCCAGGACGGCGGGTGCCTCGGCGAGGGAGGGCCCGTACCAGGTGAGATGACGGCCGCTCAGCAGGGCGCAGGGGATCCCGGGGAAGGCCTCCGGTCCGTCCTGCGGGGTGAACCGGTAGGGCTCGTCGGGCAGGACGACCAGGTCGGGGCGGGCCGCGCGCAGGTCGGCGAGGGCCACCCGGGGGTAGCGCTCCGGGTCCTGCGCCAGCAGGTTGTCGACGCCGAGCCGGGCCAGCAGGTCGCCGGCGAAGGTGTCGCGTCCGAGCACCATCCAGGGCCGGCGCCAGATCGGCACGACCGCCCGCGCGCGCCGTCCGGGAGGGCCGGGAGGGCCGGGAGGGCCGGGCGCGGCCCAGGCCGCCTCGGCCCGGTCGAGCCAGGCGGGGCGCGGCAGCTCGCAGCCGACCGTGAGCAGGCGGTCCAGCGAGTTGAAGGCCTGGTCGAGGGTGCGGATCACGGTCACCCAGACCGGGATCCCGGCCTCGCGCAGGGCGGCGAGGTCGGGGAGGCGGTTCTCCTCCTCGTTGGCGACCACCAGGTCGGGGGCGAGGGCCGCGATCCGGGCGGTGTCCGGGTTCTTGGTGCCGCCGATCCGCACCACCTCCAGCCCGGCCGGATGGGTGCACCAGTCGGTGGCGCCGACCAGCAGGCCGGGCGCGGTCGCCTCGACCGCCTCGGTCAGCGACGGGACGAGGGAGACGATCCGGCGTACCGGGCCGAGCCGGACCGGCAGCCCGAGGTCGTCGTACGCCTCGCGGATCTCCGGGCGGGGCGGGGGCTCATGTGTACGGTCCACCGGACCACCGTAGCCGCCGCGCCGCCGTACCGGGACGCGCCCGGAGCCCCGGCCGTGCCGGACGCGCGGCGTGGTGGTGGCGGTCCGTCAGCCGGCCTGCTGGGCGGCCTTCTCGCTCCAGCGGTTCTCGACCTTCGCGAAGCGCCAGTAGCCGAGCGCGCAGGCCCAGACGACGACGAACAGGCCGACGATGATGAACCCGATGTTGTTCAGGTCGATGCCGGAGATCCAGCCGGAGACCGGGTCGGTCAGGTCGAGCTGCTCGTGCAGCACGCCGACCAGCTCGATGGTGCCGATGAAGAACGCCACCGCGATGGACAGGCCGGTGATGGTGAGGTTGTAGTACACCTTGCGGGCCGGGTTGGAGAACGCCCAGTTGTAGGCGAAGTTCATGAAGGTGCCGTCGAGGGTGTCGAACAGGCTCATGCCGGAGGCGAACAGCAGCGGCAGGCACAGGATGGCGTACCAGGGCAGGCCGGCGGCGGCGCCGCTGCCGGCCATGACCATCAGGGTGACCTCGGTGGCGGTGTCGAAGCCGATGCCGAAGAGCAGGCCGATCGGGAACATCTGGCCCGGGCGGGTGATGGACTTGGTGAGGCGGCCCAGGATGCGGTTCATGAAACCGCGGCCGTCCAGGTGCTTCTCCAGCTCGTGCTCGTCGAACTGCCCGGCCCGCATCGCCTTGAACACCCGGTAGATCCCGGCCAGCGAGACCAGGTTGAGGGCCGCGATCAGGTAGAGGAAACCGCCGGAGACGCTGGTGCTGACCACGCCCAGGAGCTTGTGGGCGCTGGAGTCGTCGTTGGTGAGGGTGCCGACCACCTTGGCCCCGGTGGCGACGAGTCCGGCCAGCACGACCACGATGCTGGAGTGGCCGAGGGCGAACCAGAAGCCCACCGAGATCGGGCGCTTGCCGTCGGCCATCAGCTTGCGGGTGGTGTTGTCGATGGCGGCGATGTGGTCGGCGTCGAAGGCGTGCCGCATGCCCAGGGTGTAGGCGGTGATGCCCAGGCCCACGCCGAAGGCCTGGCTGCCGACGGAGTAGTGGTGCGGGGCGACCATGGTGATCAGCACGGTGAACGCCACCACGTGCATGGCCAGGATGACCGACATCAGCCCGCCGGTGCGTATCCAGTCCCGTCTCTGCCAGCGCGGGGCGGCCGTGGCGCCCGGCTTCGGCGGTGCGGTCGCGGGCGGTGTCGCAGTGTTTTCGGGCAGGGTCATCTCAGGGCAGCCTCTCCAGCACCTCGATGGGGGCACCCCCGGCCGAAGGCCGGGGGAGGTTTCGTGCGGTGCCGTGGCCGGTCTCCTGGCTGACGGGTCGAATGTCTCGCCCGCCCGGCCTTCCCAGGCGCGCAGAGGCGCCCAGTGGCCGCCCGCCGTCGCCGGCGGGGGTGGTGGGGAGACTTCCCGATCACAGTGGCGAGGGCCGCTCCGGACTCCTGTGCAAGCACAGTGCACCGGTCTTCCCGAACACCACGGCGGGGAACACCGTAGGGCCCAGCCCGGTCCGGCCACAAGCCTGCACAGTTACGCAGGTGTCGTAGATCACGTGCTCAGGGGCGTGCGGGGGGAGCGCGCGGCCGGTTTCCGCGCCGCACGCTCCCCCTGTCGGAGGTTCAGCTCCCGGCCGGCCGCCCGTGCGCGCTCGGCCCAGCGGGTGACGGGCGGGACGGTGAGGCCGGTGACGGCGAACAGCGTGCCCAGGGCGATCCAGCCCGGCCGTCCTCAGGTCAGGCACAGCACGGCCAGGACGACCGGGGAGGCCGTCCGGGTGGGGCATCGTCGCGAGCGCGGCCCGGGTGGTGTGGCCCGGGTGGTGCGGCCCGGGACCGGGCGCCGCCGCCGGCGCTGGAGGACGGTGGCGAGCGTGATGGCCGTCCCGGCGCGGGCGAAGGCGTCGCCGATGCACTGGCGGCTGCCCGTGCCGAACGGGATGTCAGAGGATCTGCATGCCGCCGGCCGAGACCCGGACGAGCTCGCCGCTCCGGCGGAGCGACTTGACGAACGAGAGCGGGTCCCGCATCAGCGGCAGGGCGTGGCCGAGGAGCGGGAGCCCCTTGGGAGCACGGGGGAGGGAGTGGAGAGGCGCCACTGCGGCGTCCCTTCCGCCGTGGCGCGCTATGCGGAGCGCAGTGCCGCGGGGTCGTGGTCCGGGAGGGCGAACAGCGCGCCGGTGCGCCGGTCGAAGCGGGCGGTGTCGTCCTTGGGGAGCAGGCTCCACCACCAGGAGATCACCGGTATGTCCAGGGGCAGTTGGCTGTCGTCGGTGGGCGTCGCGGTGAAGGCGGCGGGCAGCCCGGCCGGATCGTCCGGCGTGGTGTAGCGCAGCGAGCTGATGCCCCAGTCCTGCGCGCCCCGGATGAAGGTCTCCAGGCCGGCGAGGTACTGCCGCAGCTGCGGGGTGCCCGTCGCGCGCAGGCTCCGGCACAGGCGCTGGAAGAGGCACAGGGTGCGGTCGCGCTGACTGATGGCCAGGTGGACGGCCTGCTCCGGGGTGATGCCGTGGGTGTGCTCCAGGACCCGGATCGCGTTCAGGTAGTACCCGCCGGTACGGCTCTCCTTGTGGTGCGAGAACAGGTCGTTGTCCCAGCAGATGACGAAGTACGCCATCTCGGCGGCCGCCCTGACCTCGCGCCGGTCCCGTTCGTGGCTCTGGAGTTCGTACCCGTGGCCCATCTCCAGCAGGGGCAGCACCACCGAGGTCGCGCCGTTGTACATCCGCATCAGGGCGTAGTCGTCGAGCTCGGGGACGGCCTCCCGGGAGCGGTACTCCGCCTCCCAGCCGACCGACAGGAAGTACTCGCGGAGCGCGTCGATCCAGCGGGTGACCTGGCCGTCCGTTCCGAGCTCGGATATTCGGTGCCGCAGGTCGCGCAGTCCGGCTGCCAGCGGGTCGCCCGGCAGGATCGGCACCTCGGGGTTCTGGGCCACGCGCAGGAGCCTCGACAGTGCGCCGATGAGCTCCCCGGGTCTTCTGCCCAGCTCCCCCTCCTCGCAGAAGCCGTCGTCCACGCCGAACAGCCAGAGCACGAAGTCGGCCATGATCTGGACGACCTCCTCGCGCCCGTCCGGCAGGATCCGGGCGGCGAAGGTGCCGATGCTGTGGGTGACGAGCCGCTCGCGCAGTTCGGGCGAACCGATGTCGAACTTCGCCGCCCAGGCGGTGGTCCGACGGTCGATCACCTCGTGCCGGGGGTGGATGGCGGGAGGGTAGGGGGAGAAGATCGGCGGCACCGTCGTCAGCCCATGCACTGTCCGTCACCTCGGTCGACTAGCAGCCTCCCACCGTTGCCGCCCGGGGGAGTGGTTCCCGTCGTGCGGCCAGTGGATCACGGGCCAATACATCGGTATTTGACCGCGTACGTCAAGGGTGTGATCACGCCAATGGCCAAAAATGGCATGTTCGTGACGACTTCGCTTGATCTTTCGGCACCGCCTTTCACCTGGGCTTATGTACGCGAAGGGCCCGTACCGGACGGACGGTTGGTTCGTACGGGCCCCTGGCGGCCGGGTCGGCGCCGCCACGATCGGGCGGCCGGGTGCCTTCGAGCCTCCCCCTCGGTTCTACTGCCTGCCCCGCGGCCCGGCCCACCCGCCTCGCGGCCTGCTCGCCGCCCGCCTCGCGGCCCCGGCCGACCGCCCAGGTCCTCCCGCCGGGCTGAACCACCGCCCGTCGCAGGCCGCTTGGCACCGGTCCCGAAAAAAATCCGACGGGTCCGGTTGTTTTGATGAATCCCCAGGTCGCGGCGGGTGAGCCGGGCCCTCAAGGGTGCCGTTCGGGCCGGATTCGCCGCTGTGGCAGCACTTATGACGCTTGCATAGATAGCCTACGTACGCAATCATTGCAGACGCCGTATAAAGACAGACGCACTACAACGAAGGGGTTGTTCATGCCTATCGGCCTTCTCGCCTTAGCACTCGGGGGCTTCGGCATCGGGCTCACCGAGTTCGGGATCGTGGGTCTGCTGCCCGAGGTGGCGTCGGACCTCGGGGTCAGTGATCCGGTGGCCGGGTACCTGGTGTCGGGCTACGCGCTGAGCGTGGCGGTCGGAGCCGTCCTGCTGACGGCCGCGATCGCCCGGTTCGACCGGAAGAAGGTGCTGCTCGCGCTGATGACGCTGTTCATCGTGGGCAACCTGATCTCCGCGATCGCGCCGAACTACTCGGTGCTGATGGTGGGCCGGATCGTCGCGGCACTGTGCCACGGTGCGTTCTTCGGCGTCGGCGCGGTGGTCGCCTCCGACATGGTCGCGGAGAACCGCAAGGCCGGAGCCATCTCGCTGATGTTCGGCGGGCTGACGGCGGCCAACGTCCTCGGCGTCCCGCTCGGCACGCTGCTCGGCCAGCACTTCGGCTGGCGCTCGACGTTCTGGGCGATCACGGTCATCGGCGTCATCGCGCTGGCCGGCATCCAACTGCTGGTGCCGCAGACGACGGCACCCGCCCAGACCAGCCTGCGCAACGAGTTCGGCGCGTTCCGCCGCCCGCAGGTCTGGATCTCCCTCGCGATCAGCGTGCTCGCCTTCGGCGGCGTGATCGGCGGGTTCACCTACATCGCGTTCACCCTCACCGAGGTCAGCGGGTTCGCCACCGCCACGGTGCCCTGGCTGCTGGTGCTCTTCGGGGCCGGTACGTTCGTCGGCAACTACTTCGGCGGCAAGGCCGCGGACCGGGCGCTGAACAAGTCCTTGATCGTGATCATGACGCTGCTCACCGGAGTGCTCGCGCTGTTCGCGCTGACGGCGCAGAACAAGGTCATGGCGGTCGTCTCGCTGCTGCTGATGGGCGCGGTCGGGCTGGCCACCGCACCCGGTCTGATGGTGCGGATCATGAAGCACGCCCAGGACGCGCCCACGATGGCCTCCGGTGCCAACATCGCGGCCTTCAACGTCGGCAACGCGATCGGCGCCTGGCTGGGCGGGCTGGCCCTCGCCGCCGGAGCCGGGTACGTCTCACCGCTCTGGGTCGGCGCGGGAGTCACCGCCGCCGGAGTCCTCGTCCTGCTCGCCGGGTCGGTCCGGACGCAGGGTCGGGCCACGGTGCCGGAGGCCGTCGCCGCCCCCGCCCCCGCCCCGGCCGACGTCATGAGCTGAGCCGCCGCCGTCGGACTACCCGCGCAGGCCGACCATTGCCGGCGCGGGTAGTCATCGTGACGCGCTACCGTGGAGGTAGGCCCATCGGAGGAGGAACCCGTGTCGCTGGCTGACGAAGAAGTTGAGGCCCAGGTACACGGGTGGCGGCTGCTTGCGGTACTGCACGCCCGGATCGAGGCGCGACTGGAGCGCGTGCTGCAAGCCCGCCACAAGCTGAGTGTGAGTGAGTACGGGGTCCTGGAACTGCTCTCCCGGCAGGAGGAGTACCACCTGCGGATGGGGCAGTTGGCCACGGCGATGGCGTTGAGCCAGGCCGCGACCACCCGGCTGGTCAGCCGGCTGGAGGACCGCGGTCTGCTGGTCCGATGTCTGTGCCCCGAGGACCGGCGAGGGATCTACAGCGAGGCGACACCGGCCGGGTTCGAACTGCTGGACCAGGCCCGGCCGGACCACAACGCGGTCCTGCGGGAGGCGCTCGCCGAGGCCTCGCTCAACCCGGAGATGGCGCACCTGATCTCCGCGATCGGCGTCGTCGAAGGCAAGTCCCTGATCACCGGGTAGTCCCCGGGGTGCGTCCGTGCCGCCCGCCGACCCGACCGGAGCCACCGTTCGGACCAGTCGGCGGGCGTTTCACGTCCGTACGCCGCCACACCTGAAGAGCCGCCGTCCGGGGCGGCCGAAATATCCGGCCGGGCCGGGGTGCGGCGGGCGGGGCACATGGATTTCCCGGGTGTTTCACACCCTGAATTCCATTCCCTGCCGCCGCGCGGCAGTACCCGGACCCCCAGCCGCCGAGCCGGTCCGGCCGGGCGCGAATTGCGTGGTCACGCCGTGTCCCGAGCCGCCGCCGCACGGGGCCGGCGGCCGTACGGAAGCCGTTCCCGGGGCCGAGGACGGGCTGCTGCGAGCGCGCCGGGTGCCGCTGTGGAACGTCCTCGACAGGAACAGCGGCATCAGTATGTTACTGAACTGTTCCGGCTGAGAAAATTGCCGGACCGGCGAAGTCGAAACTCCTTTGACCGGAATGGGGGAGTTCAAGGGACGGGCGCTCGCCGGCCGGGAGGAGTCGGGTCCTGCGTCGTTCTCCGGCACGGGCTGCTGGGTGATCATGGAGTGCGGCGGGGTTGCCGAGGATCCACTTCTTCCTGCGATGTGCTGCCACGGTGAGCCGATGGGGGGATCGAGCCGGCCGGGGGTGGTGCCGTGCGGCCGTCCGGCGGGGGGCCGGGCGGCCGGTGGTGCCCGTGGTGCGGGAATTTCTCCTGGGTGCCCCTGAGCGGATTGGCGGGCGAGCCGGGCGTGGCCGCCAGAAGAAACAAACCGGATGGTCAGTCAATTGGCATACTGACGGACACCTGATCGGCCGGTCCCGATCGTACTGCGGTTTCGCATAGGTAATGGCTGAGTATCTACCGGCTCACCGAACGTGATCTGCGCAGGTGGGACAGCGACATGGCAAAGTCGGCCGTAAGTCGTCGGACGCATGATCCTTCCACAACATTCGGGGAGGTATTTTTATGGGGTGACTCCGTCATCCGAGTGCGGATGCAGACTGCTGGGGGGAGCGGGAGTTGTACGCACGAAGAGAACACCTGTGGCCCGTTGTCGACGATTCCCTGACGCGGTTCACCGCGGAGGTCTTCGGCTGTCTGCCCCGCACCGACCAGCGCCGGTGGGCGCGCGCCTACCTGAGCGGCCTGCTCAGCGTGGAGGGGAGGAAGAGCCCGCAGCGGATGGCGCGTGCCGTGCCGTCGGCCACCAGCGCCTCGGGAGGGTTGCAGCAGTTCATCAACTCCAGCCCCTGGGAGTGGAGTCCGGCCCGCCGGGTGCTGGCGGACACGGTCGAACGCCTGATGCCGGTGCGGACCTGGACGGTGGGTGTCCTGAACATCCCCAAGCGGGGCACCCGTTCGGTCGGCGTGCACCGCAGGTTCGTCGCGGACTACGGACGCACCGTCAACTCCCAGCTCGGTCTCGGGATGTTCCTCTCCTCCGGCGACAGCACCGTGCCGGTCGACTGGGATCTCTTCCTGGACGGCTCCTGGGCCGAGGACGCCGAGCGCCGCCGCCAGGCCAGGATCCCGGCCGAGGTCGGCGCCCGGCCGCCCTGGACGAGCGTGCTGAAGCTCACCGACACCATGCTGGCGCGCCGTCCCGGGCCGCCGGCCGTCCTCGCGGTCGACCTGCGGACGGTCGCCAACGACGTCAGCCGCCTGGCGGGCGAACTCGCCCTGCGCGGCGTCGACTTCGTCATCGAGGTGAACCCGTCGCAGCGGGTGGCCGTTGCCGTGCCCGCCCGCCCGTCCATCGGCGCGGTCCGGGTCGAGGAGCAGACCACCGTCAGCGAGGTCTGGCGGCACAACCACCTCTGGCTCGCCGCCGCGGGGGCCGACGTCGAGGGCCGGGCCCAGCGCGTCACCGCCTCCGTCCGCTCCATCCAGCTGCCCGGCCCCGAACTCGCCCCACGCTCCCGCCCGCGGCGCTACCGGTTGGTCGCCCAACGCTCCTCGGACGGCCGGCAGCAGCAGCGTTACTGGATCACCAGCATCATGAACCGGCCGGTGGAGGCGGTCCTGGACGCGGCGGGGCAGGTGGCGCGGACCGAGGACGTGCTGCGGCAACTCGCCTTCGACCTGGGCGCGCTGGACTTCGAGGGGCGGTCGTACCCGGGATGGCACCACCACATGACGATGGTCTCGGCGGCCTCCGTCTACCGGACGCTGATCGCCGGGGACGACCGGTGGCAGGCCGGCCTGCCGGCGGCCGGGCGGCGGCCGGCATGAGTGCCGCGGAGCGTCCCGCCGCGGTGTCCCCGGTGGTGGTCACGGTGCCGCTCGGTCTGCTGCGGCCCGGTGAGTCGCCGCGCTCGGGGCGGCCCGACCCGGGCCACGTCCGCCGGTTGATGACGGCCCGCCGGCTGCCGCCGATCACGGTCCACCGGCCCTCCATGCGGGTGATCGACGGCAACCACCGGCTGCACGCCGCGGCCCAGCTCGGCCGCAGCGAGATCGAGGTCCGGTTCTTCGACGGGACGGCCGAGGAGGCGTTCGTGGAGGCCGTCCGGGCCAACGTCGAGCACGGCAGCGCCCTCTCGCGCCAGGAGCGCACGGCCGCCGCGCGGCGGATCATGATGACCCGCCCCGACTGGTCGGACCGCGCGGTGGCCGCCGCCGCCGGGCTGTCGGTGAAGACGGTCGCCCAGGTGCGACGTCGTGCAAGTGACGACATACCGCAGTTGCACACCCGGATCGGTCTGGACGGACGGGTCCGCCCGGTCAACGGAGCCGAGGGCCGTCGGCGCGCCGCGGAGTTCATCCGGACGACCCCCCGCGCCTCGCTGCGCGAGATCGCCGCGGCGGCCGGTGTGTCCACCGGGACGGCCCGGGACGTGCGACGCCGGCTGGACCGGGACGAGGACCCGGTGCCGGCCGGCCTGGGCCCGCCGCCCGCCCGCCGCGCACCCGCCGCCCGCAGCGCCGCACCCCGGCGGATCGCCGCCGCCCGTCCGGTGCCGCCCGCCGCCGAGGGCGGCCCGCTGCCGACGGCGCTCAGGGGCGACGCGCTGCTGCGACTGCGCAAGGACCCCTCGCTGCGCTTCTCCGAGCCGGGCCGGCTGCTGCTGCGCCTGCTCGACAACCGCGCGCTCGCCCGGGGCCTGGGCGAGGTCATGGCGAGCCTCCCGCCGCACAGCCGGGCGGCCGTCGCCGCCGCGGTGCGGGAGTGCGTCCTCGTGTGGGACGTCTTCCTGCGTGAGCTGGACAGTGCCGAGTACGGCGAGGCGGCCGGCGCCTGACGCCCCGCCGGCCTGCCCACCGGTCCCGCTGAGCGGGCCCGTCGAGCCGAGCCCTCCGCCTTGCGGAGGGCTCGGCTCTTGCGCTGTCACGGCCGAATTCCCGCTCCCGGTGTGGCCTGTGTCTCCCGGAGCTGACGGTACGTCCGTTGTTGCACGGACGGACGGACGGGTTAACTCTTCCTCGGAACGAAAGTGGCGGGGGCGACGGCAGTGAACATCGCGATCACTCGGCCCCCGCTGACACACCGGAGTTCGCGCAGAACGGCCGACGGGCGCCTCCCGAAAGCCGGTTGAGCGGCCCGGCCCCGCATTCCGGCTCCCGCCCGGAACCCTCGGCCGCACTTCCACCCGGCTCCGCCGAGGTGTCCAGCCCGTCCTTCCAGCAGCCGTCCCACCTCCCGAGTCCCCCGGGAACACGGACAGCTCCGGCGGCTCCCCTCCCGGCACACCCTCCTGCTCGGCACCCCCTGTCCGGTAGCCCCTGCTCGGCAACCCCTGATGGGCAACCCCCGCCCGGTCTCCCGCTGACCGGTCCGCACCCGGTCCGCACCCGGGGCGACGGGCGCGACGACGAATTCGACGGCATGGCGGTGTTCTTCCGCCCTGGCCAACCTGGAGAGATTTCGATGAAGCTGTGCAACTCCCTTTCCCACGCGAGCTCGTCCCCCTCCCTCCGGGAGCGGTCCCCCCGGAAGGAGCGCGGCCAGGAGCAGCCCGGCCAGGAGCAGTCCGGCCGGGTGGACCTCGCGGCGGACGGCTTCCGCCCGGAGGCCGAGGCGGACCGGCTGGTCGGCTTCTTCCCGGGGCTGGGCAGCCGGGCCGCCTACCAGGGCGTCGGCCGGGCCCTCCTAGACTCCGGGTTCCCGGCGGTGGCCGAGGTCTACCGGGAGGGGGCGCGGGCGCTGGGGTTCCCCGGCCGGCCCGAGAAACTCCTGCTGCTCCCGGAGAACATGCCGGAGGGGAGGGCGGCCCGGCAGGGCTTCGTCGGGGCGGCGTTCCTGGTGCACAACCTGGCTCTGGAAGCCCACCTGCGGGCCGTGGCGCAGGAGCGCGGAGTCCCGCTGGGTTTCGTGGCCTACACGGGCGAGAGCTTCGGCGTGATCGCGGCGGCGGTGGCCGGCGGCGCCCTCTCCGTCGGCGACGGCGTCAAGATCGCGCAGGCGTTCACGCCGCTGGTGATGCTGGCGGCCGAAGGCGGGGACGGCGACGATCCGTTCGCGCGGGAGATCGCCCGCTACCTCCCCGACGACCTGAAGGCCGGGAAGCTGGTGCCGGAGCCGTGCCACGTGGTGGCGCTGCGGGGGGAGCCGGAAGACCTCGGCGAGATCCTGGCGGAGCTCGGGAGGGTCTTCCCGGTGGCGGACGTCGAGGTGCACAAGACGTACTCGCGACGCCAGACGAACGTCTACGTCCGGGTCGGCGCGAAGCCCGGCTTCGACCTGTTCACGGACGGGTTCCCCGCCGTGGTCGCGGAGGAGCTGAAGGCGCCGACGACGTTCCTGGCCCACTCCGCGCGGATGCGGGAGGTCCGCCGCTCGCTGGAGCGGTTCGTGGAGGAGCAGCGGATCGTCTTCGGGCCGCCTCGTACCCCTGTGGTGTCGAACAACGACGCGGGCCTGCTCACGACGGCCGCGCAGGTCCGGAGCGGGGTCCTGGCGATCACCGACGAGGTGATGGCCTCCCGGGCGACGGCCCAGGCCCTGGACGGCCTGAGGCCCGACCTGGTCCTGGAGCTGGGGCTGGGGGGCAAGTCCGTGCAGCTGCTGGCCGACAACGGCGTCGAGGCTCCCGTCACGGCCTACACCGGGACCGCCGAGGAGGCGGACCAGCTGCTCCGAGCCGTGCGGCTGGTGGGTGAACTGAAGGGCGGGCTGGCGAAGTTACGCGCCTCGGGAGACCGGCTGGAGGACCGGCACCACGGCCTGCTGCGGAGTCTGTTCCGGCTGGCGTCGGAGAGCGGCTTCGGCGGGAGGTACCTCTACCGGACCATGCGCCGCGTCATCACCGACGAGATGCTCGGCTCCGAACGGGTAGGGTCACCGGCCTTCTACCAGTTCCTGGAGACCTTCCAGCACACGTACACCCACCGGGACGACATCGACATCGCCGAGGGGGAGCTGGTCCAGCGGGCGCGGCTGAAGAAGCGGACGACCGGGCGGCCCGAGAGCCTGGGGCAGGTCTACGCCGAACTCAGGGTGATCGACGGGGCGGGCGGTGCCGTCGACCGGATCTCGGCGGACACCGGGCAGGCCGAGGTGGTGGTCTTCCACTTCGACCGTCCCGCGGACACCGGCCACGCCGGTCCGGCCGGTGGCAGGCGGCTGCCGCCGGACACGCCGCCGGCCGCCCGCCGGATCCACGACCGGCTGCTGGAGAGCCTGCGGACCGAGGACGGGGTGCTCCCGGCCGGGCCGGGCGACGGTGCCGCCGAGCGGGCTGCGGTCAGCCGGATCACCTACCAGTACGGCCTGTTCCAGCTCCTGCGCCACTACCGCCCGGCCGTGTTCGCGCAGAGCGACCACTACCTCGAAGGGAGCGATCCGCTCGGGTGGCTGGTCGCCCTGGCGGCCTCGGGCGCGGTCCCGCTGCCGGCCGTCGTGGAGTTCCACCGCGCCCGGCTGCGGGCGGGAGCGGGAACCGGTGCGGCGGACCGGGCGCTGGAGCGGATGCTGTCCCTGCTCGGTGACTCCGAGGTGCCGGTCGTCTCGCCGGAGGGCATCCCGCTGCGGTCCAGGAAGGACCTGGAGGCCGCCACCCGCGCGGTCCTGTGCGACGGCGCCCTCGACGCCCCGGTCCGCCGGATCCATCTCAACGGGAACTGCCAGGTCCTCTCGCTCGGATCCGTCCTGGACCCGGCGCGGGTGGACGCGGGGCCGCACCGGACGGACGTCGTCTGTGTGCTCTCCCCGGCCGAGCTGTGGCACAAGCGGCTCAACCCCGCACTGGACGCGTTCGAGGACCGCTCGGTCCTGGCGCTGACCGCCGAGAACGAGCGGGTGCTGCGCCTGGCCCGGAGCCGCCGGATCCTCAGCAGCATGGTCAATGCCTACGTTTCCATCGGCGAGGCGATCGTGGGCTTCGGCAACGGCGGCAGCGAGTCCATGACGGTCTTCCTCCGGAAGGAGGGGGAGGAGCGGATCACCGTCCGCAAGATCCTGAGCGAGGCCCTGACCACGGCCCGCTGGAACCCGCAGGGGGAGGGTGTGATGCTGCCGCCCTTTGCGAAGGCCAAGAAGCAGGCGGAGTACCTCCAGGCCCTGCCGGAGTCCGTCCGGCGCAACTTCCCCGAGGTCTACGAGGTCCTGGAGCGGGACGTCCCGATCCCGCCGCACCTGCGCGAGGACGGCAGGACCGGCTACCGGGAGGTCATCTACGAGATGAGCTACGTGGAGGGGGAGGAGGTCAGCCGGTTCATCGAGAAGCACTCCCCGCCGCCGGCGGTGGTCGCCCGCCTCTACGAGCAGATCTTCCGGGTCCTGAACCGGAACGTGCACAGCGTCGACCGGGTCCCCGCCCCGGGCGGGACGCTGGAGGCCTCCTACTTCAGGAAGATCGAGGACCGGCTGGCCCTCAGCCGGAGCACCGCGCCGCACACTTTCGGCCCGGAGCTGACCGGCACCGAGCGGATCGTCGTCGACGGCGTCCGCTACCTCAACGCGCCGGCCCTGCTGAAGCGGTTCCGCGAGCGCCCGGAGTTCCTGGAGATCCTGGAGCCGCGGGTGCACGCCCTGGTGATGGGCGACACCAACACCGAGAACATCAAGATGGCCGACACCGGACCGCTGCTGCGCGCCCAGCAGCTGATCGAGGCGGGCGCGCCGCGGCAGCGGATCGACGCGGCGCTGGCGGCGATCACGCCGGAGTCCCTCGGGATCAACTTCCTGGACCCGCGCGCCATCGGCTTCCGCAGCGACGGCGGCGACACCCGCGACGACCCGATGTACGACAACAAGCCCTGGCACAACTCCGTCGGCCACTACGACGAGATCCACTACGAGCAGTTCAAGCTGCGGGTCCGGACCGGCCCGGGTCTGACCCCCGCCGTCGACGTCGAGTTCGACGAGGGGAACCCGTACCGGAAGGCGTACCGGGTGCGGGACGTCGAGGCGCGGGGCGGGAAGGTCGACCGGGCGGCCGCCCCGCAGGGCATGGAGGACTACTTCGCGCCCGTGATGACGGCCGTGTACGGCCTGGACGACCCCAAGTCCCGGTACCTGGAGGACGACCCGTACTGGCTCATCCGCTTCGTCTTCATGATGGGCACCCACTTCACCGCGATGCCGCCCTTCCACTTCCAGGCCGAGCTGGACGGGACGCTGACCGACACCTACCGGACCCAGCGCCGGCCGGTGGCGATCTACTGCGAAGGCGTCAAGTGGCTGAACTGGGCGCTGGAGCTGCTGGAGGGGAAGCGGACGGAGTTCCTGGGCCTGCCGGTCCCGGCGCTGCCCCACCTGGCCCAGGTGCCTCCGCAGCGCGCCACCGAGCGCGGGCCGGCGGCCGGTCCGGGCGGTGCCGGGGCCCCAGCCGGCGGCAGCCCGGCCGGCCGGGACGCCGCCAGGCGCCTGGTGGAGGCGTAGCGGCACCCCGCTCCGCCGACGCGCCGCCGGGCCGGACCCCTTGTCGTCACCCCGGCTCGTCGTGACCCCGGCCTGCCGGACCACCGGCGGCCCAACCGTGGCCGGCCGAGCCGATTCGGCCGGCCACCCCGTGACCTCCCATCGAAAGGCTCAGCTCATGGCCATTGCCCCGACCCCCCTGCCCGTGGCGGGGCTGGACGACCTGTCGAACGAATCCCGCATGATCACGACGCCGTGGAGCCGCATGGTGCGGGGGATCGGTCTCGGCCAGTACCCCGTGGACTACGACCCCGCCGCCGCCGCGCGGATCCGCCGGACCTTCGAGCTGCTGGCGGCCAAGGTCCCGGCCTCGCACTCCTACACCACGTTCTCCCGGCTGCTGGCCGATCTGGTCCTCAAGGCGGCGGACCCGGCCGACGGCTTCGGGCCGGAGCGTTCTCCCGGCGGCGTCGAGCAGGCGCTCGGCCCGGTGCTGGACGCCGTGCGGTCGGAGCAGAACCCCTACTACCGCCTGATGGCCGGCTGCATCCTGATGGACGCCTTCGCCAAACTGGGGCTGGACCGGACCCTGCTGGCCGACGGGGAGCGGGACTTCCCCGGGGAGATCCTCGCCGTGCTGGACCGGATCGAGCCGGACCGGATCGAGGACGAGAACAACGGCCGCCACGGCGAGTACGAGCGGCTCTCCGCGTGCTCCGCGGTCTTCCTGGCCTTCGGCCAGCTGGGCCTCCAGGACCGGCTGGTCTCCGGCCCGCGCAACTACGTCCGCGAGTCGCTGGACCTGCTGGAGCGGATCCCGGGGCCGTTCTTCCGGGGCCGCGGCGGATCCATGCTCTTCTCGGTGATCTCGCTGCTGGGATACGACGCGTTGATCTTCGACGGTGACCGGGACTACCTGAAGGAGGTCCTGGACTACCTGGACCGCGCCGACGAGCTGGACAACCCCCCGTCCTTCCCCAGCCCCATGACGCCCGCCTTCCCGAAGGTCTATCCGCTCCTGACCGTGCTCAACGCCATCGCGGTGTCCGGCCGGGCGGAGTACCTCACGTACCGGAAGGACCGCCTGGCGGAGGCGGCGGAGCTGATGGCCGGTATCGCCCCGGTGGAGCGGACCCACATGGGCCTGTACTACCTGGTGGCCCTGCACAACCTGGGGCGCCTGGAGGAGCGGATACCGGACCTGGACACCTTCGTGGAGGGCGTCGTGGGGCAGTGGGAGCAGGTGGATCCCGGCGCGGACTTCTTCCTCAACGGGATCTCCTACCCGTACATCATCCAGACGGCCATGGTCTCCGGCCGGGCGGACCTGCTCACCGACGAGACCCTCGACCGCCTGGTGGACTGCTTCCCCGACATGGACCGCACCGACCAGGACCGGGCCAACCGCCCGTACCCGGTGAGCTACGTCCTGAACATCCTGGGGGAGGTCGGCGCCGCGGACCGGCTCTTCGAGCCCAGGGCCCGCTACGGGGGCAGCTCGCCGATGGCCTGGATCGTCGACCACCTCTCCGAGGACGGCCGTGCGGAGGGCACCCGGCTCACCATGCTGGACCACGCCCTGGTCAGCTACGCCCTCCGCCTGCGCGGAGCCGGCCGGGGGGAGACGGAGCTGTTCCGGAACCTCCGCTTCCGACTCGCGGCCGACCGGGAGGCCCCGGAGGCCCAGGAGACCCGTGAGATCCGGGAGGCGCTGGTCTGACGCCGCCCGTTCCGGCCCGCGCCCGGCGCACGCCCGGCGCGGGCCGGCCGCCGGGCGGGCGGCCGGCCACGGTGGGTGAGGGAGCCGAAAGCCCTGCTGCTCAGGTGGGTCCGCCCGAGTGATCCAAATGGCCGAAAGCTAGCATGTAAACATCGCCTAGCTCGAAAGATGGACTTGTGACTGTCAATGAGGACGTGTTCACGGAGTGGAAGAACCGCGAGGAGATCGCGGAGTCGATGATCCCGGTCATCGGGAGACTGCATCGGGAGCGGGACGTCACAGTCCTGCTGCACAGCCGGTCCCTGGTGAACAAGTCGGTGGTCAGCATTCTCAAGACCCACCGCTTTGCCCGCCAGATCGCCGGCGAGGAGCTCTCGGTCAACGAGACGCTTCCCTTCCTGCAGGCCCTGACCGCGCTTGATCTCGGCCCTTCCCAGATCGACATCGGCATGCTTGCCGCGACGTACCGCACCGACGCCCGCGGCCTCTCGGTGGCGGAGTTCACCGCAGAAGCCGTCGCCGGTGCCACGGGTGCCAACAAGCTGGACCGTCGCGACTCGCGCGATGTCGTGCTGTACGGATTCGGCCGCATCGGCCGCCTGCTCGCCCGCCTGCTGATCGAGAAGGCCGGTTCGGGCAACGGTCTGCGGCTGCGGGCCATCGTCGTCCGCAACAGCGGCGGCGAGGACCTCGTCAAGCGCGCCTCACTGCTGCGGCGCGACTCGATCCACGGCCAGTTCCACGGCACGATCACCGTCGACGAGGCGAACAACAAGATCGTCGCGAACGGTCACGAGATCACGGTTATCTACTCCGACGACCCGACCTCGGTGGACTACACCGCGTACGGCATCAACGACGCCATCCTGATCGACAACACCGGCCGGTGGCGTGACCGCGAGGGCCTGTCCAAGCACCTCCAGCCGGGCATCGCCAAGGTCGTGCTGACCGCGCCGGGCAAGGGCGACGTCCCCAACATCGTGCACGGTGTCAACCACGACACGATCAAGCCGGACGAGCGGATCCTGTCCTGCGCGTCCTGCACCACCAACGCGATCGTCCCGCCGCTGAAGGCGATGGAGGACGAGTACGGCGTTCTGCGCGGCCACGTGGAGACCGTCCACTCGTACACCAACGACCAGAACCTGCTGGACAACTACCACAGCTCCGACCGCCGTGGCCGTTCGGCGGCGCTCAACATGGTCATCACCGAGACCGGCGCGGCCTCGGCCGTCTCCAAGGCGCTGCCCGACCTCAAGGCGAAGATCACCGGCAGCTCGATCCGCGTCCCGGTGCCGGACGTCTCGATCGCGATCCTCAACCTGCAGCTGAAGCGTGAGACCAACCGCGAGGAGGTCCTCGACTACCTCCGCGAGGTGTCGCTGACCTCGCCGCTCAAGCGCCAGATCGACTTCATCAGCGCTCCCGACGCGGTCTCCAGCGACTTCATCGGCTCGCGCCACGCCTCGATCGTCGACGCCGGCGCCACCAAGGTCGAGGGCGACAACGCCATCCTCTACCTCTGGTACGACAACGAGTTCGGCTACTCCTGCCAGGTCATCCGGGTCGTCCAGCACGTCTCCGGCGTGGAGTACCCGACCTTCCCGGCCCCGGCGGCCTGAACCCGCTGATCCCCGCCCGCCGGGACGCCCGATCCGGCGTCCCGGCGGCCGGGGCGGTCTCCCCGTGCGTCCGTCCGCCTCACGGGGGACCCGTCGTGCCCACCGCGAAGTCGCGGGTCGGGGCCGGTACCTGATCCAGGTACCGGCCCCGACCGGTTTCCGGGCCCGAACCGCCCGGGTACCGCCTCCGCCGGAACCTCCGCCGGAACCTGTACCGGTGACCACCGGACCCGGGCGTCCGGCCGGGTCCGGTGGTCCTTGAGTCCCGGTGCCCACACTCCTCCCGGCCGGGAGCGGACTCCCGGCCGGGAGGAGGAGGTTCCGTTGGTGGGCGTTGTGATGGTGAAGGGCCTGGTGAGGCTGTTGAGTTCACCCGCGTTGCTGGGGCTGATGGCCGTCGGGTCGTTCTTCGGGATGATGGTTCCGGCCGAAATGGCGGAGTGGCCGCCGTCGGAGGGTCCGGGTCCGTGGCATCCGGAACGGCTCTGTCCGCAGGTGCCGTTGAGCCCCTTGGAGCGGAGGCTTCAGCGCGAGCTCCAGCAGCTCTGACGTCCGGATCGAGGACCGCCCGGGGGCGGGGCGGGCAGGCCCCGGCCCGGCCCGCCCCCGGGACGGACGGGGTTCTGGGGAACTTCTGGATCTGACGGGTACGCCCGCGGGTAGCATCTCTCCGAAGTGCCGTAGAGCGATATTCGAGTCGTTCTGGAGCGGGCAGCGGGGGATGTTTCTGTGACCATCAGAGTGTTACTGGCCGAGGACATGCACATGGTGCGGGGTGCCCTGGTGGCGCTGCTCGGCCTGGAGGAGGACATCGATGTGATCGCGGAGCTGGCCAACGGCGACGAGATCGTCCCGGCGGCCCTGCGGCACAAGCCCGATGTGGCCGTCATCGACATCGACCTGGCCGGGATGGACGGCCTCACCGCCGCCGGGCACCTCCAGGACGTGATGCCCGAGTGCCGGACGCTGATCCTGACCAGCCTCGGCCGTCCGGGGACGTTCCGCCGGGCGCTCGCGGCCGGAGTGCGCGGGTTCCTGCTGAAGGACGCCCCGCCCAGCCAACTGGCCCAGGCCATCCGCAGAGTGGCGCAGGGCGAGCGGGTGGTGGACCCGGATCTGATGGTGGCCGCCTGGGACAGCGGCGACAACCCGCTGACGGAACGGGAGACCGAGGTGCTGCGCCTGGCGGCAGACGGCGCCGAGGTCACCGAGATCGCGGGCCGGCTGTACCTGTCGGTCGGGACGGTCCGCAACTACCTGACCTCGGCGGTGGTCAAGCTGAACGCCCGCAACCGGCTGGACGCGGTGCGGATAGCGCGTGAGGCCGGCTGGGTCTAGTGACTGTGCGTCAGGTCCGTTCCCTGGAAGGCGGGGTCGGCTGACGCACAGTCACAGGCGGGCCGCTACGCCACCCGGACGGAGTGGAGCGCCGAGTCGCCGGTCTCCTCCGGGGTCTCCGCCGAGATGTCGGCCTCCAGGTGGAACCAGCCGTCCTCCCGTACCCCGGAGGAGAGGGTGCCGCCCAGCTCGGCCAGCCGGGCGGCCAGGTTGTCGAGGCCGCCGTCGGTCCGGGAGGGCCGTTCCTGCCGATCCCGCAGGCCGTCCCGGTCCCGGGCCGGCATGCCGTCGTTGGCCAGCCGCAGGCTGATCACGCCGTCCTGGTCGACCGCCTCGATGGTGCACCGGGACGCCTTGCTGTGCCGGATCACGTTGGTGATGCCCTCGCGCAGGACCGTGGCCAGCACCGTGTCGGCACGCGCGGACAGGCGCCCGCACTCCACCCGCAGGTGCGCGTCGATCCCGGCGGCCGAGAGCACCGAACGGGCCGAGGAGAGCTCGGTCAGCAGCGACATCGACCGGTAGCTGCGCGCCACTTCGCGGACGTCGCGCAGCGCCTGGCGGGACAGGTCGACGATGCTCTCCAGCTCCGCCCGGGCCCGGTCCGGCGAGCGGCCCAGGACGGCGTGGGCCAGTTCGCTCTTCAGGGTGATCGCGGAGAGGCTGTAGCCCAGCAGGTCGTGCAGGTCGCGGGCGAACCGCAGCCGCTCCTTGATGACCGCGACCCGGGCGATGTCCTCCTGCGCCTCGTGGACGGCCAGCGTGAGGTTGGCGAGCAGCGAGAGGCTGTAGGCGATGACACCGGTGACCAGGGTGGACACCGCCATGTACAGCACGGTGCCGATGCTGCTGTGGGGCTCCAGGGCGGTGCCCAGGCCGATGGCCAGGATCAGACCCCCGAAGGCGGGCAACGCCGCTCGGAGCGGCAGCAGTTGGAGCATCGAAGCGCCGACGAACCCGCCCATCCCGCCCCACGGCCAGCCGAGGAACGCCGTGGGCAGCACGGTGAGCAGCACCTGCACGAGCAGCGTCCACCGACCGTACCTGGCCCGGATGCGCCGCCAGCGGGGGAGTGTGTGCACCAGCTGCAGGCCGATGTTGGCGGGCAGCACGGTCAGGCAGCAGGCGATGGTGAGGGGGGTGACGGCCTCTTCGAGGACGTCGACGATCTGCATGAAGAAGACCGCCCCGATGACCGACCAGACCACCGTCAGCGCGAACCGCGGGGCGGGAGCGTCGATGCCCAGTACCCGCACCCCGGGTTCCTGCCGTCCCTGGCTGTCCGCCGGGCCCTCCGGGCAGTCCTGCCCCCGCGGGTCTAACGAGAGCGGCGCCCCTGTGCTGAACCTGTCCGTCATGGCTCTCCGTAGGGTTTCGGGCGGCCCGGGAGGGCCGGGTGCGGCTTCAGGGATCTCGGCCGCGGCGGCTTGGACGGAGGCGCCGGCCGGCGCCGCGCGGGCGGCCGGGGTCTGCTCTCCGGGGTGGGGAGGGGCAGTGGGCGGGTGTGGACCCGGGCAGCCTGACGTCTTCATCGGGCTCCCTCCGCTCCCCGCCCGCCCGGTCGATCGTAGGTCGGAACCGGCCGGTTGGGGTCCGTTCCGCGGGACGCGTCGGCGCACGTCCCGTCCCCGGGAATCATAGGCTGATCAGGCGCCGGTAAGCAGGGGGCGGAAGGCTCCCGGTCACGCCGTGCGGCCCGGTCAGGCGCGGTGGGCGCCGTCCCCCTCCGGGAGGGAGCCGAGCACGAATTCGCCGACGGCCGACTCGACCCGCCAGTCCAGGCCGAACGCCTCGGCGGAGAGGCTGGTGTTTCCCGTTCCCAGTGCGCAGCCGGCCAGGCCCATGGCGCTGCTCAGCAGGTACAGCGTCTGCTGGACCACCCCGACGTGCTTGAGGGTCAGCGCGTAGGACAGCCCGCTGTACTTCCAGGAGACCCGGGCGAAGCGCGCGGTCATGGTGAGCAGCAGGTCGGGCGGGGCGGCCATCCCGGTACCGGCCTGGGCCTCGCCCAGCAGCATGGCGGCCGGCTGCGCCCGGGCGGGCAGCCGGATCAGGGCATGACCGAGCGGCTCGTAGTAGTAGACACCGGGTTCGAGCCCGGCGCAGCGTCCGACGACGAGGTAGAACTCCAGCTCGTAGCAGGCGCCGCCGCTCGGGTACGGGCGGCTGGTCGTCCGGAGCCGGCCGTTCGGGGGAGTGTCCGGGTCGGTGGCCCGGACGCGCAGTGACCGGTGCAGCAGCTCGCCGAGTTGATGCAGCGTCAGTCCGTCCGCCCCGTGCCGGCGGACCGACCGCCTGGTCTCCAGTGCCTCGGACAGCGGAAGGTCCCAGCCGGGCGCCCCGGGGCCGGGCCCGGGGAGCGGGATGCGGACGCCGTCGGGTACGGGCTTGAGGGCCGGGGGCGGATCCTGCCGGCCGCGCAGCGGGAAGGTGGCGCCGAACTGCCGGTCGTGCGGGCCGGGGCGGCTGCTCCAGTGGAACCGCAGGTCGTGGTGCGACCAGGGGAGCAGCGCGGGGTCGTGGTCCTCGGGGAAGCCGGCGCCGTGCGCCTCGGTGGCCGGCCCGGCGACCTCGACCATGCCGGTCGCGACCAGGTGGGCGACCAGGGCGTCGGCGGTCGGCCGGGCGATCGGCAGCCGTTCGACGGCCCGTTCCAGTGTCACCGGGCGGCCGAGCGAGGCGATCAGCCAGCCGGCCTCGGGCCGGGCGAAGACCGCGCGGAAGGGCGACAGCGGTGACTCCAGCAGGCTGTCCCGGCCGGTCGACCGCAGCGCCGCGAACTGGGAGAGCCGCAGCAGCCGTTCGGCCGGCACCGGCAGCGGGTCGATCCGGGCGCCGGTGGCCGTCGGGACCACGGAGAGCAGCGGGTGCTCCCCGTCGGGTGCTCCGATCGAGCGGACCACCAGCCCGCCCAGCTGCTGCAGTGCGCTCAACAGGCGCAGCCGGGCGGGCAGTTCGTCGGTACCCGGGACGTTCTCCAGCTGGACGGGCCCCAGCAGCATCCGGCGCAGCGCCTCGGTCAGCACCGCGCCGGGCCGGGGGATGTGCAGATCGCCCCACTGCGAGCGCAGGAGCACCGAGCCGTCCTCCGGCTGCTCCTCCAGCAGGGTGTCCTCCCGGAGTGACCACAGCCTGATCCAGGAGGCTGCCGGGGAAGCGTCGGAGGTCTGGACAGGCGGCACGGGTTGCTCCTGCTCGGGGGATCGGGCACGGCTTCAGACGAACAGCGGTATCGGGTTCAGCTCGTCGTACGGCGTCGGACTCGGCAGCCTCCCCAGGGACACCGGGACGTCGAAGAGCCGTCCCGGGGCGAACCGGGGCCAGAAGTGCCGCAGACCCGGGACGAGGGTCCGTACCACCGGCAGGCCCAGGTCGGGGCGGGTCTGGTCCAGTATGCATACCTCCAAACCCCGTTGTTCCAGGGTTCGCCGCAGGTTCCGGAGTTCCTCCAGCAGGTCTGTGGCGGGGCTGTAGCCATGGTCGAGCGGCGCGCGAGCGGGCACGTCCGGGTCCGCGGCGAGGTAGGGCATCGCGGCGTGGGTGGCGGTGCGCCACCAGCGCAGGGCGGCCGGGTCCGCGCAGCCGTAGCCGGTCCCGTCCGGGCGGGCGCCGAGCACCGGCGGGAGCAGTTGGTTCATCTCGCTGAGCGCCCGGGAGAGCGCGACGGCCGGGTCGGGGTGGGCGCCGAAACCGAAGACGATGTCCTCGGGGGCGCGGTCGGTCCGCCGGGAGAGGGCGGCGACCACCGGTACGCCGAGGTCCGAGGTGAGGTCCAGGGCCCAGACGGTACGGCCCAGTTCGGCGTGCGCCCGGCACACCTCCGCCGTCCACGGGTCACCGGCCGCGGCCAGGTCGATGCCCGGCTGGCGGGTGCGGTTGTACCACCACAGGGCGACCGCGTCCCGCTCGACCAGCTCCAGCAGGCCCTGCAGCGCGGCGTCCTCCAGGGTGCCGCCCGCCGCGCAGCCGTTGGAGTCGGCGCGGACCATCCTGCGGCCCGGCCGGTCGGGGACGTCGTAGTACAGCAGTGCGGTCGGGAACAGCAGTTGGCGTTCCCGGGTCAGCGACCAGACGGGTGACCAGTCCAGCTCGGCGTCCGGGTCGAAGGGGTCGGCGACCTGGTGGAACGGGTGGCCGCCCGCGTTGGAGCGGGCCCGGCCGGCGAACTGCCGCTCGTCCCAGAGCTGGCAGCTGCCGGGGTGCACGGCGTCCGGGCCCAGCGAGCGCAGCGAACCCCGCACCCGGGCCTCGTCGCCCTGCCACCGGCCGCTGATCCGTTCGACCGCCTCGCAGAGCGCGCCGACCTGGGCGTCCAGCGGAGTCCGGCCCTTGCCGGAGCTCTCCTGGCGCAGCGAGTCGCGTAGCTCGGACATGTGCCGGGAGCCGAGTGCCAGGTTGTGCCCGGCCCGGTAGACGTTGAGCAGTTCGGGGCCGCGCGGGTCGCGGCGGATCTCCTTGACCACGCCGGTGACGGGGCTGAGCAGGTGCCCGTACCGGTCGAGCACGGCCTGTGCGGACAGTGCCCGGTGCCCGCCGCCGCTGCGGACGGCGCACCGGCGGCGGGTCAACACCACCGGGCGGGCGTTCTGGCGGGCCATCAGCGAGGAGTCGCCGCAGTCCGGGCACTGGGGGCGGCGGGTGAGGCGGTGCGACCGGCTGGTGAGGGTGAGGGTGTCCAGGGTGACCACGCAGTCCTGCTCCGCGCTGCGGCGGCCGGCCAGCCACTTGGCGCACTCCAGGGCGGCGATCCGGGCGCCCAGGCCGACGGTGACCGCGAGGGCGGCCTGCGGCACGGGTAACAGGTCGCCGCCGTGCCGGAGCCGGACGGGGGTCTCGCCCTGCCGGTGGCCGCGCAGCCGGTGGGCCAGGCAGTTCCAGCAGGCCCCGGACCCCGGCCGGAACACCGGGCCGATCCACAGGGTGGTGCCGCACAGCTTGGTGAGCAGCCAGGGGCGGCCGTCGGCCCGCCGCTCGGCGTCGAACGCCCGCAGCCGCGGGTCCAGGTAGTCGGCGCAGGCCAGCAGGTCGAGGCGGGCCGGGCCGCCGCCGGGCTCGACGGCGGCGATCCCCGCCGTGCGGCAGGCCTCGCGCAGCGGTGCGTCGTCGAGGTCGCCGCAGACCGTGATCCGCAGGGCGTCGGCCTGCTCGGGGCGGGCGCCGCCCGCCAACTCCCAGTACGCCCGGGCCGCGCTGTCGGCGGGATCGGGGTTCCCGGCGGCGGCCTGGCGAGGGCGGCGGTCGAGCAGCCCGCGGTGGGTCAACTGGCCGATCAGCCGGGCCGCCTGTGCGGGCGGGACGGCGGGACCCGCCTCGCTCAGCAGCGTCGCCAGGTCCCTGGTGCCGTCCAGCAGCGGCGCCAGGGCCGCCAGATGCGGCTCCCGGACGGCCGTGACCCCGTGCTCCGACATGAGGTAGACCGCGTCGCCGGGCACCACCTCCGCCCGCAGGTGGTGCTTGAAGCCGATCAGCGGTGCCCGCTCGTCTCCCCCGTGGGTGGTCATATCGCAAGGGCCTCCGCACCGGAGAACGCGGCGACGGCGTCCCCGTCGTTGAAGGTGAGACACATCGAGGCTATGGGTGGTTCGGTGGGGAGCAACTCGAACAGGTCGACCACCAGGTCCAGTTCCTCGGCTGCGGGCAGGATCGGTACCGCTTCGCCGGGGAGCGTACGGATGCCTGCCTCGGCCAGCACCCGGTAGGGGTTCTCCTCGTATCGCCGGCGCAGGCCGGGCTCCGTCCAGGCCCGCACGATCAGATCCGCGAAACGCCAGTCCTCGTCCAGGGACACGCTCTGCCTCCGTTGACGGTGCTGCTGTCGGCCGTGAACCGACGGTCTCTGTAGCCGCGCTATAGCAAGGAGTAAACGAAATCCGAGCGATCCTTGACCAGTGCCGTGGTCATGGCTCTGACATGAAGAAGTCACACGGAGATCCGGGAGGTCCGCACTGCCGGGACACCGTCGTGCTGTGCGATCGTTGGCCGGTTCTCCGCTCCGGCGGCCGGACGGGGGGAGCCGGGTGGGGTGTCCGCCCGGCGCGAGGGCCCGGCCCTGAGTGTTCCTTGAGAGCGCGCTGGCACCCTCGGGCCTCCGACCAGTCGTCAGGAGGAGCCATGGGGCAGGAACTGTCCGGTACCGAGCGGGTCCTGTTCGCCCTCTTCCGGCCGCTCGCGGTCCTGGCCGCGGCGTACGGGTTCACGCCGCCGCCCTACGCCCTCGCACATCTGCTGGGCCGTCAGGCCGCGCCGTCGGAGGAGGCCGCACGGACCGCCGGGTACGACGACGGGTGGCCGGGCGGCGGCCCGGACGGGGTGCGACGGCGGTGAGGCCCGTACGGGCGGAAGGGCGGGCCCGCCGGTCCCGGGGATTTCGAGCCGGGCTTGAGCCGTCGCACGCATGCTCGACGGCGTGCACGGTCAAGAGCTGCCCGCCGTCTGCGGCGCGCAGTGCGCCAGCGGTGCGCCCGACCGTCCATCGGACCTGACGTCATGGGGGTTGTGGTGGCCAGAAATGCTGACTTCACCGATCTGCTGCTTCGCCGCAGCGAGGAACTGGCGGACCGGGAGGCCTACCGCTTCCTGACCGGCGAGGAGGCCGGCGCCGGACCGGCCGACGGGGGGCCCGTGCCGGGCGTCGCGGTCACCTACGGGGAGCTGGACCGGGCGGCGAAGCGGATCGCCTCCCGGCTCCAGGAGGGGAACCCGCTCGGGCAGCGGGTGGTGCTCTGCCACGGTGACAGCGACGGCTTCCTCCCGGCCTTCGTGGGCTGCCTGTACGCCGGGGCGACGCCCGTCCCGGCACCCGCGCCCACCGGCACCGCGCAGTCCGGCGAGCGGCTGGCCCGGATCCTCAAGGACACCTCCGCCGGCTACGTGCTGACCGACGCGGCGCACGGGCCCCTGGTCTCCCAACTGCTGGCGACGGTCGGCCAGTCGCACATCCCCTGCCTGGCCACGGACCGCCCGGGCCTCGGCGACCCCGACGCCTGGACGCGCCCGCCCGCCCGGCCGGACGAGCCCGCCTTCCTGCAGTACACCTCGGGCTCGGTGAGCGACCCCAAAGGAGTCGTGGTCAGCCACGCCAACCTGCTCGCCAACCAGCGGGCCATCCGGAGCGCCCTCGGCACCAGCGAGCGGTCCCGGATCGGCGGCTGGCTGCCGTTCCACCACGACATGGGGCTGATCGGCCAGTTGCTGCACCCGCTGTTCCTCGGCGCCTCGGCCGTCCTGCTCCCGCCGCTCGCCTTCGCCCAACGCCCGGTCCGCTGGCTGCAGATGATCGACCGGTACGGCGTCACGGTCTCCGGCGCGCCCGACTTCGCCTACCGGCTCTGTGTGCGGCGGGTCACCGGGGAGCAGGCGGCGGAGCTCGACCTGACGCGGTGGGAGACCGCCGTCAGCGGCGGAGAGTCCGTCCGGGCCCAGACCCTGGACGACTTCGCGGCCCACTTCGCGCCGTCCGGGCTGCGCCCGCGGGCGCTGCGCCCCGGCTACGGCATGGCGGAGGCGACCCTGATGGCCGCGGTCGGCGGGATGCGGGCGGCCCGGACGGTGGACGCCGCCGCGCTGGCCCGCAACAAGGTCGCCCCGGCGGTGGAGGGCCGGCCCTCGCGTACCTTCGTCCCGGTCGGCCGGGTGGTCGACGGGCTGCAGACGCTGATCGTCGACCCGGACACCCTGCGGCCGCTGGCCGACGGCAGGATCGGCGAGATCTGGCTCCGGGGCAGCAGCGTGGCGCGGGGCTACTGGAACCGGCCCCGGGAGAGCGCCGAGCTCTTCCAGGCGGTACCGGCCGGGACCGGCCCGGTGGAGCCCGGCGCGGCCGGGGGCTACCTGCGCACCGGCGACCTGGGCTTCCTGGACGACGGTGAACTCTTCGTCGCCGGGCGGCTCAAGGAGGTGCTGATCGTCGCGGGCCGCAACCTGCACCCGCAGGACATCGAGCAGCAGGTGCAGAAGCTCAGCGTCCTGTTCGGCTCGGGAGCGGCGTTCGCGGTCGGGGCGGACCAGGACCAGGTGGTGGTGGTCCAGGAGGTCCGGACCGGCGGCCGCGACCGCGAGGAGGAGCTGCCCGCCCTGGTCGGCGCCGTCCAGCGGTGCGTGGCGGAGGAGTTCGGCGTCGCGGTCGAACACGTCCTGCTGGTGCGGCCCGGCACCGTCCGGCGCACCACCAGCGGCAAGCTGCGGCGTACCGCGATGCGGCAGCTGTTCCTCGCCGGCCGGATCAAGCCGCTGCACGCCGGTGCCCCGGCCGCGCCGCTGCCCGCCGGGGCCCCGGCCTACGGCGGTTGAAACCGGCCGGGCGGGCCCGCCCGCCCGGCCGTACCCGCCGGCGCGTGGGGGCCGGCTCCCGGTGCGCACCCCGGGGCAACGCCCGGCCGAGTCGCATCGGGTTCAGTGAGAGAGGGAGGCAGGATGGACGGGGAAACGGAGGTCAGGGGGCGGGTCGCCGAGCTGGAACGGCTCTTCGGTGATCCCGGTGATCCGGCGAATCCGGTCGGCGGGGCGGCTTTCCTGGCCGCCGACGCCCGGGAGGAGCCGCTCGCGGCGGCCGAGGCGCTGCTCGAACGGTTCGGCCTGAACGCCGAGTTCGTGCCGTGCGAGCTCGGCGGCAGGCTGGTGGACCTCGACACGCTGGCCCGGGTGGTGCGGGTGGTCTTCCGGCGGGACGCGGCGCTCGGGCTCGGCTACGGCTATGCCAACTTCCAGGCCGCCGTGGTGCTCTGGGCCGACGGGGACCGGGGGCAGCGGCAGACGGCCGCCCGCCTGCTGCTGGCGGGCCGCCGACTCGCCGCCGCCTACCCGGAGTTGGCGCGCGGCAGCAACTTCCTCGCCAACGAGCTGACGGCACGGCCGGCCGAGGACGGGCCCGGGGTCCGGCTCAGCGGACGGAAGGAGTCCCTCACCAACGTCGAACGTGCCGACGGCCTGGTGCTGTTCGCCCGGACGGGCGAGGGGCGGAGCAGCCACTCGGTGCTGCTGGTGGACCGCTCCGGGCTGCCGCCGGGCCGGGTCGCCGGACTGCCCAGGCGCCGGACGCCCGGTGTCCGGAGCTGTCTCGTCGCCGGGATCGAGTTCACCGACTGCCCGGTGCCCGCCGGTGCGCTGGTGGGCGGGCCCGGGCGCGGTCTGGAGCTGGCCCTGCGGGTCTTCCCGGTGATCCGCAGTGTCGGTCCTTCGGTGGCGCTGGGCTGCGCGGACACCGCGCTCCGGACCGCCGTCGCCTGCGCCGTGGACCGGGGTGTGGTCGGGCGGCCGGGGCAGGACACGGACGGCCCGCAACCGGCCTCGCACGCCCGGAGCACACTGGTCGGCGCCTTCGTCGACCTGCTGATGTGCGACTGCCTGGCCCTGGTGGCGACCCGGGCCGTCCACCTGCTGCCCGCCGACTCCGGTCTGTACGCCGCCGCCGTCAAGTACCTGCTGCCCCAGCTGCTCACGGACACCCTGTACGAGCTGTCCACCCTGCTGGGGGCGGAGTTCCACACCCAGGACGGGGTGTACGGGGCGTTCGCGAAGAGCGTCCGGGACCTGCCCATGATCGGACTGGGCGCGGCCGGCTCGGCCGCCTGCCGCGCCACCGTCGTGCCGCAACTGCCCCGGCTGGCCCGGGAGTCGTGGTTCCGCGACCCCGAGCCGCCGGACGGACTGTTCCGGCTGGAGGCGGGCGGGCTGCCCCCGCTGGACCTCGGCCGCCTCACCCCGGCAGCCGGCGGCGACCCGCTCGCCGCGTCCCTGGCCGCCGCCGCGCCACCGGAGGCCGCCGACGACCCGGGCGGGCGGCCGGCCGAGCTGAACGCCCTGCTCACCGCCGAGCTGTCCCGGCTGCGGGACGGCTGCGCCGCCCTCGACCTGGACGGCCGCTCCGCGCTGGCCGACCCGCGCGGACGGGCGCTGGCGGACCGCTACGCCCTGGTGCTCACCGGCGCGGCCTGCCTCGGCGTCTGGAAGCGGCAACGGGCCCGGGGCACCGGCTTCCTGGCCGATCCGGCCTGGCTGACGGCGGCCCTCACCCGGCTGGTGCGACGGCTGGGCCTGCCCGCACCGGACTCCGCGGCAGACCACGAGGGCCCGCTGCTCGCGGAGGTGCTGGCGAGGTTCCACGGGCACCGCAGCTACGACCTCTACGACACGCCGCTGACCGGCGGCACCACCACTCACGGAGACGGACGGAACAGCTGATGACAAGAGGAACGACAGGCCGGCCGCCGCTGGCCCTCACCGCGAAGGACGGGACGGCGTACGAGCTGCGCGGCTGGCTCACCACCCGGCTGTACGGCCAACTGCCCGGCGTCGAGCTGATCGAACCCGGGGTGCAGCTGGTCGAGTACGGCCTGGACTCGGTGGCCGCGCTCGGTCTCTACGGCGAGATCGAGGAGGCCTTCGGACTGCGGCTGGAGCCCGGCGCGGTCTACGAGCACGCCACGGTCGACGAGTTGGCGCTCCACCTGGCGGACCGGGCGGCCGCCCTCGGACGGCACGAGGTGGCGGGCTCATGACCGGGACGACTGCGGTCTGCTCCGTCACCCAGCGCCTGCGGGACGCGCTGCTCGACGTCAGCGGGGTGACGCCGGAGCTGCTCTTCGGCGACCCGGACGGCGACGGCGGCGACGGCGGGGCCGGCGGCGGGACGGCGGAGGAACTGGAGGAGGACCTCCAGCTGGTGGACGACCTCGGCTTCGACTCGGTGATGCTGATGGAGCTCAAGTCCCGGCTGGAGCAGCACTTCCCCGCGCTCGGCGAGCTGACCCTGCCGGAGGTCCTGCCGAGCCTGCGGACCGTCGGTTCGATCGTCGGCTTCCTGAAGCGGCGGCTGTCGTCGGCCGGTGCGCTCTGATGGTCTCCTCACTGGAACCCGCGGCCGACCCGAGGACCTCGGGGATGTTCGCCAACCCGATCCAGGTGCGCGGCCCGGACGGGCCGTGGGAGGCCGTGCGGGAGGCGGTCTCCCGGCACGGCAGCGCGCTCGTCCACGCGCGGATGGACGACTGGCTGCCGACGGACCTGTCCGACCCCGGCCTCCCGGCCCGGCTCGGCCCCGACCAGGTGCGCTTCCGCCGGATGCGGCACCCGACCGTCCGGGCCCGGTTCGTGGCCTCCCGGCTGATGCTCAAGCACACCGCCGGTGCGGTGGTCGGCGAGTCCGCGGACGCCCTGGAGCTGGCCTACAAACTCGGCGGGCGGCCGTACCTGCGCGGGTTCGAGCAACTGGACATCAGTCTCAGCCACACCGCCGACCTGCTGGTGGTCGGCCTGACCAGGCGCGGCTGGATCGGGGTGGACGCGGAGCTCTCGGACCGGCAGATGGTCGGGCTCGGCACCGAGCCCCAGATGTGCACCTGGCACGAGCGGGCGGAGTTGGAGCGGATCGCCGAGGAGCACCGCAACAGCGCGCTCGTGCGCCTGTGGACGCTGAAGGAGGCCTACAGCAAGGCAATCGGCCAGGGCATGCGGTTCCGCTTCACCGAGTTCGGCTTCGGACCGCAGGAGCAGCAGGCCCAGGACGTCCTGCTGCCGGACGGCTCGCCCGGCACGGGCGAGGAGTGGACCTTCCACACCGCGCCGCTCCAGCAGCGCTACACGGTGAGCATCGCGCTCTACGACGCGGGTTTCGGCGAGACGGGTGACGGGGCCCAGGCCCTGCGGGTGGAGGACGGGTTACTGGCCGAGCTGCTCGGCGGGTCCGCCGGCCGGCCCGCTGTGCGACACGACCATCATCCGACGGCCCGGCGGGAGCCGCCAGTGTGAGTCTCACAGCCTGGGTGTGAGGAATTCACACCGGTCCAAGCCGGTTACTTCCGGTCCGATTCCTGAAGATCTCACTGTCCCGCCCCCCTTCCCACGTGCCACGATCCTCGGAGACCGGACTCGTCCCGCAGCCCGGCATTCGCGGAGAGATGGGGGACGTCCTCGGATGGAAATTCAGGTGTTGGGCCCGCTGGCCGCTGCCGAGTCGGGTGCGTCGATCGTCCCGACGGCCGCCAAACCGCGCCAGATCCTGGCGCTGCTCGCGTTGAACGCCAACCGGATCGTCTCGGTGCCGCAGCTGATGGAGGAACTCTGGGGAGCGGAGCTGCCGCGCAGCGCCCCCACCACCCTGCAGACGTACATCCTGCAGCTGCGCCGCAAGCTGCGGGCCGCCGCGCTGGAGTGCGGGCAGCCGTCGGCCGGCGAGCAGGCCCTGGCGACCCGGCACGGCGGGTACATGCTGGAGGTGCCGCCGTCCGCGGTGGACGCCACCGAGTTCGACCGGCTGAGCGCCGCGGGCCACTCTGCCTTCGGGATCGGCGACCTGCAGGCCGCGTCCGCACTCCTGGGCGCGGCCTCCGAGCTGTGGCGGGGCCCGGCCCTGGCCGACGTCCGGCACGGCCACCAGCTGAGCATCGAGGTCACCCGGCTGGAGGAGTCCCGGATCGGGGTGCTGGAGCGGCGGATCCGGGCCGACCTGCGCCTGGGCCGGCACCACGAGCTGATCGGCGAGCTGTACGCGCTGACCGGGCACCACCCGATGGACGAGGCGCTGCACGCCCACCTGATCGTCGCCCTCTACCGCGCGGGCCGCGCGCCCCGGGCGCTGACGGTGTACCAGAAGCTGCGCGAGACCCTGATCGAGGAACTCGGCCTGGAGCCGTCCGGGCAGTTGCAGCAGCTCCAGCGCGCCATCCTGCGCGGGGAGCCGGTCGACGACTACGGGCTGGTGGCCGCCGAGCCGCTGGTCCGCGGCGGGCGCCTGGTCGGCTGAGCCCCGCGCCGCGCCAGCCTGCGGCGCGCCGGTCGGCGGTGCGCTGGTCCGCCGCGGGCGCCCGGCCGGCTGAACCTCCGGCCCGGCGGGCCTGCGGCGTCCGGGTGGTACGTGTCCATCCATGCTCCAGTTCACATCCAGTGTTCTTCCAGAGCCGCTGGCCACCATCGTCGGGCACTGCCGTCCGGCGGTGCCGATGGGGGCGAAGGAGGCCGAGTGAACCAGTACTTCGCAGCCATGCCGCGGGCCGGGGCGCCGCTCAGGCTCGTCTGTTTCCACCACGCCGGTGCCGGGGCGATGGCGTTCGCCGGCTGGGCCGCCCGGGTGGGCCCGGAGATCTCCGTGGTGCCGGTCCGGCTGCCGGGCCGGGAGAGCAGGCTCGGCGAGGCCCGGATCACCGATGTCGACCTGCTGTTCAGGGAGTTGGACGAGCACCTGGGGCCGGTACTGGAGCAGGGCTCCTACGCCTTCTACGGGCACAGCCTCGGCGCCCTGGTCGCGCACCGGTTCGCCGAGCACCGGATCAGCTCCGGGCACCGCCCGCCGGTCGGGGTGGTGGTCGGCGCCTGTATGGCGCCCCACCTGCCCAACCCGCTGATCACCTCGGCGGCGCTCGGCGACGACCAGCTGCTGAGGATGCTCTCCGGCCTCGGCGGTGTCCCGGAGGAGCTGCTCTCCCGCCCGGTCTGGCTGCGGGAGATGCTGGCCACCACCCGCGCCGACCTGACGCTCGGCCGCGCGCTGCGCGACGGCGCCGTGACGCCGCTCTCCTGCCCGATCTGGGCGTTCGCCGGCGCCGAGGACCGGGTCGCGACCCCGGCCGCCGTCGCCGAGTGGGAGCGCTGGACGACCTCGTCGTTCCACTTCCGCACCCTGGAGGGCGGCCACTTCTTCGTCCGGGACGCCGAGTTGCCGAGTCTGCTCGGCGAACTGCTCGCCACGCCCGCCGTGCTCGCCGCCGTCGGCTGACCGGCTGAGCGGCCGGCTGAACGGCCGGCTGAGCGGCCGACGCAGGTCAGCGGCCGACGCAGGTCGGCCGGCCGGCCCCCGGGACACGAGCACGCGCGCGGAGGCGGCACCGCCCGGAACCGAACAACGCGAACCTCGAAGGGAGAAGGCGATATGCATATCGGCCTGCTCGGCCCGCTCAGGGTCGACCAGTCGGGGGTATCCGTCGTGCCGACGGCCGGCAAACCCCGCAAGGTACTGGCCCTGCTGGCCTGCCGCGCGGACCGGCTGGTGTCGGTGGAGGCGCTGATCGAGGAGGTCTGGGGCGAACACCCGCCGCGCAGCGTCCAGACCACCCTGCAGACCTACGTCCTGCAACTGCGCGGCTGCATCGCCACCGCGCTGGGCGGGCAGTCGCCCGCCGACCTGCCGTTCGGCTCGAAGAGCGTCCTGGTCACCGAGCCCGGCGGCTACCTGCTGGACACCCAGGGCGGCTCCCTGGACTGCGTCGAGTTCGAGCTGCTCGGCCGGCGCGGCCACCGGGCGATGGACAACGGGGACTTCGCGGGAGCCTCCGTCACCTTCCGGCAGGCGCTGGACCTGTGGCGCGGCCCGGCGCTGGTGGACGTCCAGTGCGGGTCGCTGCTGGAGGCGGAGGCGCGCGCCCTGGAGGAGTCCCGGCTGAGCATCCTCGGCCGGCGGATCGAGGCCGACTTGAGGCTCGGGCGCCACCATGAGCTGGTCGGGGAACTCGCCGGCCTCTGTGTCCAGCACCCCCTGCACGAGGGCCTTCAGGGCCAGCTGATGCTCGCCCTGTACCGGGCGGGACGCCGCAGCACCGCGCTGGAGACCTACCAGCGGCTGCGCACCGTGCTCAGCCGTGAACTCGGGCTCGACCCCTCGCCGGAGCTGCGCGAGCTGCAGAGCGCCCTGCTCGACGCCGACCCCGGACTCGACCTGGCCCGGACCGGCGCCCCCGGCCGGCTGCTCCGGGCCATCTGAGCCGGGCCGGCCCGGGCACCGGCCCGCCCGAACCACCGGCTCGCCCGAACCACCTTGTGTCCCAACCGCCTTGCGTCCGAACTACCGTGCGACCGACCAGTCACCACCTGAGGAAGGAAAGCGATGAGTGAGTTCACCCTGACCGAGCTGACCGACGAGCTGCGGGCCTGTGCCGGCGAGCCCGCCGAGGGCTACGACCTGGACAAGGACGATGTCACGAACGTCCCGTTCTTCATGCTGGAGTACGACTCGCTGGCGCTGCTCCAGGTCACCGGGGTCCTCAAGCGGGAGCGCGGCATCGTGCTCGACGACGACGAGGTGATCGCGGTGGAGACCCCCGGGGAACTCCTCCGGCTGATCAACGCCCAGCTCAGCGTGCGGGCCGCCTGATGCCGTACGCAGCGATCACCTACCGCGTCAAGCCGGGCCACGAGGACGAGATCGCCGCGGTCTTCGCGGACTTCCAGCGGGTCGACACCCCCGACTACGCCGCCGCGGACGGGACGGCGGCGGGCCGGCTGCTCGGCACCGGGGTCTTCGTCAAGGACGACGTGCTCGTCCGGGTCATCCACTACGAGGGCGACTTCGCCGCCGTCGGCCGGCACATGGCGGCCCAGCGCGGGGTGCACGTGCTGGAGGAGCGGCTCGCCCCCTACCTGGCCGAGGAGCGGGACACCACCAGCGCCGAGGGCTTCGCCGCCTACTTCCGCAACGCCGTGATGCGTCCGATCGCCCAGCTCACCGTGGACACCCACCCGGCCCGGGCCTGAGCGCCGACAGAGAGGCGGTTCGCCATGACTGCTGCGCTGGGCATCCTGGCGCTGCTCGGCAGCGGGGTCACCGCAGGCGTGCTGTTCGCCGTCGCGCTGAGCGTGCTGCCCGCGCTCTTCGCGATGCCGACGAGCACCTACGTCTACGCCCACCAGCTGCTCGGCCGGAACTGGGACCCGACCATGCCGGCCGTGGTGGTCGGCTCCACCCTGGCCGACGCGCTGTGGGCGGTGCTGGGCGGGGGCGCCGTACGGGCCCCGGCCGCCGCGGCGGCGGTGCTGCTGCTCGGGGTCTCCGGGGTGTCGCACCTGTGCAACGTCCCGATCAACCGCCGGGTGAAGGCCGTCGAGGACCCGCTGCGGCTCCCCGCCGACTGGACGGACCCGCGCCCGCTGTGGCGGCGCTGGCACCTGCTCCGCACCGCGCTCGCCGCCACCGCGCTGCTGCTGAACAGCGTTGCGGCACTGAGTGGTTGAGCTGTCGCACCGGCCGGGCCGGCCCCCTGCTCCAGGGGGCCGGCCCGGCCGGTGCGTTGTCGGCCTCAGGCGGCCGGCGGCGCGTCCCGTACCGAGATCTGGGCGACGGTGTTCAACAGGCTGCGCCGGAAGGTGGCCACGAACCCCTCGACGGTGTCGGTGTCACGAGGGCGGCTCAGGTACGGCTTGAGGCTCGCCTCCACCTCGCGGACGCCGGGCTGGGAGGCCATGTGGCGGGCCACCGCGTCCAGGTCGCCCTGGTACTCGATGACCCGGACCATGGTGTCGTCGCGCAGGAAGACGGCGGTCGCCAGGATCCGGCCGGCCTCCTCGCCGGTCTCGGTCCGCACCTTGTCGGACCGGACCCGGCGGAAGTTGCCGAAGATCTCGGTGAGTTCGGCCTCGAAGCCCGGCTTGATGTCGTACGTGATGGCGGCGAACGGCATGGGTCGCTCCTGGGTGGTGGACGGCGGTGTGTCCCGATGCCAGCAGCTGAGGCTCGCATTTCTCTCAAGTCCCTTTGCTGGACAGGCTCTTGAGTGCATCTCCAGCCCGCGCTGGAACAGTCCTGCTGTCGGTGGCAGGACCCACTCAGTAGGAGGCGAGCAGTGCACCGAACCCTCATCGTGGCGAAGTTGCAGCCCGGCAAGGCCGATGACATCGCGGGCATCTTCGGCGACTCCGACGCGACGGAGCTGCCGCACCTGATCGGCGTCGCCCGGCGCACCCTGTTCAGGTTCCACGACCTCTACTTCCACCTGGTCGAGGCCGACCAGGACATCTCGCCCGACCTCTACAAGGCACGCAGCCACCCGCTCTACGAGGAGATCAACAGCCGGCTCGCCGCCTGTGTGAACCCGTACGACCCGAACTGGAAGGAACCCAAGGACGCCATGGCGACCCCCTTCTACGTGTGGACCAAGGGCGAGGGGCGGGTCCTGTGAGCGCCGCCGACCGCACCACCATCAACCGGACGGTGAAGTTCTCCGCCGACCAGGCCGAGCCCAACACCAAGCGCGGCGGCGACATCCGGGTGACGCTCAGCCCCAAGACCGTCGGCTGCACCTCCGGCTTCGGCGGCGTGATGAGCCTGGTGCCGGGCGACCACGTCACCGAGCACTACCACCCGTACTCCGAGGAGTTCATCCACGTCGTCTCCGGCAACCTGGAGATGACCCTGGACGGGCAGGCCGTGCGGCTCACCGCCGGCGACTCGCTGCTGGTGCCGATCGGCGTGCGGCACCGCCTGGTGAACGTCGGCGAGGTCACCGCGCACTGCGCGTTCCACCTGTCGCCGCTCGCCCCGCGGCCCGAGCTCGGGCACGTGGACACCGAGCCGGCCCAGCACCCGGACGCCGCCAACCCGCAGATAGGCGGCGGGGCATGAGCACCGCCGGGCCGGCCGCCGGGCGGCGGGCGGTGATCACCGGCATCGGGGTGGTCGCGCCCGGCGGTGTCGGCCGGGAGGCCTTCTGGCGGCTGCTGACGGAGGGCCGGACGGCGACCCGCCGGCTCAGCCTCTTCGACCCCGCCCTGTTCCGCTCCCAGGTCGCCGCCGAGGTGGACTTCGACCCGGTGGCGGCGGGGCTGGAGGCCCGCGAGATCCGGCGGATGGACCGGGCCGCGCAGTTCGCCGTGGTGTCCGCCCGCGAGGCGCTCGCCGACAGCGGCGTCGACCTCTCGGCGGTCGCCCCCGAGCGGATCGCGGTGGGCCTGGGCAGCGCGGTCGGCTGCACCATGGGTCTGGAGGAGGAGTACAAGATCCTCAGCGACTCCGGCAAGGACTGGCTGGTCGACCACACCTACGGCGTCCCGCACCTCTACGGCTACATGGTGCCCTCCACCCTCGCGGTGGAGGTCGCCTGGGCGGCCGGCGCGGAGGGCCCGGTCTCGCTGGTCTCCACCGGCTGCACCTCGGGGATCGACGCCGTGGCGCACGCCGTCCAGCTGATCGAGGAGGGCACCGCCGACGTGGCACTGGCCGGTGCCACCGACGCGCCGATCTCCCCGATCAGCGCCGCCTGCTTCGACGCGATCCGGGCCACCACCAGCCACAACGACGACCCCGAGCACGCCTCGCGCCCGTTCGACCGCGACCGGGCCGGGTTCGTGCTGGGCGAGGGCTCCGCCGTCCTGGTGCTGGAGGAGAAGTCGGCGGCCGAGGCCCGCGGCGCCCACGTCTACGGCGAGATCGTCGGCAGCGCCGGGCGCAGCAACGCCCATCACATGACCGGCCTCAAGGCGGACGGCCGGGAGATGGCGGAGGCCATCCGGGTCGCCCTGGACCAGGCCCGGCTGGACCCGACCGCGGTGAGCTACATCAACGCGCACGGCTCGGGCACCAAGCAGAACGACCGGCACGAGACCGCCGCGTTCAAACGCAGCCTCGGCAGCCACGCGTACGACATCCCGGTCAGCTCGATCAAGTCGATGATCGGCCACTCGCTGGGCGCCATCGGCTCGATCGAGGTGGCGGCCTGCGCGCTGGCCCTGGACCGGCAGGTCGTGCCGCCGACCGCGAACCTGCACAACCCCGACCCGGACTGCGACCTGGACTACGTCCCGCTGACCGCCCGCGAGCACCGGACGGACGTGGTGCTGACGGTCGGCAGCGGCTTCGGCGGATTCCAGAGCGCGATGGTGCTCGCCCGGCCCGGAGTCGTCGCCCACGAGAGGAGTTGACCATGCCGACCGAGGACAGCCCCCCGGTGATCACCGGTATCGGCGTCACCGCGCCGACCGGCATCGGCGTCGAGGCCCACTGGGCCGCGGTGCTGGCCGGGAAGTCGGGCATCGACCGGATCACCCGGTTCGACCCCACCCCCTACCCGGTGACCCTGGCCGGCGAGGTGAGCGGGTTCAGCGCGGACGATGCGGTGCCCAGCCGGCTGGTCCCGCAGACCGACCACTGGACCCACCTGGCGCTCGCCGCCTCCGAGGCGGCCCTGGCCGACGCACGGGTCGATCCGGCCGCGCTGCCCGAGTACGAGATGGCGGTCGTCACCGCCAGCTCCTCCGGCGGCACCGAGTTCGGCCAGCACGAGATGGCCGCGCTCTACCAGCACGAGCCGGAGTGGGTCGGCGCCTACCAGTCGATCGCCTGGTTCTACGCGGCCACCACCGGCCAGCTCTCCATCCGGCACAAGATGCGCGGGCCGTGCGGGGTGCTGTGCGGGGAGCAGGCCGGCGGCCTGGACGCCATCGGGCAGGCCCGCCGGCTGACCCGGCGCGGCGCCCGGCTGGTGGTCACCGGCGGCACCGACGCCTCGCTCTGCCCGTACGGCGTGACCGCGCAGATCTCCACCGGCAGGCTGTCCACCGGGACGGACCCGGCCCGCGCCTACCTGCCCTTCGACCGGGCCGCCGCCGGGCACCTGCCGGGCGAGGGCGGGGCGATCCTGGTGCTGGAGAGCGCGGCCTCCGCCGCCGAGCGCGGCGTGACGCAGCCGTACGGCAGCGTCCTCGGCTACGCCGCCGGCTTCGACCCCGCGCCCGGCTCCGGCCGCCCCCCGGCCCTGCGCCGCACCATCGGGCAGGCGCTCGCGGACGCGGGCCTGACCGCCGGCGACATCGACGTGGTCTTCGCCGACGGCTCCGGCACACCCGCCGAGGACCTGGCGGAGGCCCGGGCGATCAGCGCGGTGTTCGGACCGTACGGGGTGCCCGTCACCGCGCCCAAGGTGCTCACCGGCCGCCTGTACGGCGGCGGCGCCCCGCTGGACGTGGCCACCGCGCTGCTGGCCCTGCGCGACGGGGTCGTCCCGCACACCGCCGGGGTCGAGTCGCTCGCCCCGGGCTGCGACATCGACCTCGTCCGGGAGGCGCCCCGCAGCGCCCCGCTGCGCCGCGCGCTGGTGCTCGCGCGCGGCCACGGCGGCTTCAACGCAGCTCTGGTCCTCGCACGTTGACGGAAGGAAGACGCGCCATGGCAGGCCACACCGACAACTCGATCGTCATCGACGCACCCCTGGAGACCGTCTGGGAGATCACCAACGACCTGGAGAACTGGCCGAACCTGTTCAGCGAGTACGCCAGTGCCGAGGTGCTGGAGCGCGACGGTGCCACCGTCACCTTCCGGCTGACCATGCACCCCGACGAGAACGGGGTGGTGTGGAGCTGGGTCTCCCGCCGCACACCGGATCCG
Organism: Kitasatospora kazusensis; assembly: GCF_039529945.1. Classification (NCBI taxonomy): domain Bacteria; kingdom Bacillati; phylum Actinomycetota; class Actinomycetes; order Kitasatosporales; family Streptomycetaceae; genus Kitasatospora; species Kitasatospora kazusensis. The sequence continues at coordinate 43,560 of NZ_BAAANT010000029.1, read as the reverse complement.
CTGACCCGCACCGTCCGGGCCCACCGGGTGGAGACCGGCCCGTTCGAGTTCATGGACATCCACTGGGAGTACACCGTCGCCGAGGAGGGCGGGATCCGGATGCGCTGGATCCAGGACTTCCACATGAAGCCGCAGGCCCCGGTGGACGACGAGGGGATGACCGGGCACCTCAACCGCAACACCCTGGTCCAGCTGAAGCTGATCAAGGAGCGGGTCGAGGCGGCCGACCGCGCCCGCAGCCTGGCCTGACCGGGCCCGGCCCGAAGCCCCAAACGAGAGGAATGACGGTGACCGCTCTGCTGGCCCCCCTGGTGGTCCTGCTCAACGGCCTCGCCGCCGGGGTGCTCCTGGGCACCCAGCTCGGCGGCTGGCCGCTGCTCGCCTCCCTGCCACCGGACCGCTACGTCCACGCCCACGCCTTCTTCGCCACCCGCTACGACCCGGCCATGCCGATCTGCCTGCTGGGCACCCTGGCCGGCGACCTGGTGCTCGGCCTCGGCGGCTCGCAGACCCCCGCCCGGGTGCTCTGCCTGGCCGCCGCGCTGCTGGCCGCCGCCACCGTCGCCATCTCGATCACCAAGAACGTCCCGGTCAACCGGTGGATCCGGACGATCGACCCGGACAACCTGCCGGAGAACTTCGCCGACCTCGACCCGCGCGGCAGCTGGGGCCCCTGGAACCGGCGCCGCAGCCTGCTCGCCGTGCTCGCCCTGGCCGCCAACTGCGCGGCGCTGTCGGCCCTGCTCTGACCCGGCCGGAACACATCCGACGACCCATCAGACCGCCCTTACGGAGGAAGACAATGAACCTGGCCCTGCAGGGCAAGAAGGCCCTCGTCACCGGCGGCACCCGAGGCGTCGGCCGGGGCATCGTGCTCGCCCTGGCCCGGGCCGGCGTGGACGTCGTGACCTGCTACCAGCAGGAGAGCGACTACGTCGGCTCACTGGAGCGGGAGTTGAAGGAGATCGGCGGCCACCACCTGGTGCTGCGGGCCGACGTGACCCGGCCGGACGAGGTGGCCGCCCTGGTCGCCCGGGCCGGCGAGGAGTACGGCCGGCTCGACCTGGTGGTCAACAACGCCGGGGCGATCAGCCACGTCCCGTACGCCGAGCTGCCGTTGGACGAGTTCCAGCGGGTGCTGACCACCAACGTCACCGCCGCGCACCTGGTCATCCAGCGCGCCCTGCCGCTGCTCCACTCGGAGTCCTCGGTGGTCAGCATCGGCTCCAAGGCGGTCGACGCCGGAATTCCGCTGCGCTCGCACTACACCGCCTCCAAGGCGGCGCTGGTGGGTCTCAGCCGGTCGCTGGCCAAGGAGTTCGGCGGCAAGGGCATCCGGTTCAACGTGGTCGCGCTCGGCGTGGTGGAGACCGAGAACCTGCACCAGCTGCCCGAGGAGCAGCGGAAGCTGATGATCGAGCGGTACAGCGCCAAGACGGCCCTGGGCCGGCTCGGCACCCCGGACGAGGTGGCCGGCGCGATCCTCTGGCTGGCCAGCGACCTCTCCCGCTACGTCACCGGGTCCACCGTCAGTGTGGACGGGGGGATCTCCTGATGACGTTCCGGGTCATGCTCCGGATGGAGATCAAGCCGGACGCCGAGGCCGCGTTCGTCGAGGAGTGGCGGCAGGGCACCGAAGCGGTCACCGGCCACCCCGCCAACCTCGGCCAGTGGCTCTCCAAGGACACCGCGCAGGAGGGCACCTACTGGATCGTCAGCGACTGGCTGGACGAGCCGCGCTTCCGGGCCTTCGAGGACAGCCCCGCGCACCTGGAGCACCGCGCCCGGCTGCACCCCTACCGCAGCGGCGGGTCCTTCCACACCATGGAGCTCCTCGCGCACATCCCCGGGCAGGCGGCGGCCGATGTCTGAGGTGCGGGTGCTGGTCTACCAGGTCGCCCGGGACGAGGCCGAACTGGCCGCCGTCCGGGCGGCCTACCACCAGGTGAGCGGGCGGCTGGCGGTCGTGCCCGGGATGCTGGGCAACGAGCTGCTGCGCCAGCCCCACGACCCGTCCTCGCTGGTGGTGGTCAGCCGCTGGGAGAGCATGGCGGCCTTCGAGAGCTGGGAGCGCGGTGACGGGCACCGGGCGGACACCGCGCCGCTGCGCCCCTACCGGGACGACCGGGCGGGCACGCCGTTCGCGGTCTACCAGGTCGACGCGGCGTACTGACCGGCGCCGCCCAGCAGGCCCACCGGGTGTGAGACCCGCCGGACGGGAGACCCCCACGCGACCCCGGACCGGGCAGGGCCCCGGAAGACAGCTGTTCCCGGCGCACCCCCCGGCGCCGGGAACAGCCCCTTGACGACGTCAGGAACGAACACACGCGAAGGAAGGCGGCACCATGAGCCAGACCAGACTGGCGTTCATCGGACTCGGCAGCATGGGCGGAGGCATGGCGCACCGCCTGCTCCGTTCGGGTTTCGAACTGACCGTCCACAACCGGACGGCCGCCCGGGCCGAGCCGCTGGCCGCCGAAGGCGCCGTCGTGGCGGGTTCGCCGGCGCTCGCGGCCGCCGGGGTCCGGACCGTGCTGCTCAGCCTCAGCGACGAAGCCGCCGTCGAGCAGGTGCTGTTCGGCGAGCTGGTGCCGGTGCTGGAGCCCGGGAGCACGGTGGTCGACACCTCCACCGTCTCGCCGGGCTACGCGCGCGAGGCCGCCGCCCGGCTGGCCGCGGCGGGCCTGCGCCGGGTGGAGGCCTGCGTGGTGGGCAACCCGCTCCAGGCCAGGGAGGGTCAGCTGCGGGTCTTCGCGGCCGGGGACGAGCAGGACATCGAGGCCGTCCGGCCGGTGCTGGAGGCCATCGGCTCCGAGCTGGTGCTGTTCGGCGCGCCGGGTGCGGCGGCCACCGCCAAACTGATCCTCAACCTGCTGCTGGGGGCCCAGGTCGCCTCGCTCGCGGAGGCGGTGACCTACGGGGAGCGGGCCGGGCTCGACCGGGACCAGCTGCTGGCCACCATCGCGGGGAGCGGCTTCAGCTCCCAGGTGATGCGCTTCCGCGCCGAGTTGATGCGCAAGGGCAGCTACCGGCCGGCCTTCTTCCGGGCCGCGCTGATGGAGAAGGACCTGCGGCTGGCGGTCGCCGACGCCGAGGCCGTGCGGGTCGCGATGCCGGTGCTGGACACCGTACGGGCCGCGTTCGCCGGTGTGGTCGAGGCGGGGGACGGCGACCAGGACGCCGCGGTGCTGATCGAGCACGTCTGAGCCGCGGGCCGGCCGGGTGCCGAGGGCGCGGGGACCGGACGGTCCCCGCGCCCTCGGTGTGCCGCCGGTCAGCGGGCGAGCATCCGGGCCAGCGCCTCCCGCAGGGCCTGCGGGGCGTCCTGGAGCGCGTCCGCGGCCCGCCAGGCGACCACCCCGTCCGGGCGCACCAGCACGGCGCCCGCTTCGGTCACGCCGTACGTCTTCGCCCAGGTGCCGCTCGGGTCGTCCAACTCCCCCCGGCCGCCGATGCCGTGCACCACGAGCGGGACGGCCAGCACGTGCGCGGCCGCCTCGGCGGCGGCGGGCCAGCGGCCCGGCGCCGCGCCGGTGAGCAGGACCGGCGCGTCCCCGAAGAGGTCCAGGGTGGAGCACTCGGTGCCGTCCCGCAGCAGCTGGACGTGCGGGGCCCGGGTGCCGGGCAGGCCGCGCGGGTCCGTGGTCCAGACCTCGGACCCGTCCGCCGGGCCGGCCGGCCCGGCGGAGTGGTACTGCCAGCCGAACCACAGGGTGGAGTCCTCGACCATGCCCGGCGGCAGACCGCGCCGCCCGCTGCGCTCGCCGCCGCGCGGCCGGTCCTGCTGGCGCAGCACGGCCTGGCGCACGGTGGCCGCGCAGACCGGCCTGCGTTCGGCATCGTAGCTGTCGAGCAGGCCGGGCCCGGCGTGTCCGGCGAGGACGGCGGCGAGCTTCCAGGCCAGGTTGTGGGCGTCCTGGACACCGGCGTTGGAGCCGAAGGCCCCGCTCGGCGGCATCACGTGGGCGGCGTCACCTGCCAGGAACACCCGCCCGGACCGGAAGCCGTCCGCGACCTTGGCGGCGGCCTCCCACGGGACGGTGCCGAGGATCTCCACGTCCAGCCCGGGGACGCCGGCGGCCGCCCGGACCAGCTCGACGCAGCGCTCGGCGGGGTAGTCGGCGCCGACGTCCCCCGTCGCCGTCGGGTCGAGGATCACGTCGAGGCGCCACTCCCGCGCGTTGTCCAGCGGGATCAGGGCGCCGCGCACCTGGGAGTTGAAGGTGTAGCACATGACGAACCGCCGGTCGCCCAGCTCCGCCGTGAGGTCCGCGCGGAAGTGGACGGCCAGGAACCGCCCGAGCTGGCCCGTCCCGCCGAACGCGACGCCCAGCCGCCGGCGCACCGCGCTGCGGGCCCCGTCGGCGCCGACCAGGTAGCTGCCGTGCAGCCGCTCGACCGAGCCGTCACCGTCCCGGACCACCGCCGTGACGCCCTCGGCGTCCTGGTCGAAGGAGAGCAGCTCGCTGCCGAACCGGAAGGCCGCTCCGGCCCGCGCGGCGGCGACCCGGAGCACGTCCTCCAGTTCGTTCTGGTGGCACAGGCACCAGCTGGTGGGCGAGAGCGCGCCCAGGTCGGAGCTGACCTCGCGGTAGTACTCCTCCTGGAAGGCCCCCAGTTCGGGGCCGGCCAGCGACTGTGCCAGCCGCAGCCCGCTGTTGCGGGCCAGCACCCGTGCCGAGGGCAGGGCGCGCAGCTCGTCCTCCAGGCCGGCGGCGCGCAGCAGCTCCATCGAGCGCGGGTTGACGCCCCGGGTGCGCGGGTGCGAGGACAGGCCGGTCCGCTGCTCCAGCACCAGGCAGGGCACCCCCTGCCGGGCCAGGAACAGCGCCGTCGACAGCCCGACCAGGCTGCCTCCGACGACCAGTACCGGGACCTTCGGCTGCTCGGTCATCCCGTTCTCCTCTGCTGGGCAGTGCCGACGGTGGCGCCGGCGGCGGGTACGTGCCCGGAGGATCGGCCCCGGGGATCGGGTACCGCTCAAGGCGGGCCCCATTGACCGGGATTCGAGCGGGCCCGGTCACGCTGGGCCCGTCCGGGCCGGGTGGCCCGGCGGTCGGCGAGCGAGAGGCGGGCGAGGCGATGGCGGGCGAGCGGATGGCGGCGTACGGAGGTCCGGTCCGGGTGATCCTGCGGATGGACATCGTCCCGGGCCGGGAGGAGGAGTTCGAGGCCGTCTGGCTGGAGATCGGCAGGCTCATCGCGGGCCGCCCCGCCAACCGGGGGCAGGTGCTGCTGCGGTCCGTGGAGGAGGACGGGAGCCACGTCTACCACGTGCTCACCGACTGGGCGGACGAGGCGAGCTTCCGGGAGTTCGAGCTGAGCGCGGAGCACGTGGAGCACCGCCGCAGGCTCCGGCCGCTGCGGGCCGGCGGGCAGATGACGGTGAACCGGACCGTCCACGACCTGCGGCCGGCGCCCGCGGGCTGACCTGCGGCAGGCCCCCGGCCGCCGGGCCGGGGGCCTGCCGCCGCGCCCGTCCTCACACGCCGCCGTCCACGTTCAGCGTCACGCCGCTGATGTACGCGGAGGTGTCCCCGGCCAGGAACAGCACCGCGCCGGCCACGTCCTCCGGCCGGCAGATCCGCCCCAGCGCGGTCATCCCGACGATCCGCTCGACCGCCTCGGGCGGCAGCCCGGTGCCGGGCTCGGTCTCGGTGAGGCCGGGGGCCACCGTGTTGACCCGGATCGCGCGCGGGCCGAGCTCCTTGCAGAGCGCCCGGGTCAGGCCGATCAGGGCGGCCTTGGACGCGGTGTAGTGCACCCCCCGGACGCGGCCGCGCAGCGCGACGGAGGAGCCCACGTTGACCACGGAGGCGCCGTCGGCGAGCACGTCCAGGACGGCCTGGGTGACCAGGAAGGCCGAGGTGACGTTGTGGTCGACCACCCGGTGCCACTCGCTCTCGGCCAGCTCGCCGAACCAGGCCTGGCCGTCCACCCCGACGTTGTTGACCAGCACGTCCAGCCCGCCGAAGGACTCCCGGACCCGGTCGGCCAGGTCGGCCGCCCCCGCCGCGCCGGTGACGTCGGCCCGCAGGACCAGGTGCCCCTCGCCGGTCTCCTTCAGCTCCAGGGCGAGGCTGTCGGCGTCGGCCCCGCCGGACCGCGAGCACACCGCCACCCGGGCCCCGGCGCGGGCGAACGCGAGCGCCGTCACCCGTCCGATGCCCCGGGTGCCGCCCGTGACGAGGACGCGCTTGCCGAGCAGTCCCTGATCCATCTGCTTCTCCTTCTGCCTGCTGCCGGGTGGATCCGCCGCCACCGTCCCGCCACCGTCCCGCGACCGTCTCGGGAACGCCTGGACGGCAGCTCGACCAGCGCCCGGAGCAGCCGGTTCGAGTCCGCCGCGATCGGTCTGATAGCCGGCTGGGAGACCTTTCGGGCCATCGGACCGCCGCCCACCGTGTACCGGTGGGCCGGTCTCAGCCGAACCATTGGTTCTCAAGGAGAGTGAGGCGGTCCATGCGGGTGCTCTTCACGACCTGGGCCTGGCCTTCGCACCTGTACGCGCTGGTGCCGCTGGCCTGGGCCTGCCGTGCCGCCGGACACGAGGTGCTGATCGCGAGCCAGCCCGGCCTGTACGACGACATCGTCCGGACCGGCCTGCCGGCGGCCCGGACCGGGCACGACGTGGACGCGGCCGGCCTGGTGCGCGGCTACCTGCTGCCGTCCCGGGCCGTCCCGGCACCGGTCACCCCGGCCGGGCCCGAGGGCCGGGGCCCGCGCGCCATGCGGATGTTCCACGCCCACGCGGACTCCATGGTGGACGACCTCACCGCACTGGCCCGCGACTGGCGGGCCGACCTGGTGGTGTACGAGCCCACCGCACTGGCCGGGCCGATCGCGGCGGCGGCGGCGGGCGTGCCCGCCGTACGGCTGCTGTACGGCACCGATCTGCTGCTGCGCGCGCGGGGGGTGCTGCCCGGGGTGCTCGCGCCGCTGGCCGAGCGCAACGGGGTGGACGCCTTCGACCCGTTCGGCGCGCTCACGGTGGACCCGTGCCCGGACGAGTTCCAGGTGCCGACCGACTACCGGCGGCTGCCGATGCGGTACGTCCCGTACAACGGCCCCGGGGCCGGAGCGCTCCCGGAGCCGCCGGCCCGGCGGCCCGGCGGCCGCCGGGTGGTGGTGACCTGGGGGCACACCATGGCCAAGCTGTCCCCGGCGCACTTCCTCGCCCCGCAGGCCGCGCTGGCCGCGCGCGAGGCGGACGCCGAGGTGGTGCTGGCGGTCTCCGCCGCGCAGCTCCCGCTGCTCGGCGACCTCCCCGGGGACGTCACCGTCACCGTGGACGCGCCGCTGCACCTGCTGCTCGCCGAGGCGGACCTGGTGGTCTCGCACGGTGGCGCCGGCACCGTGCTGACCGCCCTTCAGGCCGGTGTGCCGCTGCTGTTGGTGCCCCAACTGCCGGACCACGCGGGCCACTCGGCCCGGGTGCTGGCCTGCGGGGCCGGCGAGGTGCTCAGCCGCGACGAGGCCGGCCCGGCGCAGCTGCGCGCCGAGGTGCGGCGGCTGCTGGACTCCGGCCGCGAGCGCGCGGCGGCCCGGCGGCTGGCCGCGCTGAACCTGGAGCGGCCCGAGCCCGCCCGGCTGGTGGCCGCGCTCGAAGAGCTGACCGCACGCGCCGTCCGCTGACACCGGACCGGATCCACCGAATCCACGTGATGTGACGAGACCGACGAAGGAGAGAGCCTTGGAGATCGGAGTAGGCCTGCCCACCACCGTCCCGGACAAGGCCGGACCGCAGCTGCCGCAGTGGGCGCGGCGCGCCGAGGAGTGCGGGTTCCGCAGCCTCGGTGTCCTGGACCGGCTGGTGTACGACAACTTCGAGCCGCTGGTCTCGCTCGCGGCGGCGGCGGCCGTCACCGAGCGGATCAGGCTGGTGACCACCATCCTGATCGCCGGCTACCGCGGCGACACCGCGCTGCTCGCCAAGCAGGCGGCGACCATTGACGCCATCTCCGGCGGCCGCCTGGTGCTCGGGGTGGCGGCCGGCGGCCGCGAGGACGACTTCGCGGCGACCGGTACCGGCTACCACGACCGGGGGGCGCGGCTGGACGCGCTGCTCGCCGAGCTGCGGGAGATCTGGGCGGGCGGCGGCCGGGTCCCCGGGATCGGTCCCGCGCCGCTGCACCCGGCGGGCGTGCCGCTGCTGGTGGGCGGCCACTCGGCGCAGGCGATGCGGCGCTCGGCCCGGTTCGGCACCGGCTGGATCGCGGGGGGCAACTCCGTCACGGCCTACGCCGAGCAGGTCCGGCAGGCCCGGCGGGTCTGGACCGAGGAGGGCCGCACCGACCGGCCGCGGATGGTGGCGATCCTCTACGCCCACCTGGGCCCGGACGCCGCCCGGGTGGCCGGCGACTACCTGCGCGGATACTACTCGTTCGTCGGCCCCAAGGCCGAGCGGACGGCCTCCGGCGTGCTGGTCGAGCCCGCGCAGATCCGCGACGCCGTCCAGGCGTACGCGGACGCGGGGTGCGACGAGCTGATCCTGCTGCCCTGCACGGCGGACCTCAAGCAGGTCGGCCTGCTGGCGGACGCCGCGCTCTGACCGCCGGCACCACCGCACCACTGCGCCACCGCACCGCCCGCCGCAAGCCGAAGGGCGGCCCGCTCCGGATCGGAGCGGGCCGCCCTTCGGCGTCAGCGGGTTCAGCCGGTCACGGCCGCCTCGCGGGCCAGCCCCGCGGACCGGCCGAGCGCGTCGAGGAGCACCCCGTCGGCATCGGCGTCGGCGGCGGGGCCGGCGGCGCGCCAGCTGACGAAGGCGTCCGGACGCACCAGCACCGCCCCGCCCGCAGTGAGGCCGTACGCCTGTGCCCAGTCGCGGTCCTGCGGCCTGAGCTCGCTCTGCGGGCCCACCCGGTGTACCCGCAGCGGGACCCCGAGCCGCTCGGCGGCCCTGGTGGCCGCCTCGGCCCAGGGGGACCCGGCCTCGTCCGTGAGCAGCACGTACGAGTCCCAGAACAGGTCGATGGTGGAGAGGGTCTCGCCGCCGCGCTCCAGCCAGACGTGCGGCGCCCGGGTGCCGGGCTCGCCGGTGAGCTCCAACTCGGGGGTGAGCACCGGGCCGGTGCCCTCGCTGCTGATCGAGGTGGAGGTGTAGCGGTACCCGAGCGTGATGATGATGTCGTCCACCATCTCGGCCCGGTCGGCGTCGGTCGCGTGGCCGTGCCGGATCCGGTTGCGGACCATCGCCTGGGCCGCCATCGCGGAGCCGACCGCGTGGCGCTCGTCGTGGTAGGTGTCGAGCAGCGGGTCGCCCGCCCAGCCCTTGAGCACGGCGGCGAGCTTCCAGGCCAGGTTGTGGGCGTCGTGGATGCCGGTGTTGGCGCCGAACCCGCCCGCCGGCGGGTGCAGGTGGGCGGCGTCGCCGGCCAGGAAGACCCGCTGGGTGCGGAACCGCTCGGCGACCAGCTGGGCGCCCTGCCACGGCACCTTGTCGACCACCTCGACCGCCAGGTCGGCCTTGCCGGCCGCGGTGCGGACGATCTCGACGCAGCGCTCGTCGGTGAAGTCCTCCGGCTTCTCGCCGCGCTCGGGGTAGTAGATGGGGGCGGCCAGGTACGGGTCGCAGCCGTGCAGCCGGGACAGGCCCATCAGGGTGCCGTTGACGTTGGCGTAGCAGAGGATGAACTTGCGGCCCTTGAGCACGGTCTCCAGCTCGGGCGCCTTGAAGTAGATGCTGAGCGCGTTGAAGACCGTCCCGCGCCCCTCCCGCTCCACGCCCAGGTGCCTGCGGACGCTGCTGTTCGCGCCGTCGGCCCCCACCAGGTAGTCGGCCCGGATGGTGAACCGCCGTCCGGTGGCGTTCTCCTCGGCGACGGCGGTGACGCCGTCCTCGTCCTGGGTGAACTCGATCAGGCGGGTGCCGAAGCGGACGTCCGAGCCGAACTCGGCGGCCTTCTGCCGCAGCACCTTCTCGTACCGGTCCTGCCCGCAGCCCATCACCCGCTCGGGGCTGACCGTCGGCCCGTCCAGCGAGGGCGACTCCAGGACGACCGCGTCGTCGATGCCGGCGAAGGTGTCGACCTGGATGATCCCGCCCTCGAAGTAGGGGTGGGAGTCGCCCATCTCCAGCGCCCGGATGTCGGCGTGGATGCCGGCGGCACGGAACAGCTCCAGGGTGCGTGCCTGGAGGCCCGGGGCGCGCGGCAGCAGCGACGTCCCGTCGCGCTTCTCCAGCACCATGGTGCGGATCCCGTGGCGCCCGCTGAAGAGGGCGGTGGAGAGCCCGACAGGCCCTGCTCCCACGATCAACACAGGGATGTTCACGTCATACATGTGCGTCCCCTCATGAACTCATGAACAGTGACGGGTCGATCCGCGGCACTGGGACAGGGGTACCGGCGCGGGCTCAAGGATTCCTGGCTTCACGGTCGGGCCCCGGGGCCGCCGCGGCCCCTCCAGGCAGGTTCGAGGACGGCTCCATGCCCGGCTGACAGCGTCACAGCCCGACAGGTGCGGCGCCTGGCAGGCAGGCGTCCAGGAAGGAGTCTCCCCGATGACTACCAAGGCCCCGGACGTCGGCACTGCCGCCGGGATACTGCGCCTCGGCAACGCGTTCTGCGATGCCAAGGCGCTGCTGACCGCTGTTGAACTCGACCTGTTCACGCAGCTGCACAAGGCCCCGGGCGGCTCGGCCGGATTCGAGGAGGTCAGGGAGTCGCTGGGGCTGCACGGACGCGGCCTGCGCGACTTCCTCGACCTGCTGGTCGCGCTGCGGATCCTGGAGCGCCAGGACGGCCGCTACCGCAACGCGCCGGGCACCGACCGGCACCTGGTGCGCGGCGGCGAGGAGTACGTCGGCGGCTTCCTGCTGCGCTCCAGCCGCAACCTCTACCCGGCCTGGGGCCGGCTGGAGGAGGCGCTGCGGACCGGGCAGCAGCAGTCCGGCAGCCACTACGACGAGGTCACCCAGAACCCGGAGATCCTCCGTCAGTTCATCGGCAGCATGGACGCCTTCACCAACGTGCTCGGCGCCCAGCTGATCGAGGCGTACGACTGGTCCGGCCATGGTTCGGTGGTGGACGTGGGCGGCGCGCGCGGGAACCTCTGCTCGCAGATCGTCCGGGCGCGGCCGCACCTGGCCGGGAAGGTCTTCGACCTGCCCGAGATGGAGCCGTTCGCCAAGGAGCTGATCACCGGGCTCGGGCTGACCGGGAAGCTGGAGTTCCACGGCGGCAGCTTCTTCACCGACCCGCTGCCCGCCGCCGACGTCGTGGTGCTCGGCCACGTCCTGCACGACTGGGACACCGAGCAGCGCAGCCTGCTGGTGCACAAGGCGTTCGACGCGGTCAACCCGGGCGGCACGCTGCTGGTCTACGACCGGATGCTCGACGACGAGCCGGAGCACGCCGAGAATCTGGTGATCAGCCTCGACATGCTGCTGGTCACCGACGGCGGCTCGGAGTACCCGGCGTCCGAGATCGTCGCCCACGCCGCGCACGCCGGCTTCGCCGGCACCGAGGTCCTCCCGCTCGGCGACTACGACACCCTGGTCGTCTGCCGCAAGGCGGCCTGACCCCGCACCGCGCAGCACTGTGCCCCCGGACCACGAGTCCGGGGGCACAGTACTGCGGCGGGCCCGACGGGCTCAGCCGCGGAGCTCCTTGCGGCAGACCACCAGCGTGTCGTAGTCGGCGAGCCGCCGGTGCGTGACCGCGCCGAAGCCCGCCGCGGCCGCCTGCGCGCGGAGCTCCGCGACGGTGTACTCCGCGCCGCCGTCGGTGACCAGCAGCATGTGCAGGCTCGCCGCCAGGTTCTCGGTGTCGTCCGCCAGTTCGCCGAGCATCCGGTCGTAGACCAGCAGCGCCCCGCCCGGGTTGACCGCCTCGAACGCCTTGTCCAGCAGTTCCTGCCGCTGCTCCGGGTCCCAGTCGTGCAGGATGTGGCCGAGCACCAGGACGTCGGCGGCGGGCAGCGGGTCCTGGAAGAAGTCGCCCGGGTGGAAGACGGCCTGGCCCGTCCGGCCCAGTTCGGCCTGGTACTCGTGGAAGAACGGCTCCAGCTGCGGGAGGTCGAAGACGTGCCCCCGGACGTCCGGCCGGGCGGCGAGCAGCTGCCCGAGCAGGTGCCCCCGGCAGCCGCCGACGTCGAGCACCGAGTGGTACTCGACGCCCTCCAGCGCGGCGGTCAGCGGGGCGCCGAGACCCTGCGTCAGGCCGTCCATCATCCGCACGAACTGGCCGGTGGCGACCGGGTCGTCGAGCATCCCGGTGTAGTCGACCCGGCCCTGCGGCCGGCCGGTCCGCAGGGCCTGCGCCAGCTCCCCGTAGACCGGGTAGAGGTTGATGTCCGCGCCGCGCAGGAACCCGCCGACCGCGCCGGGGCGCCCGGACACCAGGTGGCGGTCGGCGCCGTCGGCGTTGCGGTAGCGGCCGTCCGCGTCCCGGCGCAGCAGGCCGAGGGCGGCGAGCAGCGCGAGGAAGTCGGCCAGCCCCCGGCCGTGCAGGCCGAGCCGGTCGCGCAGCTCCCCGGGGGTCGCGGGCCCCTCGTCCAGCACGGTGAAGAGGTCGAGCCGGACGGCGGTGAGCAGCGCCTTCGCGTGGCAGAAGCGGTTGCCTAGCTGGAGGATCGACGCCGCGGTGCCGACGTCCTCGACGGTGGTGGTCATGACCGGTCTCCCATTCCTGGACGGATCTGCGCACCGGAATCTCCCAGCGCGGGATGGAGAACGGCTCGACCAGCGGTCGGATCCGGCGGCCGGTCGGCACGGCCGCCGGCCGCCCGGTCAGCCGGTCAGCGCGGCTTCCGCGCTCGTCTCGTCCGCGCCCGCCTCCTCCTGGGGCCGGAGCCGGGCCGGCAGCAGGAAGGTCAGCAGGAAGGCGACGCCCAGGATCGCGGTCTCGAACCGGAGGACGTGCGAGACCGCGAGCGAGAAGCCCTCCTTGCGGGCGACGGTCGACGCGTCCGCGACGGCCGCCCGGACCCGGGCCTCGGCGCCGGGGGGGACGGCGCCGTCCGGGACCACCGAGCGGCACCGCGCCGACGGCTGCTCCGGTTCGCCGCTCCGGCCCGCCGCCCGTGCGCAGTCCGTGACGCTCTGCAGGATGTCCTCCCGGGCCTGCCCGGTCACCCCGGCGGCGGTCAGCCGGTCGCGGAGTTCGGGCACGGCCCGCTGCGCGCCGGGTACGGCCTGCCCGCCCAGCAGGCCGAAGAAGAGCACGCCCAGCACCGCGACACCGGCCGCCGCACCCAGCTGGTTGACGGTGTTCAGGACGCCGGAGGCGGACCCGGCGTCGCGGTGCGGCACCCCCGACAGCAGTAGCTCGATCATGGGCGAGGCCACCAGGCCCATGCCCAGGCCCATCACGGCCAGCGACGGCGCCAGGACCCAGCTGCCGGTGGACGCGCCGTAGTGCCGGATCGTCAGGATCAGGGCGACCATGCCGCCCATCATCACCGCGATGCCGCCACTGAGCACGACCCGGCCCAGCCGCTTGGCGGCCGTGGGGGAGAACGCGGAGGTCACCACCACCCCGGCCGAGAACGGCAGGACGGCCATGCCCGCACCGAACGCGGTGAAGCCCATGCCGTTCTGCAGGTAGTAGGTGAACGGGAAGAAGAACCCGGCGACGGCGGCGAAGAAGAACAGCAGCAGGACCAGCCCGACGGTGAACGTCCGCCGGCGGAACAGCGCGGGCTGGACGAGGGCGAAGCCGTCGCGCCGCTGCTTGGCCCGCTCGTACCGGGCGAACACCGCGAACAGCGGCAGCGAGCAGCCCATCGCCACGAACGTCCAGGCGGGCCAGCCCAGTTCGCGTCCCTGCACGAGCGGGTAGAGCACCGCCAGCAGGGCCGCGGTGACCAGCACCATGCCCACCGCGTCCAGCCGCCGGGCGTCCGGGGCCTTCGACTCGCGGACGTACCTGGCCACGCCCGCCAGCGCCACCAGCCCGACCGGCAGGTTGATCAGGAAGATCGGCCGCCAGGACCACCCGAACAGGTCCGCGTTGATCAGCAGGCCGCCCAGCACCGGCCCGAGCACCGAGGCCAGCCCGGAGAGCGCGCCGAACAGCCCGAACACCTTGGCCCGCTCGTTCTCCGGGAAGGTCACCTGGAAGACCGACAGGCCCTGCGTCACCACCAGTGCCCCGCCCAGCCCCTGGACCACCCGCGACACGATCAGCATCGTCGGGGTCTGGGCCGCGCCGCAGGCCGCCGAGGCGGCGACGAACAGGACGATCCCGGCCAGCAGCACCCGCTTGCGGCCCAGCAGGTCGCCGACCCGGCCGGCCGTCACCAGGCAGAGCGCGAAGGTGAGGGTGTACCCCTCGACCACCCACTGCAGGGCCGCGCCGCTCGCGTGCAGGTGCTTCTGCAGCCCGGGCAGGGCCACCACGACGATGCTGGTGTCCACCAGGTCGAGCGCCATCGCGACCAGGACGAAGACCGCCGCGCGCCAGCGCATCGGGTCGGGGCCGCCCGGGGCGGCGAGGGTGCGGTGGTCGGCTTCAGTGGTCATCTGGTCTCTCCGTCGGCGTCGCTCGTCGTGCCCGCGGCGGCCGGCGCCCACGGGCTGCGGGCCCCGGCGTCCGGGGGCGGTACCCGCAACGGGGGATGCTCGCAGGACCGGCTCGGGCGGCGGTCGAGCACGAACGGTGACGCGCGAGGGCCCCTCCGGAGCTGTCCGGAGGGGCCCTCGCCGAACCCGGCCGGCCGCGTTGTCCGCCGCGGCCGGCCCGGTTCGGCCGGCCGGGCTCAGCGGGCCGGGTTCGGTAGGCCCGGTTCGGCCGGCCGGGCTCAGCGGGCCGGGTTCAGGATGCGACGGGCGCGGCTTCGAGCGCGTGGTAGAGGTACGGGCAGGGCAGCGGGGTGGCGGCGGTGAGCTCCAGGCCGGCCCCGGCGAACAGCCGCTCGTACTCGGCGAGGGTGCGCTCGCGGCCGGTGGTCATCACCAGCATCTCGATGTCGGAGATGGCGGCGCCCAGGGCGTCGGCCGGGTCCTCGTCGGTGCCGCCCTCGGACAGCACCGAGGTGAAGACGACGACCCGTCCGCCCTCCGGCAGCACCTTGCGGATGTTGGAGAGGATCTGGATGCTCTCCTCGTCGTTCCAGTCGTGCAGGATGTTCTTCAGCAGGTAGACGTCGCCACCGGCCGGGACGGACTCGAAGAACGAGCCGACCGTGATGCCGCAGCGGTCGTCCAGCCCGGCCTCGGCGAGCACCCCGGCCGTCTCCACGACGCCGTTGGCGGTGTCGAACACGGTGCCGCGCAGGCCCGAGTTGGCGCCGAGCACGGCCGCCAGCAGGGTGCCGCGCCCGCCGCCGACGTCCACCGCGTGCCGGAACCGGGTGAAGTCGAACTGCTTGACGATCGCGGGGGACTGCACGTCACTGCCGCCGGTCATCGCGGCGTGGAAGACGGCCGCCAGCTTCGGGTCGTGCTCGAAGTGGTCGAACAGCGGTGCGCCGTTGGCGATGTCGAACGCCGAGCGCCCGGTGCGCACCGACTCCTCCAGCACCTCCCAGGCCCGCCAGACCGCCGGCGTGGCGTGCATGTCGGACAGCGGCCCGAAGTGGGCCGCCACCGGGGTGGCCCGGTAGCCGTCGGCGTCCAGGTGCAGCACCCCCGCCTTGACCGCCGCGTACAGCAGGCGGCGCAGGCTGCGCGGGTGGGCGCCGGTGCGCTCGATCAGCTGCTCGGCGCTCTGCGGCCGCTCGGCCACCGCGTCGAGGATGCCGAGGCTCGACACGGTCGCGCCTATCTGGTGGAGGGCGAATCCGAACGCCAGCGGCAGGTACTCCGCTGCGGACGCCGGCTGCGTCGGGATCTGACTGCTCATTGCACTCCCCTTGGTTCCGTCAGGATCAGACCGCCGCAGGTCGCGGCGCCCGCACCGGTCGACGGCGTGGCCCGGGCGCTCAGCGGCTCGATGTACCGCCGCGAATCTCGCAGCGCCCGATGGAGGATCGCTCGACCTGCGCTGGGCCCGGGAGCCCGGCCGCCGGGGCCCCGGCGCGCTCGACCGGGCTTCGAGCCGGTCCCCAGGCCGGGTGCCCACGCTGGCCGGGTCCCAGCAGCACGCGCAGGAGAGGGCGGTTCACAGATGAGCGCGTCGTGCCCAGTCGGGTATCCCCTTCCATGGGCCCCGGCACCGGACATACCGAAGTCCTGGACGACCCTGACCGAGCAGCCGCTGCTGGAGATCGCGCTGCCCAGTGGTGAGCCGGCCCTGCTGGTCACCCGGTACAAGGACGTGCGGCGGCTGTTCGCCGACGAGCGGCTCAGCCGCAACACCTTCGGCCGCGCCTCACGGGTCTCGGCGAGCAACGACCTGTTCGGCGACCCCAACATCGACAACGACCCGCCGCAGTACCTGACCGAACGCTCGGTGGTGATGCGGGCGTTCAGCGCGCGCCGGATCGAGGCGCTGCGCGAGGTCGTCAAGGTGATCGTCGCCGAGCTGCTGGACGCGATGGAGGCGGGCCCGCAGCCCGCCGAGCTGATGGAGGCCTTCGCCTACCCGCTGCCCATCCTGGTGATCTGCCACATGCTCGGCGTCCCCCCGCAGGACCGGCCCAAGTTCCGGCGCCTGATCGACGGCTTCCTGTCGGTCTCCAAGCTGCCCGAGGACGAGGTCGACCAGTGCCGCCGGCAGTACTGGGACTACCTGACCGAGCTGATCGACTCCAAGCGGGCCGAGCCGGGCGACGACCTGATCAGCGACATGATCGAGATCAGCCGGGAGGACCCGGCCAAGCTGACGGCCTACCAGTTGCAGCACTGGGTCAAGACGCTGCTGATCGCCGGGTACGTGACCACCGCCTCCCAGCTGGGCACCGGGATGGCCGTGCTGCTGCACCGGCCCGAGGTGACCGCCGAGCTGAAGGCGGACCTCTCGCTGGTGCCGTCGGCCGTCGAGGAGCTGCTCCGCTACCAGATGATGGGCACCTCGCTGGGCACCCTGCGGTACGCGGTCGAGGACATCGAACTGCTCGACGGCAGCACCGTCATCCCCAAGGGGTCGACCGTGCTGCTCTCCCAGGAGTCCAACATGGACCCGGAGGAGTTCGCCGACCCGCTGACCCTGGACATCCGCCGCACCGACAACCACCACCTGACCTTCGGCGCGGGCATCCACTTCTGCGCGGGCGCCGCGCTGGCCCGGATGGAGCTCCAGGAGGCCACCGAGGCCCTGCTGCGCCGCTTCCCGGGGCTGCGGCTCGCGGTGCCGGGGGAGGAGCTGCGCCGGCCGGTCGGCGGCTTCCTCGCCGGGTACACCGAGATCCCGGTCAGCTGGTGACGGCCGTGGACGGGCTGCGCGTCTCGGCGGACCGGGAGAGCTGCGTGACCAGCAGCCTGTGCGTCTACCGGCTGCCCCAGGTGTTCGACCAGGACGCCGAGGGCCGGGTGCTGGTCCTGGACGAGCGGCCCCCGGACGGCCTGCGGCGCGAGCTGCGGCGCGCCCGGCGGGGCTGCCCGACCCGGTCGATCCGGGTGGACGGGCTGGGGCCGGACGCCGACGAGGACGGCGGTGCGCCATGACCGGCACACCGCTGCGCGTCCTCGTCATCGGCGCCGGCACCGGCGGGATGGCGCTCGCCCACGGCCTGCGCCGTGCGGGCTTCGACGTCGCGGTCTTCGAGCGCGACCGCACCCGCAGTGCGGGGCTGCACGGCTACCGCGTCGGCATCGGGCCCGACGGCAGCGCCGCCCTCAAGCGGCTGCTGCCCCCCGAGCTGTACGAGACCTTCAAGGCCACCTGCGCCCGGCCGCCCCGGCACTTCGTGATGCTCACCGAACGGCTCCGCTCCAGCATCGACCTGCCCGTCCGCCCGGCGGTGGACGAGGAGAGCGGCGAGCGGTCGGTCAGCCGGATGACGCTCCGCCAGGTGCTGTTCACCGGCATGGACGACATCGTCTCCTTCGACCGGACGTTCACCCACTACGAGCGCCTGCCCGACGGCCGGGTCACCGCGTACTTCGAGGACGGCAGCGAGGAGACCGGGGACCTGCTGGTGGCGGCCGACGGCGTCGGCTCGCGGGTCCGCCGGCAGTACCTGCCGCACGCCCGGGTGGAAGAGGCCGGGATCATCTCGATCGCCGCGAAGCTGCCGGCCACCCCCGAGGCCCTGGCCCTGCTGCCGGAGCACGTCCGGAACGGCATCGGCCTGGTGTTCGGACCCAAGGGCCACACCTGCATCCTGCACACCATGGAGTTCCCCTGGGACGGCGCCGGCCGGGTCAAGGAGGGCATCGGCGGCAACGACGCCGACCTGGTCGGGCAGTGGCCCGGCCTGCTCTTCGACAACACCCGCGACTACGTCAACTGGGGCTTCTGGGCCGCCACCGACAAGTTCCCGTCCGACGTGATGAAGCTCGACGGCCGGCAGCTGATCGACCTCGTCCTGGAGCTGACCCCCGGGTGGCACCCCGCCCTGCGCGAGCTGTTCCGCCTGGGCGACCCCAGCACCTGCTTCCCCATCAACATCCGCACCTCGGTGCCCGTCGCGCAGTGGCCCACCACCACCATCACCCTGCTCGGCGACGCCATCCACACCATGACGCCCGGCCAGGGCGTCGGCGCGAACACCGCGCTGCGCGACGCGGCGCTGCTCACCCGCAGGCTCACCGACTTCCGGGACGGCCGGCTCGGCCTCCACGACGCCGTCCGCGCCTACGAGACCGAGATGATCCGGTACGGCTTCGAGGCCGTGCTGGCATCCAGGAAGCAGACCGGCGGGGACCAGCCGATCCACCGCCCGTACGTCGGGCGGCTGGCGCTGGCCGGCCTGCGCGCGTCCCTCTTCGTCGCCTCCCGGGTGCCGTCCATGAAGCAGAAGATGGCCGACGCCCTGCACACCCAACGCGGCGGGGACCGGGACGACTGACTCCCCGCCCGCCCTTCGACCGAGGAGAACACAGTGGACATCGGGGTTTGCCTGCCGATCGGAGTACCCGGCGCCGCCGGTAGCCAGTTGATCGAGTTCGCCCGCCGGGCCGACCGGCTCGGGTTCAGCAGCCTGACCGTCACCGACCGGGTGGTGTACGACAGTTACGACAGCATCGTGGCGCTCTCCGCCGCCGCCGCCGTCACCACCCGGATCAAGCTCGTCACCGCCGTGCTGCTGCCCGCCTACCGGCCCAGCACGGTCGAACTGGCCAAGCAGCTCGCCAGCCTGGACCGGCTCTCCGAGGGCCGGCTGGTGATCGGCGTCTCGGCCGGCATGCGCGAGGACGACTACGCCGCGACCGGCACCGGCTTCGGCACCCGTGGCCGCCGCCTGGACACCATGCTGGAGGAACTGCGCGAGGTCTGGGCGGGCAAGGGCCCGGTGCCCGGTGTCGGCCCGCAGCCCGTGAACGGCGACATCCCGGTCTGGGGAGGCGGCCACTCCCCGGCGGGGCTGCGGCGGGCCGCCCGGCACGCGATCGGCTGGATCTCGCCCGGCGGCCCGCCGCAGCGGTTCGCCGACCAGGTGGCCGGCTTCCGCGCGCTGTGGGACGAGGAGGGCCGCACCGGCACCCCCCGGATGGGCGCCAACTGCTACGTCGCGCTGGGCCCGGACGGCAAGGAGCACGCCCGCGAGCACATGCTGAGCTACTACGCCTACATGGGCAAGATGGCCGAGCACCTGGCCGCCGGCGCCGTCACCGAGGCCGACACCCTGCGCGCGCTGGTCGACGGCTACGCCGCCGCCGGCTGCGACGAACTGTTCCTGCTGCCGGTCACGGCCGACCCCGGCCACCTGGACCTGCTCGCGGACGCGGTGCTGCGCCGATGACCGAGGACCGGACCGCGCAGCCGCCGGACCGCAGCGCCGTGGTGATCGGCGGCGGGATCGGCGGGCTGGCCGCCGCCGTCGGACTCCACCGGACGGGCTGGCGCGTCACCGTACTGGAACGCGCCCCCGAGCCGCGCGAGTCCGGCGCCGGGATCTCCCTGCTCACCAACGCCCAGCGGGCCCTGGACGCGATCGGCCTGGGCGCGGCCGTCCGGGCGGGCGCGGCCGTCATGGCGCCCGGCGGCGAGGGCCTGCGGCTCGCCTCCGGGCGCCGCCTGCAACCCCCGGCCGACCCGGACTTCCTGCGCGAACACGGCCTCTCCCTGGTGGTGCTGCCCCGTCCCGTCCTGCACGGACTGCTGCGCGCCGCCCTCCCGGCGGGCGCGCTGCGCACCGGTGCGGCCGTCACCCGGGTCGTGGACCTCGGGAACGCCGCCGCGGCCGTCTACCGCACCCCGCAGGGCGAGCAGGCGCAGAGCGCCGACCTGGTGATCGCCGCGGACGGCGCGTTCA
This sequence comes from Kitasatospora kazusensis, assembly GCF_039529945.1. NCBI lineage: Bacteria > Bacillati > Actinomycetota > Actinomycetes > Kitasatosporales > Streptomycetaceae > Kitasatospora > Kitasatospora kazusensis. The sequence continues at coordinate 23,316 of NZ_BAAANT010000029.1, read as the reverse complement.
GCGGCATCCGGAGCGCCCTGTGGCCGGACGTCCCGCCACCCGCGTACAGCGGGCACAGCGTCTGGCGCGGCATCGCCGAGGGCGTCGACGGCGCGGCCGAGCCGGGCGGCAGCAGCTGGGGGCGCGGCCTGGAGTTCGGCCGGATGCCGCTCGGCCGGGACCGCGTCTACTGGTTCGCCGTCGCCAACACCCCGCAGGGCAGGCGCTTCCCCGACGAACACGCCGAGGTGCTGCGGCGGTTCGGCGGCTGGCACCAGCCGGTGCCCGCGCTGATCGCCGCCACCCCGCCGGGCACCGTGCTGCGCCACGACGTCTTCGAACTGGTGCGTCCGCTGCCCAGCTACGTGTCGGGGCGGGTCGCGCTGCTGGGCGACGCCGCGCACGCCATGACCTCCGACCTCGGGCAGGGCGCCTGCCAGGCGCTGGAGGACGCGGCCGTGCTGTGCGCGGTGCTCGCGGCGCCCGGCAGCGTCCCCGAGGCGCTCGCGAGCTACGACGAGCAGCGCCGCCCGCGGTCCCAGTCGATCGCCGAGGCCTCCCGCCGGATGGGCGAGTTCAAGCTGACCGAGCGGCCCTGGCGGCTGCTGCGGCGCAACGCCCGGATGCGGCGCACCCGGCCGCGGGAGAGCCAGCAGGGGCTGGCCGTGGTGGGGGACTGGCGGCCGCCCGAGCTGCCGGCCCTCACGGCCGCCGGGCAGGGGGAACCCCGGTGATCCTGGTGCTCGGCGCGACCGGGACGGTCGGCCGTGGCGTGGTCGCGGGGCTGGCGGCGGCCGGCCGGCCCGTCCGCGCCCTCACCCGGGACGCGGCCCGGGCCGCCCGCTCCGGTCTGCCGCCCGGTGTCGAACTCGCCGAGGGCGACCTGGGCCGGCCGCAGACGCTGTGCGCCGCCTTCGACGGTGTGGACGCCGTCTTCGCCCTGTCGACCGGCCCCGACGCGGCCCGCCAGGACGCGGCCGTCGCGCAGGAGGCGGGCCGCCGCAGGGTCCGCCGGCTGGTGCGGCTCTCCTCGGTGGCCGCCGACGCGCCGGCCGTCGGCTCCTACGGGAGTGCCCAGGCGGACGCCGAACTGGCGTTCGCCCGGACCGGCGCGGAGTGGACGATGCTGCGGGCCGCCGGGTTCATGTCCAACGTCCTGCAGTGGCGGGCCTCGATCGCGGCCGAGGGCCGCGCCTACCAGACGTACGGCGGCATCCCCAGAGCCGTCGTCGACCCGGCGGACATCGCCGCCGCCGCCGTGGCCTGCCTGACCTCGGACGGGCACGGCGGACGGGTCTACCGGCTCACCGGACCGCAGGCGCTGACGGCGCCCGGGCAGCTGGCCAGGATCGCCGCACTGCTGGGGCGCCCGCTGGAGTACGTCGAGGCCCCCCGGGAGGCCGCGGCCCGGGCGATGGCCGAGGGCGGCCTGCCGCCGGAGTTCGCGGCCGGCCTGCTGGACGCGCTCGCCGACCCCGACCCGCGCCGGGGCGGCACGCCGCTGCCGACGGTGCACCGGCTCACCGGCCGCCCGGCGGGCACTTTCGACGCCTGGCTGCTGCGCCACCGGGACGCGTTCGGACCTCGGACCGGCCGGGCCGGCTGACGCCGCGCGGCCGCTCCGGCGGGGCTCAAGCCGGACTCGACCACCATGGCTGAGTTTCGGGACCGGAGATGTTTGGTATACGACCGCCCGACGGCGGGGTGAGGGGTTGCGAGATGGGGGCACGGCTGCGGTCCGGCCGTCCGGTCGGGGGGAGTTGAACCGGTGACACTGCGAGAACACCTCTGGGAACGTGCCGAGCCCCTGGTCGCCGGGGTCCTGGCGCACCCCTTCTGGGCCGGGCTCCGTGACGGCACGCTCGCTCCGGAGGTCCTGTGGCACTTCGCCGAGCAGGACGCCCGCTACACGGTGCCCGCCTACGCGCGGGCGCTGGCCCGTACCGCGGCCGCGCCGGACCGGGACGACCACGGCGCGCTGCTCGCGGGCGCGGCCGGGGCGACCTTCGAGTCGCTCACCCGGATGTCCCGTGAGCTGGAGCGGCTGTCCGAGCGGTTCGAGGGGCTGGAACCGGCCGCCGGGATCACCCCGTCGACGCTGGCCCACACCTCGTTCATGACGGCCGCCGCCACCACCTCCTTCGCCGCCGGGATCGGTGGACTACTACCCATGACCTGGTTCCACCAGAAGGTCTGCCACGACCTGACGGAGCGCCGGAAACCCGGCTCCCGCTACACGTGGTGGATCGACCAGTACTGCCCCGAGGACGGCTTCCACGACTACGTCGAGGCCTACCTCGGGATGGTCGACGACTTCGGCCGTCGGGCGTCCGACGCCGAACTCGCCGTGCTCGGTGACAGTTTCCTGCACGGCGCGCACTATGAGCTGGCCTTCTGCGAGGCAGCCTGGCGGTTGCAGAGCTGGGCCGGACCGTACCAGGGGAGCGGCGACCCGGCCGAGCCGCGCGACAGCACCGAGGGGCCGGGATGACATCGGAAAGGAAGACAGAGAACGTGAGTTCATACGACGAAAACGTGCCGGTTCTCATCGTCGGCGGGGGTTATGCGGGTCTGGCGACCTCGCTGTTCCTGGCCCACCACGGAGTGCGCTCGCTCCTGGTGGACCGTCACGCCGGGGTGGCCGTCCAGGGCCGGGCGCGCGGCATCAACCCGCGCACCATGGAGATCTACCGCCCACTGGGCATCGAGGAGCGCATCAAGGAGGCAGGCCGCCCCTTCGACGCCGACTCGGGTGTGGTGCGCTGCGAGAGTCTGAGTTCCGAGTGGAACTGGATCATGATGCAGGACTCCCCGCGCGCTCTGCCCGAGCTGACGGCCGGTGAGTTCGGGATGGCCGACCAGAGCACCGTCGAGCCGATCCTGGCCGAGACGGCCCGCGCCGCGGGCGCCGAGATCCGGCACTACACCCAGTGCGTGTCGGTCGAGCAGGACGCCGACGGCGTGACGGCCGTGATCGAGGACCGGACCACCGGCCGGCAGCGCACGGTGCGGGCGCAGTACGTCGTCGCCTGCGACGGCTACCGGGGCGGCATCCGGGAGAGCGTGGGCATCACCCGCAGCGGGCGCGGTGTGATCCGCTCCTACGTCTCCTTCGTCATCAAGGCCGACCTGTCGGACCTGATCGAGAAGACCGCGCTGTTCTGGATCATCGGCGGCGGCAGTGTGGCCGGCGGGTTCGTCACCCACGCGGTGCCGAACCAGTGGGGCGTGGCGCTCACCTACGACCCCGCCGTCGAGTCGCCGGAGGACTACACCACCGAGCGCTGCGTGAAGGCGGCGCAGGGCCTGATCGGCCGCGACGTGCCGGTCGAGGTGGTGGACAAGGCGGCCTGGGAGGAGGCCGTCAGCGTCGCCGACCGCTACCGCAGCGGCCGGGTCTTCCTGGCCGGTGACGCGGCCCACGTCTGGCCGCCGGCCGGCGCGCTGGGCGCCAACTCGGCGGTGCAGGACGCCCACAACCTGGCCTGGAAGCTCGCGGCCGTGGTGAAGGGGCAGGCCGGCGACGCCCTGCTGGACAGCTACGAGGACGAGCGGCGCGCCGTCGCGGTCGAGCTGGCCGACCTCACCGTCCGCAGCCAGGAGTCGCGGTTCGGGCCCACCCCGCAGGAGGACCCGCTGGAGCCCACGCTCTGCATCCTGGCGCAGCGGTACCGGTCCTCGGCGATGATCGGCGCCGAGCACACCGGCGTGATCGGCGAGACCGTCGACCAGCAGGCCAAGCCCGGCACCCGCGCGCCGCACCTGTGGCTCGACCACGAGGGCCGCCGGATCGGCGTGCACGACCTGTTCCACGACGCCTTCACGCTGATCACCGGGCCGTCGGGTGACGAGTGGAAGCGGGCGGCGGAGGCCGCCGCCGAGCGGACGGCCGTCCCGGTCCGCTCCTACCGGGTCGGCCCGGCCTCGGCCGGTACCGAGCTGGTCGACGTCGAGGCCACCTGGGCCACCCGCTACCGCCTCGGCCACGGCGGCGCCGTCCTGGTCCGCCCCGACGGCTACGTCGCCTGGCGCTGCGAGGAGCTCCCGGCCGACCCGGCCGCGGCGCTCGCGGACGCGCTCGGGCAGGTGCTCGGCACGGCGGTCTGATCCGGCCGTCCGGCACGGAAGGCGCCGACCCCCGCCGGGGGCCGGCGCCTTCCGCGTTCCTGCGCCCTGCGCCCTCTGCCGACGTCCGACGTCCGCTGTCCGCTGTCCGCCGGGCAACGCGCCGAGCGCCCCCGCCGGCGGTCGGCGGGGGCGCTCGGGCGGCGGCCGGATGGCGGCCGGTGGTGGGCCGTGCTCAGCCCGCGGTGGCCCGGAAGACCGCGACCGCGCCGCGGATCCTCACCTCGTACTCGGGGAAGTACCGGGCGAGTTGGCGTTCCAGGCCCTGCGGGTCGTCGCCCTGGTTCTGGAAGTTGCCGCGCCGGTGCTGCTCCAGCAGCAGCTTGTGGGTGAAGCGGCTCATCGGGACGCCCTCGGCGAGGACGGTGGTGCCGAACAGGACGCCGCCGGGCCGCAGCGTCTCGGCGACGTGCTTCAGGATGACGCCCTTGCCCTCCCAGCCGCCCGGAATGGTGTGGAAGACCAGGTTCATGGCGGCCGAGTCGAAGTGCTGCCGGGGCAGCGGCAGCGGCTCCATCAGGTTGGCCCGGCAGGTCTGCGGCTCGAAGCGGGCCAGCCGGTCGGCCGACATCTGCAGGCACTCCTCGCTCAGGTCGAGCAGGGTGATCTCCGGATCCGGGACGGGGAAGCGGCAGCGGTCGACGAAGTACCCCGTCCCCGGGCCGATGTCCAGGTGGCGCCGGCCGGCGGAGGTGTCGTACAGCTTGCGCATCACATGGGCCGGGCACTTCCAGACCGCCGAGCAGAACAGCCCGAGCACCCACTTGTCGTAGATCGCGAGCTTGCCCCGGGTGTACACCTCCTGCGCGTGCGCGATCCGGGGGTCCAGCCGCTCGGGAGCGGGCGAGGTGTCGGTCATCTCGGTCTCCATTCAGATCGCCAACTCGACGTTGTAGTGCGTCAGCCAGGTGTTGAACTGGAGCGCCATCTCCAGGTGCATCCGGCTCGGCCAGTCGTGCGCGTCGCCGGGTTCGGCCAGCGTGCGCCGCACCGCGTCGAGGTTCAGGTACGGCAGGACGGGCGCGGTCTCGTCGGCGACCAGCGCGGCCAGTTCGGCGTGCAGCATCCGGGTGTACGCCGGGTCCTGGGTGACCGGCCAGGGGCTCTTCTTGCGCTCCAGCACCGAGGCGGGCAGCAGGTCGCGGGCGACGGCCCGCAGCAGGGACTTCTCCTGCCCGTCGAAGGTCTTGAGGCTCCACGGCGTGTTGTACAGGTACTCGACCAGCCGGTGGTCGGCGTAGGGCAGCCGCAGCTCCAGGCCGTGGGCCATCGAGAGCCGGTCGCTGCGGTCCAGCAGCATCGGCAGCCAGCGGGTCAGGGTGAGGTAGCCGATGGTGCGCATCCGGCTCTCCTCGGGGCTCTCGCCCTCCTGGTGCGGGGCCTGCGCCGCCGCCGTGCGGTAGGTGTCCGCGTAGTGGCCGGCCATGTCGAGCTTGTCCAGGAAGCCGGTGCCGAACAGGTCCCGGCCCTGGCCTCCCCGGTTGCTCGGGTGCAGGCCCTCGTTGACCACCCACGGGAAGGTGTCGGCGCCCACGCACTCCGGCTTGAACATCCAGTTGTAGCCGCCGAAGATCTCGTCGGCCACCTCGCCGACCAGCGCCACCGTCGAGTGCGTCTTGATCTCGCGCGAGGTCAGGTAGTTCGAGGTGTCCATGTCGCCGAGCGTGGCCGGACCGTCCTGGGCCAGGACCACCTGGAGGCGGTCCTTCTGGTCCATCAGCTGGCTCGGGCTGAGCCTGATGTTGACGTGGTTCGAGCGGATGTGCCCGGCGACCTCGACCGCGTACGGCTCGTCCGGCGCGAACCGCACGTCGTCCCGCTGGAACTTCTCCACGTAGTCGTCGAACGTGGTCACGAAGGTGCGGATCCGCTCGCCGTCCAGCTTCCACCGCCAGTCGGCCGCGATCGCGGTGACGGTGCTGGAGTCCAGCCCGCCGGAGAGCGCGGTGCACAGCGGGACGTCCGCGACCAGCTCGCGCAGCACGATGTCGTGCAGCAGCGAGCGCACCGTCTCGACGGTCTGCGGCAGGTCGTCGGTGTGCGGGCGGGCCGTCAGCTCCCAGTACGTGCGGTCCCGGACCCCGTCCCGCCCGATGGTGAGGGTGTGGCCGGGCAGCAGCTCCGCCATGTCGCGGAACACGGCCCGGCCGGGCTGCTTGGCCACCGAGAACAGTTCGCGCAGGCCCTCGACGTCCACGACCGGGCGGACCTTGGGGTGGGCGAGCAGCGCCTTCGGCTCGGAGCCGAACAGCACCCCCTCGGGCAGCCGGGTGTAGAACAGCGGCTTGACGCCCAGCCGGTCGCGGACCAGCACGAGCTCCTCGCGGCGGACGTCCCAGATCGCGAAGGCGAAGATGCCCTCCAGCCGCTCGGCGAAGGCCGGGCCCCACTCCAGGTACGCCTGGAGCGCGACCTCGGTGTCGGTACGGGTGCGGAACCGGCGTCCGCGCGCCTGCAGTTCGGTGCGCAGCTGCTTGAAGTTGTAGATCTCGCCGTTGTGGACGATCACGGCCACGGTGCGGCCGTCCTCCTCCACCGCCAGCGGCTGCGCGCCGCCGGCCAGGTCGATCACGGCGGTCCGGGTGTGCCCGAGCGCGGCACAGCCGCTCAGCCACAGGCCCTGACCGTCGACGCCCCGGTTGGCCAGGGCGTCGGTCATCGCCTGCAGCACCGGGCGCTCGTCCGAGAGATCGTGCTCGAAGTCCACCCAGCCAGCGATGCCGCACATAGGCGTGTCCCTTTCCCTCGATGGTGTAAACCCGCAGCAGCGTGCGCCCGGCGCTTCGAGTACTCCTCGACGACCGGTGGACCGGGCCGCCCGGCGGCGGGCCCGTTCGACCGCAGCCCCATCGGGAGTCGAGCGGCCGCCGCGAGTCTGTGGGCCGCCGGAGCGGCGGACGAGAGGCGGAGGACGATGGACGCGCAGGACAGCACTTCCAACCCCCGGGGCATGGCCGGCTGGTTCGATCCGGGCCTGCCGCCGCGTCAGCAGGTGCTCGGATTCATCTATGCGAAGTGGGCCGTCGGCGCGCTGCGGGCGGCCGTCGAGGTGAAGGTGCCCGACGCGCTGGCCGACGGCCCCCGGACGGTCGCCGAGATCGCCGGGACGACCGGCACCGACGCCGACGCGCTCTACCGGGTGCTGCGGGCGATCGCCGCCGCCGGGGTGCTGGAGGAGCGCGCCGACGGCCGCTTCGCGCTGCTGCCGGTGTCGGAGGGGCTGGTCTCGGACGCCGAGGGCGGCATCCGCGACATGTTCCTGTTCGCCTCCGACCCGATGCTGTGGCGGCCGTACGAGAACGTGGCGCACACCCTGCGGACGGGCGAGGCGGCCTTCGTACCGGCGTTCGGGGAGCCGTTCTACGAGTACACCAAGGCGCACCCGGACAAGGCGGCGGTGCTGGACCGGGCGATGCTGCAGAACCGCTACCCCGGCATGGACCGGATCTTCGACGAGTTCGACTTCGGGCGGTTCCGCCGGATCGCGGACGTGGGCGGCGGCCGTGGGCACTTCCTGGCCGAGCTGCTGCGCCGCCACCCCGGCACCACCGGCGTGCTGGTCGACCAGGCGCACACGGTCGCCGAGGCGAAGGAGGTCTTCGACGGCTCCGGCCTGGAGGACCGGGTGTCGGTCGTGCCGTCCGACTTCTTCGTCGGGGTGCCGTCCGGCTGCGACGCCTACTTCGTCAAGAACACCCTGCACAACTGGGACAACGACAAGGCGCTGCTGATCCTGCGGAGCATCAGGACGGCCGTCGGCGACACCGACGCGCGGCTGCTGATCGTCGAGAACCTGCTGCGCGGCCCGGGGGAGTGGGACATCGGCAAGCTCATCGACGTCGAGTCGCTGGCCGTGCTCGGCGGCCGCGAGCGCGACCGCGCGGAGTGGAACCGCCTGGCCGGGGCGGCCGGCTTCGCGCCCGCCAACGAACCGGTGCCCGGCGACGTCGCGCTGCTGGAGTACCGGCCGGTGTGACGCGGTCGCGGAACCCGGACTCCCCCGAACCCCCGAGACCCAGGTCGATTCGCGAGACAGGTGTGCCCATGTCGATGCCGCTTCCCGATCCGATGATCCTGCCGTCGCGGCGCGGTTGCCCCTTCGATCCGCCCGAGGAGTACGCGCGGCTGCGGGAGGAGCGGCCGATGAGCCGGCTCCGGCTGCCCGGCGGGCGGGTCGGCTGGCTGGTCACGCGCTACGAGGACGCGCGGGCCGCGCTCGCGGACCCGCGGACCAGCCCGCCGCTGATCCAGGTCACCCCGGCGACGGAGCTCCCGTTGCCGGACGACGAACTCGCGGTGCCGCCCGGGGTGTTCTCGGCGATGGACCCGCCGGAGCAGAGCCGCTACCGGCGGCTGGTGAGCCGCTACTTCACCCGCAAGCGGTGCCGGGAGATCACGCCCAGGCTCGAACAGATCATCGACGAGCAGCTGACCGCGATGATCGGGCACGGCTCGCCGGTGGACCTGGTGGAGTGGTTCTCGCAGCCGATCCCGACACTGGTGATCACCGAGATGCTGGGGATCCCGGCCGGGCAGCGTTCGGACTACCAGCGCTGGATCATCGCGATGCTGTCGCTCGACACCGAGCCGGAGCCGCTGCGGGTGGCCAGGGACGGGCTGTACGGAGGGCTGGCCGAACTCGTCCGGGCCAGGCGGCTGGAGCCGGGCGAGGACATCCTCAGCGATCTGCTGCACGGTGACACGCCGCTCAAGGACGACGAGGTGGTCGGGATCGGGGCGCTGCTGCTGATCGCCGGCCTGGAGACGACCGCGAACATGCTGGGGCTCGGGGCGTTCGCGCTGCTGCAGAACCCCGCGCAGGCGGACGCGCTGCGGGCCGACGAGGCGCTCCTCGACGACGCCGTCGAGGAGTTGCTGCGCTACCTCACGATCGTCCAGTTCGGTCTGACCCGCACGGCCCGGGCGGACCTGGAGATCGCCGGGCAGACGGTCCGGGCGGGGGAGACGCTCATCGTCTCGCTCGCCGCCGCCAACCGCGATCCCCAGGTCTACCCGGACCCGGACCGGTTGGACCTGCTCCGCGACCAGGCGCCCCACCTGGCCTTCGGGCACGGTATCCACCAGTGCCTCGGGGCTCAACTCGCCCGGGTCGAGATGAAGTTGGCATTCCGCGCGCTGCTGACCCGGCTGCCCGGGCTGCGCCTGGCGGTGCCGGCCGACCAGGTCCGGACGGCGGCGGAGGACAAGGTCTTCTACGGCGTGCACGAGCTCCCGGTCGCCTGGTAGCCGGGCCGGGCCCGGTCCGCGCGGCCGGGCCGCGAGAGAGAGGGCTACGAGTGGCCGGGGTGGCGACGGAGGTCGCGGTCCCGGCCACTCGCCTGCCGTCAGTGCCCACGCGTCGGGTCGTCGATCGTGGTGTGCCGGCCCTCGCGGCGGGCGCTGCGGGCGTCCTCCAGGTACTCGCGGGAGAGCATCGCGGAGACGATCGCCACCCCGCCCCGGTGGATCCGGATCTCGCTGTTGACGGCGGTGCCGTAGAGGTGGATCCGGCGGCCGGCCTTGCCGGTGGGGCCCTGGGCGTCCTTGAGCCGGCCCTTCGCGGGCCACTTCACGTCCCAGTGGTCCAGGGTGTCGCCGTCGGCGAGCAGCAACTTGACGGTGCTGTGGTGCAGGTCGAGGTGGAACTGGACGTCCGTGGGGACGTCCGGGGAACGCAGGTCGAGGACGATGCTCGCGTCGCGGCCCCGGACGTCGAAGCTGTCCGCCGCCGTCCAGTTGCCCAGCCGCTTGGTCACGGTGCGGTCGGCGAGGATGCGCTCGGTGGTGTTGTCGGTCATCTCGGTGGGTCCTTCCCCGGTCGGGTGAAGCTCCTGCGCTGCTGACTCTCATATAGTTGCACTGAAACTAGTTGCGAGTCAACTAGTGAACGAGAAACCAGTGTGACTGCAACCAGTGTTGGAGTAACCAGTACGTCAGTAACTAGTGAGGCGGTGACGTCGCCCGGCACGTACGATGCGCGCATGACCGACACACCGCTGCGCTCCTCGCCGCTCGCCCTGACCGTCCTGTCGCTGCTGCACTACCAGCCGCTGCACCCCTACGGCATGCAGCGGCTGATCAAGGAGTGGGGCAAGGACCAGGTGGTGAACGTCAACCAGCGGGCGAGCATCTACCGGACCATCGAGCGGCTGCTGGCCGCCGGGCTGGTGGAGATCGAGGGCACCGGGCGCGACCAGCAGTACGCCGAGCGCACCGTCTACCGGATCACCGAGCCCGGGCGCCGGATCACCCGCGAGTGGCTGCTGGAGATGCTCGGGGCGCCCAAGCAGGAGTACCCGCAGTTCCCCGTCGCCCTCTCCTTCGCGCTCATGCTCACCCCCGACGAGGCCCGGACCGTCCTGGAGCGGCGCGCGGAGAGCATCACCCGGAGCCTGGAGCAGTTGGACGCCCTGCTGGAGGGCGAGGGCGACGGCGGGCTCAGCCGGGTCGTGATGCTGGAGACCGAGTACCAGCGCACCGTGGCCGCCGCCGAACTGCGCTGGCTCACCGGCGTGGTGGAGGACCTGAAGGCCGGCCGGCTCGCCTGGACCTGGGAGGAGCTGACGGCGCTGGCCGGCTCGGCCGCGCCCGTCCTGGAGGACTGAGACCGACCGGCCTAAGACCGGGTCCAGCCGGGCCCCAGGCACCTTCGAGCGCGCGTCCATACCGTCCGTCCGTACCGTCCCGGACGGGGACAACGGACGACGCGCGAGAGGGAGTGCGATGCTGCGGCGAGAGCTCGCGGAGATCTGTGAACCGGTGCTGCGGCAGGTGCTGGACCACCCGTTCTGGTCGGGCCTGCGGGACGGCACCCTGCCGCCCGCGGCGCTGGCCCGCTTCGTCGGCCAGGACACCGCCTTCCTGCTGCCGGCCTACGCCCGGGCGCTGGCCCGCTGCGCCGCCGCCGCGACCGAGGACGCGGACACCCTGCTGTTCGGACAGTCCGTCGTCGGCACCCTGGAGGCCCGGGACGGGCTGCGCGCGGCGTACGCCGCCCTCGCGGGCGGCCTGCGGCTCCCGGAGCCGGCCACGGACCCGGTGGCCGAACCGGCGGTGGCCGCGCACGCCGCCTTCTTCACGGACTCCGCCGAGAGCTCCTTCGAGGCCGGCCTCGGCGCGCTGCTGCCCATGGTGTGGTTCAACGCGAAGGTCACCGACCACCTCCGGGACAATGCCGTGCCCGGCAGCCGCTATCTGCCCTGGATCGCCGCCTACCACCCCGGGGAGTCGTACGGGTACGCGGTCGAGGCGTTCCTCTCCCTGGCCGACCGGGTCGGCGCCCAGTCCCCGCCCCGGCTGCGGCGGGTGATCACCGATCACTTCTCCCGTGGCGTCCGCCACGAACTCGCCTTCGCCGACTGCTGCGCCGACCTGACGGCGCGCCCGGCGGGAAAGGGTGCGCGATGACCACCCAGGAACTCGACCTGATGGATCCGAAGGCCTTCGCCGACGGGATCCCGCACGACCACTTCCGCCGGCTGCGGCAGACCGAGGGGCTGGTCAGGGGCACCGACACCGACGGCGAGAGCCTCTGGCACCTGGTGCGGCACCGGGACGTGGCCGCGGTCTCCCGCGATCCGAAGACCTTCTCCTCCAGCCCGACCACCATGACCTCGATCCGCAAGGTCGACCCCAGCCCGCCGATCATCACCTTCCTCGACAGCCCGGAGCACACCCGCATCCGCAAGCTGACCTTCAAGGCGTTCGCGCCCGCCCGGCTCGCGGCCATGGAGGCGTCGATCCGCGGCATCGTCGACACCCTGCTGGCGCAGGCCCGCGAGCGGGGCAGCTTCGACCTGGCCGAGGACATCGCGCTGCGGCTGCCGTTCGAGGTGCTGCTCGAACTGCTCGACATCCCGCACGAGGACCGCGCCATGATGCTCGGCTGGGCGCGCGGGACGGTGAACCTCGGTGACGAGGAGTACGGCGGCGACGGGGGCCAGGACGCCTTCCAGCAGATCCACGCCTACCTCCAGGACTTCGCCCGCCACCGGGCCGGGCGCCGCACCGACGACTGCTTCTCGCTGCTGCTCGACGCCCGGCTGAAGGGCGCCGACCGGCTCGGCCTGCCGGACCGGCTCACCCCGGACGAGGTCGGCCTGTTCGCCTCGACGCTGATCACCGCCGGGAGCGAGACCACCTACTGCTCCGTCACCGGCGCGGTGCTCGCCCTGCTGGACTTCCCCGACCAGCTCGCCCGGCTGCGGGCCGACCGGAGCCTGATGCCGTCCGCCGCCAACGAGGTCCTGCGCTGGGTCACCCCGGTGACGCACTTCGCCCGCCGCGTCGTCACCGACACCGTCGTCGCCGGGCAGCCGCTGGCCGAGGGCGAGACGGTGGTGATGTGGTACAGCTCGGCCAACCGGGACGAGGAGGTCTTCACCGATCCCGACCGGTTCGACGTCGCCCGGACGGCCAACCCGCACCTGAGCTTCGGCGGCGGCGGCCCGCACGTGTGCATCGGCAACGCCCTGGCGGTGATGGAGCTGCGGCAGTTCCTGGAGGGCGCGGCCGACCTGCTGCCGCTGCTGGAGGCCGCCGCCCCGCCGGTCCGCTCGGAGACCAACTTCATGAACAGCGTCAAGTACCTTCCCCTGCGCTTCCGTTGACCCGGCAAGCGCCGGCAGACGCCTGGCAGGCGCCCGGCAGGCACCCGGCAACCACCGAGCCGGCGGCGGCCGGCCCCCGGAGACACCTGGAGACCGTGACATGGACGTGAACCCGTGACCGCCGGCACCGCCCTGGTCACCGGCGCCAACCGGGGCATCGGCCGGGCCGTCGCCGCCGAACTGCTCGGCCGGGGCCTCGACGTGGTGGTGACCGCGCGCGACCCGCAGGACGCCCGCGCGGCGGCGGCCGGACTCGGCCCCGGGACGCGCTGGTGCGCGCTCGACACCACCGACGCGGACAGCGTCCGGCGCGCCGCCGAGGCGGCCGGTCCGCTGGACGTCCTGGTGTGCAACGCCGGGGTGCTGCTGGACGCGCGTACCGACCCGCTGACCGTCCCGCTCGAACTCGCCGAGCGCACCCTGAAGGTGAACCTGCTGGGGACCTGGCGGGTGATCCAGGAGTTCGTGCCGCGGATGACCGGCCGGGGCCGGGGGCACGTCCTGATCGTCTCCAGCGGCACCACCGCGGAGTTCGGCGGCCGGCTCTTCGCCGGCGCCCCCGGCTACTCGCTCTCCAAGAGCGCCCTCAACGGTCTGACCACCATGCTGGCCGAGCAGACGGAGGGCACCGGGGTGCGCGTCAACGCCGTCAACCCCGGCCGGGTCCGTACCCGGATGATGCCGGGCCAGCAGCAACTGCCCGAGGAGGCGGCCCGGTTCATCGCGGACGTGGCACTCCTCCCGCACGACGGCCCCACCGGCCGGTTCTACGCCGAACAGCGCTGACCCCGGCCGGGCCCGCCCGGCGGCTGCCCACGCCCCTGGGCCCGGGCCCGGCGGGCGGGCCCGGCCACCCGCTCCCTCTCACTGGAGAACTCATGCAATTCGACCTGACCGGTAGGAAAGCCGTCGTCACCGGAGCCGGCAGCGGGATCGGCCTGGCCTGCGTCCGGGCCCTCGCCGAGGCCGGCGCCGAGGTGCTCGGCGGCTCCCGTACGGTGGGCCCCGAGCTGCTCGCGGCGACGCCGTACGCGCTCACGGTGGACCTGGCCGCCGAGGACGGCGCGCAGACCCTGGTCAAGCACGCGCTCGCGGAGTTCGGCGGGGTCGACATCCTGGTCAACAACGTCGGCGGGGGTGTGAAGCTCGCGTCCGGGTTCCTCGACATCGACGACGACACCTGGCGGGAGGCGTTCGGGCTGAACGTCCTCACGGCCGTCCGGACCACCCGCGAGGCGCTGCCGAGCCTGGTCGAGCGCCGGGGGGCCGTCATCAACATCGGGTCGGTCAACGCCACCCTCGCCGACCCCCGGCTCGCCCACTACTCGGCGGCCAAGGCCGCCCTCGCCAGCGTCGGCAAGTCGCTCTCCGCCGAGTTCACCCCGCTGGGGGTGCGGGTCAACACCATCTCGCCGGGGCCGGTCCGCACCCGGGTGTGGACCAACCCGGAGACCGCCCGCAGCGCCGGGCTCACGCCCGAGGAGTTCGTCGACGCGGTGCCGAAGATGACCGGCCTGGCCACCGGCCGGATCATCGAGCCCGAGGAGATCGCCACCCTGGTCGTCCTGCTGGCCTCCGGCAAGGTGCCCAGCATCGCGGGCTCCGACTACCTGATCGACGCGGGGATGAGCCGTCCCGCGCTGCGCTGAGCGGGCGGCCGGGCAGTGCGACGGGCCCTCCGGCGGACATCCGCCGGAGGGCCCGTCGCGTTGCGGCCGGGCCGCTACACCTGCGAGTCCACCGGGGTCCTCGGCCGGACGGCGGCGGGCCCCTGGTGCGGTCCGGTCCGGCGGCCGCGCATCAGGACGGCCGTCCCGCAGGCGAGCGCCAGCAGGCCGGCCGCGAGCCAGAACGTCACCTTGAGCGCGCCGTCCACGTCGTGGCCGGTGCCCAGGACGCTGAAGAAGACCGTGCCCAGCAGCGCGTACCCGATGCTGTTGCCCAGCTGCTGGAAGGAGTTCAGCAGACCGGAGGCCGCGCCGGTCTCGGGGCCGGAGACCATCGCGAGGGCGAGGTTGAAGTACGGGGTCAGCACCCCGCCCATGCCGAGGCCGAGCAGCACCAGCGGCACCAGCAGCTGCCAGGTGGTGACCGCCCGGTCGCCCGAGACGACGGCGATCACCCCCACCGCTCCGGCGACCAGCAGCGCCAGGCCGCCCTGGAGGGTGCGCAGGCCGCTCCAGCGGCGGGCCAGCATGGCACCCGCGACGGCGGAGCCCACCGCGGAGCCGAGCGTCCACGGCAGCATGGCCAGACCGGCGCCCAGCGCGGTGAAGCCGTGCCCGGTCTGCAACTGCACCATGAGGGCGAACATCATGCCGCTCAGCGCCACGTAGTACAGGACGCCGACCGCGAGCGCGGCGACGAACCGGCCGTTGCGCACCAGCGCCGGCTCGATCAGTGGCACCCGGCCCGCCCTGTTCCGGCGGCTCTGGTGCAGGCCCAGTACGGCGAGGACGGGGAGCGAGGCGGCCATGCTGACGAAGCACCAGGCCGGCCAGCCCGCCGTGCGCCCCTGCATCAGCGGGTAGGCGACCAGGACCATCGCGCCGACGGCCAGCACGGTGCCGATCCCGTCGAGCCGGCGCGTCCCGGTCCGGTCGCCGGAGCCGTCGCCGGCCCGGTTGTCCGAGCTGTCGTCCGGGACGAAGCGCAGGGTCCCGACGATCGCGGCGACGCCGAGCGGCACGTTGACGAAGAACACGGCACGCCAGCCGAGGCCCAGCAGGTCGCCGGTGGCCAGGGCGCCGCCCAGGACCGGGGCGACGATCGCGGCCAGTCCCACCACCGGGCCCATCATGCCGATGGCCTTGGGCAGTTCGCGCGGCGGGAACAGTTCGCGCATGATGCCCAGGCCCTGCGGGACCATCACGGCGGCGCAGGCGCCCTGGACGATCCGGACGATGATGATCATCTCGGCGTTGACCGACAGCCCGGCCAGCAGCGAGGCGAGGGTGAACCCGACGGTGCCGACCAGGAGCATCCGGCGGCGGCCGAAGATGTCGCCCAGCCGCCCGCCGGTGATCAGCAGCGAGGCGAAGGCGAGGGTGTAGCCGGCGGCCATCCACTGCAGGTCCAGGTAGCTGCCGTGCAGCCCGGTCCGGATCACCGGCGCGACGGTGTTGACCATCATGCCGTCGAGCAGGTCCATACAGTGCGTGGTGAGGATCGCGGCGAGCGCGAGCCAGCGCAGCCGGCCGATGGCCGGTGCGGCAGTCGCCTGCCGGGCAGGGGCAGTCATGGGAAGCCTTTCGACGAACAGTGCTCGAATTGGCGCGAACTGTGCCCCGCCCCGCTCCAGGAACGGTCGAGAACGCCCGGAGAAAACCCGTCCGGACGCCGGACTCCAGCGCTGCTCCAGTGCGGTCCGAGCCGTTCGCGAGTGCCCTTCCCGAAGGTGGTGGCCGGCGCCCGGGAGTCGGCGCCGCGCCGCAGGAACACGAGGGGATTGCGTCATGGATCTGGGTCTGGCGGACAAGCGGGTGCTGATCACCGGTGCCACGAGGGGGATCGGCCGCGCGACGGCGAAGGCGTTCGCGCAGGAGGGCGCGCGGACGGCGATCACGTACCACCGCTCCGAGGCGGCCGCCAAGGAGCTGGTCGAGGAGCTGGGCGGTCCGGACCGGGCCTGCGCGCTCCCGTACGACCTCGCCGACCCGGTGTCGATCGCCGCGGCGGTGCGCGCGGTGGAGGACCGCTGGGGCGGTGTCGACGTCCTGGTGGCCAACGCCCAGACCTGGGTGTGGATGAACCCCGAGGACATGGTCCCGTACCAGGACTTCCCGATGGACTTCTGGCTCGCCCGCTACCGGGAGAACGTCGAGGGGCACCTGTGGACGGTGCGTCAGGCGCTCGGCGGGATGCGGGAGCGCGGCTGGGGCCGGATCGTGCTGCTCTCCTCCGTCACCGCGACGCACGGGAACCACGGCTCGGAGATCTACAGCGCCGCCAAGGCCTCCCTGCACGGCTTCGTGCGCGGGCTGATGTGGACGGGTGACGGCGTGCTCGCCAACGTGGTCGCGCCCGGCGGCACGCTGACCGAGAGCCTGGAGGCGGTGGACCCGGCGCTGCTGGAGAAGGCCGTCGCGGAGACCCCCAGCGGCCGGCTGACCACCGCCGACGAGGTGGCCCGGCTGATCGTCTTCCTCGGCTCCGCGGCGAACGGCAACACCAGCGGCCAGGTCATCCACCCGGCCGGCGGCCGCTGAGCCGGCCGTCGGGCCGACCCGGTCCGGCCGGTTCCGGCCGCTCTCGACCGGCTTTCGAGCGATCGTCAGCCGCGTCACACCAGTCTCTGCGACACCCCACCCGCCAGGCGGAAGCAGCCGGGCCGGGGTTGCCGTATTTCATCCCAAGGAGCAACAGCATGGTTTTCACCTGGAGTCCGACCAGTGGAGGGCCCGCCGTCCCGGCGGCCCGGGAGCCCCGTACGCGGGGCTTCCTCGGTACCGGTCTGAGAGCGGCGGTCGGCCTCTCGCTCTGTGTCACGCCGCTCGTCGCCGCCGCGCCGGCCGGCGCCGCGACCGGCCACCAGTACTACGTCGACTGCTCCGCCGGGAGCGACACCGCGGACGGGCTGTCGACGGGCACCGCCTGGCACAGCCTCGCCAGGGTCGACACCGTCACCTTCCAGCCCGGTGACTCGATACTCCTGCGCAGCGGCGCCACCTGCACCGGCGTCCTGGCGCCGAAGGGCTCGGGCACGGCGAGTGCGCCGATCACCGTCAGCAGCTACGGCGGGTCGGCCCGCGCGGCCATCGTCGGCGGCGGCGCCCGCGCGGCGGTGTTCCTGGACAACGTGCAGGGCTGGGAGCTGCGCAACCTCGACGTCTCGGACAAGGGCGCGGCGGACGGTTCGGTGCGGACCGGGATCTATGTCCTGCTGTCCGACTACGGCACCGGCGCCCACTACGTCGTCGACAACGTCAACGTGCACGACGTGAACGCCGCCGACAGCACCGGCCCCGACGTGGAGGACAGCGGCGGCATCGTCTTCAAGGCCGCCGGCTCGGTCACCCCCACCGGCTTCGACGGGATCCTGGTCTCCAACAGCACCGTCACCGGCACGGACGGCTACGGCATCGCCACCGAGTCGCAGTGGTCCAAGCGCGCGCTCTTCCCGAGCGGCGACAACTACTTCGTGCCGATGACCAATGTCCGGATCACCGGCAACCACCTCGCCGACATGGGCGGTGACGGGATCGCCGTGCAGAACGGCGTGAGCCCGCTGATCGACCACAACGTGCTCGACGGGTTCGGCCTGCGCGCCACCGCGTACCACGCCGGCATCTGGGCGTGGAACTCGGACAAGGCCCTGCTGGAGTACAACGAGGCTTCGCACGGCGCGAGTTCGCCGCCGATGATGGCCTTCGACGTGGACGGCGCGGACTCCGGCGTCACCTACCAGTACAACTACAGCCACGACAACGGCGGCGGCTTCCTGGCCTTCTGCACCGCGCCCGGGCAGTTCACCGACGGCGCGACGATCCGCTACAACGTCAGCCAGAACGACCACGACGCCACCTACAGCGGGATCACCTTCCCGGTGATCTTCAACGGCTGCGGCGTCACCGAGACCAACCTGTCGGTCTACAACAACGTGGTGTACTCCACGGTCGCCAAGGCGCTGATCGGCAACTACGGGCAGACCAACGTCTCGTACCGCAACAACATCTTCTACGGCGCCCCCGGCGGCTCCACCATCACCGACACGGTGAGCACCTTCGACCACAACCTCTACTACAACATCACCGCCGTCCCGGCCGGTGACCAGCACGCGGTGAAGGCGGACCCGCTGTTCAGCGCCGCCGGGGCCGGCCTGTCCGGCTACCGACTGCGCTGCGCCTCGCCGGCGATCGGCGCGGGCATCGCGATCGCCGACAACGGCGGCCGTGACTGCTACGGCTTCCCGGTGCCCACCGGCACGCCGCCGAACATCGGCGCGTGCCAGGGGGCGTGCGTCCAGTAACGCTGTCCGGCAGCGCCGTTCAGCAGCACCGTCCGGTAGGACCGGACAGCAGGACCGGAACCCGGCCGGCGGTGGCGACACCGCCCGGGAACCGAACGGGGGGCAGGCCGTCAGCGGCCTGCCCCCCGGCCGTGTGCGGTCCTCAGGCCTCGGCCGTCTTGATCGACCACTGCGCGATCCGCAGTGACATCTCCACGCCCTCCGTCGCGTACCCGACCATCGCCTCCTGGTACTCGGCCACCGCCCCGGCCAGCTCCCGCTCGCCCCGGTCGACGGCGGCCAGCAGCCCGCTGAGCGCCTGCGCGTCGCGGACGGCGGTGTTCGCCCCCACCCCGCCCGAGGGCGGCATCGCGTGCACCGCGTCGCCGAGCGGGACCACCGGCCCGGTCTCCCAGGCCCGGACCGGCCGGGTGGCCCGCAGCGGGACGGCGAAGGTCGTCTCCGGCAGGGCGAACGCGAAGATCTCCCGCAGGTCCGGGTGCCAGGCCTTGGTGCGGTCGACGACCAGCGCGCACAGCTCCTCGCCGCTGAGGGCGAAGAACTCCTCGTCCCCGATGCCCAGATCCTGCTGGTGCACGTTGAAGACCGACATGTAGTAGTCGTCGCTGTCGACCAGGCGGGCCTGCGGCCACAGCCGCGCGGCGGCCTGGGACGGACGCTCGCGGAAGAGCATCGGCATCAGGCCGAGGTGGTGGCCGTCGGTGCCGATCACGTAGCTGAAGCGGTCCTGGAGCGCCGGCGGCAGACCGGCCGCGATCGCCTCCGCCCTCGGGATCCGGGAGAAGATCGTGCGGATCCCCAGGTCCTGCGGTACGTCCTGCGGCCGCAGCTGCGCCCGCACCCGCGAGTTGGTGCCGTCCGCGGCCACCAGCACGTCACCGGCCGCCTCGGTGCCGTCCTCGAAGTACGCCGTCACCCGCCCGTCGGCCGTCCGCTCCAGCCGCTGGAAGTTCTTCCCGAAGTGGACCACCTCGTCCAGCCCGGCCAGCAGGATCCGGCGCAGCGTCACCCGGTCGACGGCGTCGATCTTGTCGTCCAGCCCGGCCCGGGGGTCGTCGAAGTGCGGGGCCCACTGCTCGACCAGCTGCTCGTCGTAGGCGACCAGCCCGCTGTCGTCCCTGGTGTTCGCCGTCGCGGCCAGCAGCCGCGCCAGCGGGGCGGGCAGACAGGCCAGCAGAGCGGCCTCGCCCTCCGGGCTGATCCGCAGCCGGTAGCCCTGCCGTCGGCCGTCGGCCGACTCGTCGCGCTCGTACACCTGCACGTCGACACCGGCCTGCCGCAGCCCCTGGGCCAGGCAGAGTCCGCCGATACCGCCGCCGATGACCAGGACCCGGATGGGTGATCGGCCTGTTCGCATAGCCGTCGACACCTCTCTTCACTGCTGCTCTTCACTGCTGCGTACGGGACCTTGGCACCGTGCGCCGTGCCGCTCGGGTCCGGCTGGAGCCCGCCGCCCGAGCCGCAGGCCGGGTCGCCGCCCGGATCCCGGGCCGGATTCCGCTCCGGATTCCCGGGTGAGGGGCCCGCCGCGCCGTCCCGGCCGCACTTTCGACCCGGACTTGAGCTGCTTTGAAGAACGCTCTCCCAGTCTGTGCGGGCCCGACAGCCCGTGACCGCCGACCAGCCGGAGGAATCGTGTCCCGTCGTCTCTTCACCTCGGAGTCCGTCACCGAGGGCCACCCCGACAAGATCGCCGACCAGATCAGCGACACCGTCCTGGACGCGCTGCTCCGGCAGGACCCGGCCTCCCGGGTCGCGGTGGAGACCCTGATCACCACCGGTCAGGTGCACATCGCCGGCGAGGTCACCACCACCGCGTACGCGGACATCGCCAGCCTGGTGCGCGAGACCGTGCTCGGGATCGGCTACGACTCCTCGGCCAAGGGCTTCGACGGTGCCTCCTGCGGCGTCTCGGTGTCGATCGGCGCGCAGTCGCCGGACATCGCGCAGGGCGTCGACACGGCCTACGAGGCCCGGGTCGAGGGCGCCTCCCAGGGGGCCGGCACCGACGACCTGGACCGGCAGGGCGCCGGCGACCAGGGCCTGATGTTCGGTTACGCCTGCGACGAGACCCCCGAGCTGATGCCGCTGCCGATCCGGCTGGCCCACCGGCTCGCCGAGCGGCTCACCCAGGTCCGCAAGGACGGCACCGTCCCCTACCTGCGCCCGGACGGCAAGACCCAGGTCACCATCGAGTACGACGGCGACCGGGCCGTGCGGCTGGACACCGTGGTGGTCTCCTCGCAGCACGCCGCCGACATCGACCTCGACTCGCTCCTCGCCCCGGACATCCGCGAGTTCGTCGTCGAGCCGGTGCTCGCCGGGCTCGACCTGGACACCTCCGACTACCGGCTGCTGGTCAACCCCACCGGGCGGTTCGAGATCGGCGGCCCGATGGGCGACGCCGGCCTGACCGGCCGCAAGATCATCGTGGACACCTACGGCGGGATGGCCCGGCACGGCGGCGGCGCGTTCTCCGGCAAGGACCCGTCCAAGGTCGACCGCTCGGCCGCGTACGCGATGCGCTGGGTCGCCAAGAACATCGTCGCGGCCGGTCTCGCCCGCCGGGCCGAGGTGCAGGTCGCGTACGCGATCGGCAAGGCCGAGCCGGTCGGCCTGTTCGTCGAGACCTTCGGCACCGAGACCGTCCCGGTCCTGAAGATCCAGGAAGCCGTCACCCAGGTCTTCGACCTGCGCCCCGCCGCGATCATCCGGGACCTCGACCTGCTGCGGCCGATCTACGCGCAGACCGCCGCCTACGGCCACTTCGGCCGTGAGCTGCCCGACTTCACCTGGGAGCGCACCGACCGGGCGGAGAAGCTCCGCGCCGTCGCCCTGGGCTAGGACGAAGCCCAGGCCCGGGTCATCTGTCACGCCACTGCCCTGAGGAGCACCGCCGTGCGTATTGCCGTCACCGGTTCGATCGCCACCGACCATCTCATGGTCTACCCAGGCCGTTTCGCCGACCAGCTGATCGAGGGCCGGCTCGACAAGGTGTCACTGTCGTTCCTCGCCGACGAGCTGGAGATCCGGCGCGGCGGGGTGGCGGCCAACATCGCGTTCGGGCTGGGGAGTCTGGGGTTGCGCCCGATCCTGGTCGGCGCGGCGGGCCGCGACTTCGCCGAGTACCGGGCCTGGCTGGAGGCCGCCGGGGTCGACGCCCGGTACGTCCGGATCAGCGAGACCCGGCACACCGCCCGGTTCATCTGCACCACCGACGCCGACCAGAACCAGATCGCCACCTTCTACGCCGGGGCGATGTCCGAGGCCCGCGAGCTGGAGCTCGCCCCGATCGTGGAGAGCTCCGGCGGCCTCGACCTGGTGCTGATCGCCCCCGACGACCCGGAGGCGATGCTCCGGCACACGGACGAGTGCCGGTCCCTCGGGCTCTCCTTCGCCGCCGACCCCTCGCAGCAACTCGCCCGCCTCGACCGGGCGGAGGTCCGGCGCCTGGTCGAGGGCGCGGACTTCCTGTTCACCAACGAGTACGAGGCGGCGCTGCTCCAGCAGCGGTCCGGCTGGACGGAGCAGCAGGTGCTGGAGCGGGTCGGCACCTGGATCACCACGTACGGCGCGGACGGCGTGGTCATCGCCCGTTCGGACTGCGCGGCGGTGACCGTCCCGGCGGTGCCGACCGACCGGGCGGCCGACCCCACCGGCGTCGGTGACGCCTTCCGGGCCGGCTTCCTGGCCGGGCTCAGCCGCCAGTGGCCGCTGACGCGGGCGGCCCGGCTGGGCTGCGCACTCGCCACCGAGGTCCTTCAGACGATCGGCACCCAGGAGTACCGGATCAGCCCGGCCGACCTGATCGGCCGGACCCACGACATCCCGGCCGGTGCCCGATGACCGGCGGCCGGCAGAGCCGGGCGAACGCCCTGCGTGAAGCCCTCGCGACCCGGGTCGTGGTCGGCGACGGTGCGATGGGCACCATGCTCCAGGCGCAGGATCCGTCGATGGAGGACTTCCAGCAGCTCGAAGGCTGCAACGAGATCCTGAACGTGACCCGTCCGGACATCGTGCGCTCGGTGCACGACGCGTACTTCGCGGTCGGCGTGGACTGCGTGGAGACCAACACCTTCGGGGCCAACTTCGCGGCGCTCACCGAGTACGACATCCCGGAGCGGATCTTCGAGCTCTCCGAGGCCGGTGCCCGGATCGCCCGCGAGGCCGCCGACTCCCACGACGACGGCCGGACCCGCTGGGTGCTCGGCTCGATCGGCCCGGGGACGAAGCTGCCGACGCTCGGTCACATCCCCTACGCGCAGGTGCGGGATGGGTTCCGGCAGAACGCGGCCGGCCTGATCGCGGGCGGGGTGGACGCGCTGTTGGTGGAGACCTCGCAGGACCTGCTCCAGGCCAAGGCCGCGATCCTGGCGAGCAAGGCGGCGCTGGCGGACGCCGGGGTGGATCTGCCCGTCATCGTGCACGTGACCGTGGAGACGACGGGCACGATGCTGCTCGGCTCGGAGATCGGTGCGGCGCTCACGGCGTTGGAGCCGCTGGGGGTGGACTTCATCGGGCTGAACTGTGCGACCGGCCCGGCGGAGATGAGCGAGCACCTGCGCTACCTGGCGAAGAACGCCCGGATCGGGCTGTCCTGCATGCCGAACGCGGGTCTGCCGGTGCTGGGCAAGG
>NZ_BAAANT010000028.1:0-93106 GCF_039529945.1 Kitasatospora kazusensis | reverse complement strand
CGCCTCCAAGATGAGCCGCAACATCCTCGTCGAAGCCCTCTTCCGCGTCACCGGCTGGGGCATCAACGCCCGCATCCAGAAGCTCACCGGCAAGAAGCAGAAGTAGTCGCTGCTGCTCAGCCACAGCAAGGGGCGCGAGGAACTGCGCGAAATCGGAAGGGCACAGGTCGTCGCCTTCCGAGCTCGCCCAGCTCCCCGCGCCCCTTTCCGTCACAGCCGTGATCGGGCGGAGCCCGGGCGCGCCTACCGGGCAATCCGGGGTCGGTGAACCCAAGCTGGTCCCGTACGGGACCCGGCCTGGGCCCGCCGAGCCGACCAGGGAGCCGATGTGACACCGTCCCCGACCGACCAGACCGCCGGAGCCGACCCGGCCGGCGGCGGCCCCGGGACTCCGGCCGCCGCTCCGCTGCGGGTCGAGGTGTTCACCGGTCCCGAGACGGCGTTCTTCGCCACCTCCAGCCTGATCATCGGCGAGCGCACCGCCATCCTGGTGGACGCCCAGCTCACCCGCAGCGCCGGCCGCGAGCTCGCCGAGTGGATCGCCGGCAAGGACCGCCGGCTGCTGGCCATCGTGATCACCCACCAGCACCCGGACCACTTCTTCGGCGTCGAGGAGGTGCTCCGGCTCTTCCCCGAGGCCCAACTACTGGCCGCACCACCCGTGGTGGACGCCATCGCCCGGACGGCCGCCGCCAAGGTGGCCCAGTGGAAGCCGGTGTACGGCGACGACATCCCCGACCAGCCGCTGCTGCCCGCACCGCTGCTCCCGCAGCCGCTGATGATCGACCGTCAGCTGATCCGGGTGCTGCACCTCGGCCAGGCCGACTGCGCCGCCTCCACCATGGTGCACGTGCCCACCGCACGCACCGTCGTCGCGGGCGACTTCGTCTACAACGGCACCCACGTCTGGACGGCCGACACCGGACCCGCGCAGCGCGTCGAGTGGATCGACAACCTGTCCCGGATCGCCGACCTCGGCGTGGAACGGGTGATCGCGGGCCACCGGGCACCCGGCGCCGACGACGACGCGATGCGGGTGCTCACCTTCACCAGCGAGTACCTCCAGGACTTCGACCAGGCCCTGGCCGACCACCCGCACGACGCCGAGGCCCTGGTGGCAGCGGTGAACGAGCGCTACGGCGGCCTGACCCTCCCCGCGATCCTGGAGCTGGGGGCGGCCGCCAACACCGCCCGCCGCCCCCTGGAACGCCGCCTGCCACAGCCCGACGAGAACGGCATCGTCGACGCCGAGATCATCGAGGGCCCCTGAGGCGGAGCCCTGCCGGGGGCGTGCGGGCCCGTACCCGCCGGGATTCCCGCCACGGGCCGGATACTGGGCCCATGACGGCCTACGACGCGATGGTGCTGGCGGGCGGCGGTGCCCGCCGGCTCGGCGGAGCGGACAAGCCCGCCCAGCTGGTCGGCGGGCAGACCCTGCTCGACCGGGTGCTGGCGGCCTGCCGGGACGCCGGGACGACCGTGGTGGTCGGCCCCCGGCGGGAGACCGTCCGGGACGGCGTCCGCTGGACGCGCGAGCAGCCGCCCGGCGGCGGACCGGTGGCCGCGATCGCCGCCGGGCTCGCCCTGGTGACGGCCGACCGGGTACTGCTGCTCGCCGCCGACCTGCCCTTCCTCGACCGGCCGACCGCCGCCCGGCTGCTGGCCGCCCTCGACGACGAGGCGGCGGACGCGGCCCTGCTGGTCGACGCCGCCGGCCGCGACCAGCCGCTGGCCGCCGCCTACCGGACGGCCGCGCTGCGCGCCTCGCTCGCCGCCCTCGGCGACCCCTCCGGGCTCCCGCTGCGCCGCCTGACCACCCCGCTGCGGACCGTACGGCTCGCGGACCCGGCCGGGGCGGCGTACGACTGCGACACCTGGGAGGAGCTCGCGCAGGCACGCGAGCGCGAGCGCGAGCGGACGGAGCAGCGGGAGCGCAGGGAGCGCAGGGAGCAGCGGGAGGCCCGTTGAGCCCGTCCTCACAGCCCGTCGGCCCGGCCGGTGAGCGGAACGACGCGCGACGGTCATCACCGGAACCCTCCGTGCGGCGCGGAATCAGGCAGCATGGGGGCTATGGAGCGCACGCTGGATGACTGGATCGCCGAGGTCGGCACCGAACTGGGGATCGACCTCGACGTCGATGTGCGGGGGCTGCTCGACCTCACCCGGGTGGTCGCGCACGGGGTGGCCCGGCCGGCCGCCCCGCTGACGGCCTTCCTGATCGGCTACGCCGCCGCCCAGCAGGGTGGCGGCCCGGCCGCCGTGACCGCCGCGAGCGCCCGTGCGGCGGCGCTGGCCGAACGCTGGGCCGCAGCGGCGGCCGCCGAAGCACCGGAAGCCGCACCTGAAGCCGCACCTGGGGCCGCGCCCGGCGCAGGGCCGGCGTGAACGGCCTGACCGCGCTCTCCGACGTGACCGAAGCCGGCCGACCGTCGCAGCGGCACCTGACCGACTGCTCCTGGCCGCAGGCCCGCCGGGCCGCCCGGCTGGCCGGCCGCCGCCCGCTGCCCGCGATCGAGGCCGCACTCGCGGACGCCCTCGGCCACACCCTGGCCGTGCCGCTCGCCGCCCTGACCGACCTGCCCGCCTTCGACACCTCCGCCATGGACGGCTGGGCGGTCTCCGGCCCCGGCCCCTGGCGGACGGTCGGCCGCGTCCTCGCCGGGCAGCCCTGCGCGCCGATCGCGGACGGCGAGGCGGTGGAGATCGCCACCGGAGCCCAGCTCCCGCCCGGTGCCACGGCCGTCCTGCGCCGTGAACACGGCCGTACCGTCCCGGACGGCGGCGCCCCCGCCGCCGTTGCCACCGCCACGGGCCAGGGTCTCGGGCCCGGGCTGCTGCACGCGCTGGGCACCGGCTCGGTGCCCCCCGGGCAGGATGTCCGGCCGCGCGGCCAGGAGTGCCGCCGGGGTGAGCCGCTGCTCCCGGCGGGGACGCCCGTCACCCCGGCGGTGCTCGGCCTCGCCGCCGCCTGCGGGCACGACCGGCTCACCGTGCACCGCCGCCCGACCGTCGAACTGCTGGTGCTCGGCGACGAACTCGTCGACTCCGGCCTCCCGTCGGCCGGGCTGGTCCGGGACGCCCTCGGCCCGCTGCTGCCGCCCTGGCTGCACGCCGCCGGGGCCGAGCTGATCGGCCGGCGGCACGTCCGGGACGACTTCGGGCTGCTCCGGGACGCCGTCCGGCACTCGCCCGCCGACGTGGTGGTCACCACCGGCGGTACGGCGGCCGGGCCGGTCGACTTCCTGCACGAGGCGCTGGCGGCGGCGGGCGGCCGGCTGCTGGTCGACGGTGTCGCCGTCCGTCCGGGGCACCCCATGCTGCTCGCCGAACTGCCCGGCGGACGCCACCTGGTGGGGCTGCCGGGCAACCCGCTGGCCGCCGTCGCGGGCGCCGTCACCCTCGCGCTGCCGCTGCTGCACGCCCTCTCCGGGCGCCCGGCCCCCGAGGCACGGCCGGAGACCGCCGCCGTCGTCCTCCCGGGGCACCCGGCCGACACCAGGCTGCTGCCGGTGGTCCGGGGGGAGCGCGGCGTCCTGCCGCTGGCCTTCGACGGCCCGGCGATGCTGCGCGGTCTGGCGCTGGCCGAGGCGCTCGCGGTCGTCCCGCCCGGCGGCCTGCCGGCCGGTGCCGGGGTCGAGCTGCTGGCGACCCCGTGAGGCCCGGCGGCGCCCGCCCCGACCTCGACGGCATCCTGCTGCCCGCCCGGCCCGCCGCGCCACCGCTGCGGCAGGTCGGGCTGCGGCTGGCGCTCGCGCTCGCGGTGCTGCTCGCCACCACGCTGATCGTCTGGCTGGACCGGTCCGGCTACCACGACAACGCGAACGACACGGTGAGCTTCCTGGACGCCGCGTACTACGCGACCGTCACCCTCTCCACCACCGGCTACGGCGACATCACGCCGGTCAGCGACGGTGCCCGGCTCACCAACATCCTGGTGATCACCCCGCTGCGGGTGCTCTTCCTGATCATCCTGGTCGGCACCACCCTCGAAGTGCTGACCGAGCGCACCCGCAAGCAGTGGCGGCTGAACCGCTGGAGGTCCACCGTGCGCGAGCACACCGTCGTCGTCGGGTACGGCACCAAGGGGCGCAGCGCCGTCGACACCCTGGTCGGGCAGGGCGTGGCCAAGGACTCGATCGTGGTCGTCGACCCGCAGCGCAAGGTGCTCGACCAGGCGGCCAGGGACGGCCTGGTCGGCGTCCTGGGCGACGCCACCCGGACGGACACCCTGCTGCGGGCCGAACTCCCCTCCGCCGCAAGGGTGGTGGTCGCTCCCGAGCGTGATGACACCGCCGTGCTGATCACGCTGACGATCCGTCAGCTCAACAAGTCCGCCACGGTGGTCGCGGCCGTCCGGGAGGACGAGAACGCACCGCTGCTGCGGCAGAGCGGCGCCGACCTGGTGGTGACCAGCTCCAGTTCGGCGGGCCGGCTGCTCGGCATGTCGATGCTCAGCCCGCACGCCGGGGCCGTGATGGAGGACCTGCTCACCTACGGCACCGGCTTGGACGTGATCGAGCGCCCGGTCACCCGGGCCGAGGCCGGCCGCAGCCCCCGCGACTGCGCGGACCTGGTGGTCGCGGTGGTCCGCGGGCACCGGATGATCAACTACACCGACCCGGAGGCCGCCGTCCTCCAGCTCACCGACCGCGTCATCACCATCCACCCGGCGAACGCGCGGACGGGGTGATGCTGCCGCCGGTACCCCCCCCGGTCCGGCCCCCTTGCGCGCCGGATCACGTACTCGACGGCGCCGGTGCCCTGTGCCAGGGTGCCCGGATGAGAACCCCCCGAAGCGCCGCGCGAACGGCGGTACTGGCCCCCGACGGCGCGGTCTTCCTGTTGCGGTCCGACAACAGCGAGGTCGGCGTCCACTGGAACATGCCCGGCGGCGGGATCGAGCCGGGCGAGAGCCCGGAGGAGGCCGCCCGCCGCGAACTCACGGAGGAGACCGGCTGGCCGGACGTCGTACCCGGCCCGCTGCTCTGCACCTGGGAGCACGACTTCACCTGGCACGGCACCCCCGTCCGCCAGCATGAGCACATCTTCCTCGGCCGGGGCCCGCGCCGCGGCCCGCACGGCGACGTGAGCGCGGTCCACGCCGAGGACCGCATCCTCGGCTGGCGCTGGTGGACCCCGGCCGACCTGGCCCACCCCGATGCGGACCCGCTCTGGCCCCCGCAGCTCCCGTCGCTGCTCGCCGCCGTCCGCGTGGACTGGCTGGCGGGCAGGGAGCCGGGCGGTCCGGTGGAGCTCGGGTACGTCCCGAACGGGCGGTAGCCGCCGAGCGCCGAGCGCCGCCCGGGTCCGGGAGGCGATCCGCAGCCCGAGGGGCGCCACGCGTCCCGGGTCTTGCCGAAAACTACGGTCCCCGCGCAGCTGGGCAGTAGGTTCGGGGCATGTATGCGATGACGATTCCCGAGCCCGGCGGACCAGAGGCACTCAAGTGGACCGAAGTCCCCGACCCGGTCGCCGGTGAGGGTGAAGTGCTGGTCGAGGTGGTCGCGACCGCCGTCAACCGGGCTGACCTGTTGCAGCGGCAGGGGCACTACAGCCCGCCGCCCGGTGCCTCGCCGTACCCGGGGCTGGAGTGCTCGGGGCGGATCGTCGCGCTCGGGGCCGGGGTGTCCGGGTGGGCGGTGGGCGACGAGGTCTGCGCGCTGCTGTCCGGCGGCGGGTACGCCGAGCGGGTGGCCGTGCCGGTGGGCCAACTGCTGCCGGTGCCCAAGGGGTTGAGCCTGGTGGAGGCGGCGGCGCTGCCCGAGGTCGCGGCCACGGTCTGGTCGAACGTGTTCATGGTGGCCCATCTGCGGCCCACCGAGACGGTGCTGCTGCACGGCGGCGCGAGCGGGATCGGGACGATGGCGATCCAGCTGGCCAAGGCGGTCGGCGCCAAGGTGCTGGTGACGGCCGGGAGCGCCGAGAAGCTGGCCCGCTGCCGGGAGCTCGGTGCGGACGTCGGGATCAACTACCGCGAGCAGGACTTCGTCGAGGCCGTCCGGGAGGCCACCGACGGCGCCGGGGTCGACGTGATCCTGGACATCATGGGTGCCAAGTACCTCCAGCGGAACGTGGACGCGCTGGCGGTGAACGGCCGAGTGGTGATCATCGGCCTGCAGGGCGGCGTGAAGGGCGAGTTGGACCTCGGCACGATGCTGCGCAAGCGCGCTGCGGTGGTGGCGACCAACCTGCGCGGCCGTCCGCTGGCGGAGAAGGCGGCGATCGTGGCGGCGGTGCGCGAGCACATCTGGCCGCTGATCGAGTCGGGCGTGGTCAAGCCCGTCGTGGACCGGGTGCTGCCGCTCACCGAGGCGGGCGCCGGGCACCGCGTCCTGGAGGTCGGCGAGCAGGTCGGGAAGGTCGTCCTCCAGGTCTGAGTCCGCAGCCGCCACCCCCGTACCGAGAGCGTCGTCCGGCCTTGCCGTCAGGCGTGTTCCGTCGAGCGGGGCTGCTTCGTCGGGATCCGCTGGGTGAAGAACATCGCGAGGAGGGCGGTCAGGGCGAGGATGGCGAGCGCGGCGCGCAGACCGTCGAGCCTGGCCGCGGCGTTCGCGTCGAGCGCGGCGCGACTCACCTCCGTGCTGGTGCCCGCCTGGTCGAGGGCGGTCCGGAGCTGGGCGTCCGACAGGAAGGGCACGCCGCTCTCCAGTCTTACGGTCGCCTGGCTCTTGACCTGGTCCGGGATGGCCGGGTTCTGCGCGATGCCGGTCAGGAAGGAGCTCGTCAACGCGGCGACAAGGATCGACCCGGCCAGTGCGGTGCCGATCGAGGCGCCGAGGTTGGTGACGGCGTTCTGGATGCCGCCGACCTCGGCGCTCTGCTCGTCCGGCACGGCGGAGACGGTGACAGCCCCGAGCTGGGACGCCAGCGCGCCCATGCCGAGCCCGATCAGCAGGAGCGGGACGGTGACGATCTCGGCGCCCGCGTTCGTGTCGAGCGCGGCCAGCAGGACCAGCGCCCCCGCGAACAGGAAGAGGATCCCGAGTCGTACCACCCGCCGTGGCGAGACGTCCGGGAGCAGGCGTGGGATCAGGATCGCGGCCGCCAGCAGGGTCAGCGAGAGCGGCAGGATGCGTACGCCGGTCTTGAGCGCGGACAGACCGAGGGCGACCGACAGGTAGAGCGGTACGAGGAAGAAGACGCCCATCTGCACGAGGTACTGGAAGAAGAACATCGTCAGGCCGCCGGTGAGTTGCCGGTTGCGCAGCAGGACCGGGTCCACCAGAGGCTCCCTGCGCTGTTCCACGAGGTGGGCCTCCCAGTGCAGGAAGAGCCGGATCAGGAGAAGCCCGGCGAGCATCAGCCACACGACCAGGGAGATGCCGAGCCAGGCAGGTGCGTCGGGTTTCGGCAGGAACCAGCCCCATTCGGACGAGCGGAGCACGCCGTAGACGAAGACCCCGAGCCCGAGGGCGGAGAGCACGGCGCCGACGAGGTCGATGCGCGGGCGCTGGTCGGTCGGCGCGTCTGCGATGCGGCGGGTGAGTACCAGGATGCCGACCACGATCGCGACCTCACCGGCGAAGACCCAGCGCCAGGAGAAGTACGTCGTCGCGACTCCGCCGATGAGCGGCCCGACGGCGATCGCCGCAGCTCCTGCGGCGGCGACGAGTCCGTAGGCGGCGGGCCGGCGTTCGGCCGCGAAGTTGCCGGCGACGAGCGCCACGATCGCGGGCAGGATGAGCGCCGCCCCGATCCCTTCGAGGAACGACCAGCCGAGCAGGAGCACGGGCAGGTTCGGTGCGAGCGCCGTCGTCAGCGATCCGCAGCCGTAGACGCCGCAGCCGATCGTGAACGCACGCTTGCGGCCGATGAGCGCGCCGACCTTGCCGCCGGGGATCATGAACATCGCCATCACGAGCGTGTAGGCCGTGATGGCGCCCTGGATCCCGGCCACGGTCGTACCCACGTCGTCGGCGACCGTCGCGATCGAGACGTTCATGACCGAGCTGTCGAGCGCCATCAGGAACTGTCCGGCCGCTAGCGTCAGCAGGACGAATCCCGCTGCTGCCGACCTCTCGGGAGCGCCTGCCCTGGGTGCCATGGGCGCCATGGTCCCAGGAGCCCCGAAGAGTGGATCCTCGACCCGCCATGGATGTCAGCCGGTTGGCGGCGGTCCGGTGCGGGCGGCTGCGCCGGTCAGCCGCTGCTGGCGTCCGCTGCCGCGGTCGAGGCCCAGATGACGGGGAAGCCGCCCCCCAGCAGACGTTCCACCCAGGCGAGCCGTTCCCGCAGCACCCCGTGGCGCCACTGCAGACCAGCGCCAGGAGCGTTGCGATCACCGGGAGGGCGGTCGAGACCTCCCTGCGGGCGCCGATGGACAGTGCCGCGGGTGATGCAGAAGACGAAGACGCCGAGGGAGAAGGCGAAGGTGCGCCAGACCACCGGGTCGTCGCGGAACAGGCCGAGACGCGGGGAGAAGCTGGCGATGGGCTTTTGTGTTGACTCTTGTGGGTTTCTGAGCAGTGCAATATCGTATGGCACCACCGTCGAAGTAGACGGCCCGGCGATTCCGCCAGCTCGGCTCCGCGCCGACGGCAAGTCGCCGGGTCCTGTCGTCATGTCCCCCACCGCAGTGCCCGTGGCGCCGCCGTGCCCTCCCCCGGATGAACATCTCGGTGCGCCAGAGCTCAGAGCCGACCCCCGCCAGCCGTGGCGGGGGCCGCCCCCCGGGGTGGTCCCCGCCACGGCCCTCCCCCACCTGGGAAGCCCCCACATGCGCACATCGCCACACCGCGTCGGCGGCATGCTCGCCGCCATGGCCCTCGCCGTCTCCGGCCTCGGCGCCACCGCCCTCGTCACCGCCGTTCCGGCCGCGGCCCTCGGCAACGGCAACGCCCTGACCCCGCCCATGGGTTGGAACTCCTGGAACACCATGGGCCCGTCCGTCACCGAGGCCGAGGTCAAGCAGACCATCGACTTCATGTCGGCCAACGGCCTGGTGCAGGCCGGCTACAACACCGTCACCGTGGACGACGGCTGGTCGATGCGCCACCGCAGCGGCCAGACCACGGACTTCGTGAAGACCGGCGACAACGCCATGCAGCTGTACGACGGCAACGGCAACCCGGTCTCCGGCACCGACGGCTCCGGCAACGACCCGACCAGCGGCCACCTGGTCACCGACCCCGGCTCGTTCCCCTCGCAGACCGTCAACGGCCAGACCGTGAACGGCATTCAGTACCTGACCTGGTACGCCCACAGCAAGGGCATGAAGTTCGGCCTGTACGCCACCGACACGTACACCACCTGCCAGGGCCACCCCGGCAGCCTGGGCCACGAGACCACCGACGCCAACGACTTCGTCTCCTGGGGTGTCGACTACGTCAAGTACGACGACTGCCCGTACGGCCCCACGATCACCCTCAACGGCTACAGCTACTACCCGCAGGGCGAGGGCAAGGAGCTCACCCAGTCCATCTACGCCCGGACGCAGACCTTCCAGCGCGCCCTGGACGCGGCGACCGCCGCCGCGGGCCGGCCGAAGGTGACCCTCAGCCTGTCCGCGCAGCCCGCGCACACCGGCATCCCCGAGCTGCTGAGCGCCAACGACCCGGCCCGCACCGATCCGCTGATCGTGGCCGCCGGTGTCCAGCCGCACCAGGCCGCCGGCTACTACCCCACCGGTGTGTGGTGCGGCCAGGTCGCCAACCTGTGCCGGATCGGCGGCGACCGGGACAGTGAGCTGGACGGCGTGCTCTACAACGGCCAGTTGCAGACGGCCCTGAAGTACCCGGGCAACGCGCACCCGGGCAGCTGGAACGACATGGACATGATGTTCGCCGGCTGGCAGGACACCAGCGGCGTCTGGGGCGTCACCGACACCTACAAGGGCAACAAGCCGTTCACCGACGACGAGTCGCGCACCGAGCTGTCCGTCCTGTCGATGATGGCCGCCCCGCTCATCTCCGGCGCCGACCTGCGCGCCACCGCCGACTCGCAGCACACCGCGAACGGCTACACCTGGTCCACCGGGATCAACTCCTCGGCGCTGGGTCTGCTGAAGAACCCCGACATGATCGCCGTCGACCAGGACAGCCTCGGCAAGCCCGCCACCCTGGTCGGCACCATGCCCAACTACCCGGCCTCGCAGACGGCCCCGGTGATCCTCAAGCGCCAGCTCGCCAATGGTGACCTGGCCGTCGCGCTGGTCAACCAGGACCCGAGCAACTGGGCCATGCCCAGTGCCACTTTCGCGGCCCTCGGCCTGACCGGCTCCAGCTACTCCTACCGGGACCTGTGGACCGGCGCGACCGGCACCCTCACTGGCACCGTCGGCGGCAGCTGGATCCCCGCGCACGGCGTCACGCTCCTGCGCATCGCCGGTGGCAGCATCGGCATGGGCGGCGGCGGCACCGGCGGCAGCGGGGCGAGCGTCGTCGGCGACGGCAAGTACCACGCGATCAGCGCGGGCGGCACCGGCGGCCAGGCGCTCGAAGTCCAGGGCGGCTGCAACGCCTCCGTCGGCGCCAACTCCGACATCAACGCCTACCAGAGCGGCAGCGCCGCCCAGCAGTGGCTGTTCACGCCCAACGCGGACGGCACCGTCACGATCACCGACAACTGCTACACCTCCGCCCAGAACCACACCGTGCTGGCCGGCGGCGGCGGGGTCGGCAGCGCCTACCTGCTCAACCCCTCGGCCAACAACCCCTGGCAGAAGTGGAAGGTCGTCCAGAACGGCGCCGGTGCACTGACCGTCACCAACGTCGGCAACGGCCTGGTCCTGGACGTCGCCGGTACCGGCGCAGGCTCGACCGGGATGACCAACCCGGCCAACCCGGCCGCGGCCGGGCAGAGCTGGAGCGTCCTGTCCTGACCGGGCGCCCCTGAACGGAGGACGGGCGGTGCCCGGCACGGTACGACCGTGCCGGGCACCGCCCGTCCTGTACGGCTTTCGCGTACCGCCTACGCGTACCGCTTTCGTACGCCTGCTCAGGGCTGCGCGGGCCCGGCCGGGCTACTCCGTGACGGTGAGGACGATCTTCCCGGTGGTGCGGTCCGTCTCGCCGAGCGCGTGCGCCTTCGCCGCCTCCGCCAGCGGCAGCACGGTGTCGAGTTCGACGCGCAGCCGGCCGGAGTCGACCAGGGCGGCGATGGCGCGCAGGCCGGCCCGGTCGGGTTCGACCAGCATGAAGCCCGCCTCCAGGCCCTGCGCCCGGGCGGCCTCCACCGGTGCGTCGGGCAGGAGTTGGACGAGGCGGCCGCCGGGGCGCAGCGTCCGCAGCGAGCGGACGGCGTTCTCGCCGCCGATCGGGTCGACCACGACGTCGATGTCCCGGGCCGCCCGGACGAAGTCGGTGGTGGTGTAGTCGATCACCTCGTCGGCGCCGAGCGACCGGACGAACGCGTGCTTGCCGGCGCTCGCGGTGCCGAGCACGTACGCGCCCAGCGCCTTGGCGATCTGGACGGCGAGGTGGCCGACGCCGCCCGCCGCGGCGTGGATCAGGACGCGCTGGCCCGGCCGTACGTCCGCGATGTCCACCAGGGCCTGGCGCGCCGTGAGTGCGGCCAGCGGCAGGGCGGCGGCCCGGGTGTGGTCCAGTGAGGCCGGCTTGAGGGCGAAGTGCCGGGCCGGGGCCGTGACGTACTCGGCGTAGGCCCGGGCCTGGTGCGGGAAGCACGGCATGCCGAAGACCTCGTCGCCGGGGGCGAACAGCAGGACGCCGTCGCCGACGGCCTCCACCACCCCGGAGACGTCGTAGCCCGGGACGAACAGCTCCCCGGCGGGGGCGCCGCCGCGCGCCCGGCGCTTCCAGTCCACCGGGTTGACCCCGGCCGCGTGCACCCGGACCAGGATCTCGGTCGGCCCGGGCACCGGGCGGGCGATCTCGACCGGGAGCAGCACCTCGGGGCCGCCCGCCTCCGTCGTGCCCATCGCCCGCATCCGGGCGCCGGAGGCGTCGTTCGAACCGTTCTCGCTCATGGCCGTTCTCCCACTGTCGGTAGGCCGCCCGATCTGCGGCGCAGCACCAGACTGCTGGACGGGCGCGGAGAGCGGCAGTGGCCCGGGGGCCATCATCTGAAAGAATCGGGCCATGGCCCGTATCGTCGTTCTCGCGCTTCCCGGTGTCGTCCCGTTCGAGCTGGGCATTCCCGCCCGGATCTTCGGAGCGGCCGTCGACCAGGCGGGCGGCCGGCTGTACGAGGTGGTCACCTGCAGCCTGGACGGGCGTCCGGTGCGCACCGACGCCGACTACAGCATCAGCGTCGAGCACGACGCGCGGGCGTTGGCCACGGCGGACATCGTGGTCATCCCGCCCTCGCACGCTCTGGGCTCCGTGATGGCGGACGGCCGCCTGCCGGCCGAGGTCACCGATGCGCTCGCGCTGGTGCGGCCGGGGGCGAAGCTGGTGGCGATCTGCACCGGCGCCTTCGTGCTGGGGGCGGCCGGGCTGCTCGACGACCGTCCGGCGACCACGCACTGGCGGCTGGCCGACCGGCTGGCCCGGCTCTTCCCGAAGATCGCCGTCGACCCGGACGTGCTCTTCGTCGACGACGGCGACGTGCTCACCTCCGCCGGGGTCGCCGCCGGGATCGACCTCTGCCTGCACCTGATCCGCAGCGAGCACGGCAGCGCCGTCGCCAGTGCGGTGTCCCGGGACTGCGTCGTCCCGCCCGCCCGGGACGGCGGCCAGGCCCAGTACATCGAACGTCCCGTTCCCGAGCCGTCGGCCGGCTCCACCGCCGCCGCCCGCCAGTGGGCGCTGGAGCACCTCGACCGGCCGCTCGCCCTGGCCGACCTGGCCGGGCGGGCGGCCCTGAGCACCCGGACCTTCACCCGCCGCTTCCGGGCCGAGACCGGCCTCAGCCCCGGCCAGTGGCTGGCCCGCCAGCGCGTCGACCTCGCCCGCCACCTGCTCGAAGCCACCGACCTGCCGATCGACCTGATCGCCGACCGCGCGGGCTTCGGGACGGCCACCTCGATGCGCCAGCACCTGCACGCGGCGATCGGTGTCTCGCCCAGCGCCTACCGCCGCACCTTCCAGCCTGCCCAGCTCTTCCGGCCGCCGACCGGGTCGGCGCAGTCGGCGCAGCGCCCGGCCCCGAGCCTGGTTCAGCGTCCGGCACAGCGCCCGGCCGAGCATCCGGCCCCGGCCCGCCAGTAGGCGTTTTTCGGTGGAAATGCCCGGAATGACGGAATGTGTGACGCTGGTCCGGAGCTGTCCCGCCGCCGTCCGCGTCCCAGCGCGGCCGGCCGTCGGAAGGACGTCCGTCCGTGGCCGCAATTCCGTGCGTGTTCTCCGAGCTCCTCTCCGCCCTGCCGAGCGGCTGTGCCGCGTCCCGCCGATGGGCGGCCCTGACCGCTGCCGGGCTGGCCGTCCCGCTGCTGCTGGCCTGCCCGGCGTCGGCGACAGGCGGACCGGGCACGCCGGGTACGGCGGGGGGCCCCGGCGAGGCGGTCGCGGCGGTGGGTGCGGCTGCCCCGGCGGCACCGTACATACCCGACGGCGCCATGCCGCCGCTGCCGCAGGCCCCTGCTGTTCCTGCCGTCCCCGTGCCTGTGCCTGCGCCCGTTCTCCCCGAGCCGTCCGTCCCACCGCCGTCGATGCCTCCGCTGCCGACGATGCCCGCACTGCCGACGATGCCCGCTGTACCCACGCTCCCCACGCTCCCCGCCGAGACCGCCACGCCGTGCCCGCCGACCCCCTGCCCGCCGACCCAGGCACCCGACCCGGCGGAGTCCGATCCGGCCACTGCACCCCCGACCCCGACCCCGGCTCCCACCCCGGCCGGTCCGGGCCTGCCGTCGGCCGGTGCCACCGCCTCCCCGTCGCCCGTACCGTCCGCGACCCAGCCCGCGAGCCCGGCCGTCGGCGTTCCGGCGGGTGCGGCGCAGTCACCGCCCGCCGTCCGCAAGCCGGTGCCGGAGCTGGCCCCCGAGCAGGCCCCGGCGGACGCCCCCGAGGCGCAGCCCGCCGCAGCGGCCCCGGCGGCCGACAACCAGTCCGCCGACCGGTCCGCCGACCAGTCCGGCGATCAGTCCGGCGACGCTGCGCCGGGTGACGCGGCAGGTCTGTCCGACCCCGCCGACCCGGCCGTCGTGGCTGCGCCCGCCGTGCCCGCCACCCCCGCCGTGCGGCGCCCGGCCGCCCAGGCCGCCGCCGACCCGACCACCCCGCTGCGGTGGACCGACCCCTCGACCCTGCAGTTCCCGCTGGGTGCGGGGCTGGCGATGATCGGGGCGGGGCTGGGGCTGGTGGGCCTGCGGCTGCGGCGCCGCTGACCACGGGAGTGCTGACCACGGGAGTGCTGACCACAGGGCCGCTGACCACGGGGTCGCCGGCCGAAGGGCCGTGGACCCTGCATCATGGTCAGTCAGTTGACCCTCTCCATGCCCGAAGCATATGAAGGAGCTATGACTAACCCGATGAACGAACCGTCAGAGCCGGAGTCGTACCAGGCGTCGGGCGGACAGCCGGGGGACAGCCCGAAGGTGCTGATCGTCGGCCCGGACGGGATGCCCATCGGCGCGGTGCCGGGTTCGGGGTTCGGCCGGACCAGGGACGGCGAGATGGTCGAACCCCGGGAACTGCCCGTGACCGAGATGGTCGAGCAGCCGGCCAAGGTCATGCGGATCGGCAGCATGATCAAGCAGCTGCTGGAGGAGGTCCGCGCGGCGCCTCTCGACGAGGCCAGCCGGGTCCGGCTGAAGGAGATCCACAAGAGCTCGATCAAGGAGCTGGAGCTCGGCCTCGCACCCGAGCTGGTCGAGGAGCTGGAGCGGCTGTCGCTGCCGTTCACCGACGACACCATCCCCACCGAGGCCGAGCTGCGGATCGCCCAGGCCCAGCTGGTCGGGTGGCTGGAGGGCCTGTTCCACGGCATCCAGACCGCACTGTTCGCCCAGCAGATGGCCGCCCGCGCGCAGTTGGAGCAGATGCGGCGGGCCCTGCCGCCCGGCAGCCACGGCGCCGAGCACGACTTCGAGGAGCCGAACGACGGCCGCGGCCTGCGCTCCGGCCCCTACCTGTAGGAGCGGTGCCGGAGGGACCGGCCGGCCGGGCCGGGCCCGCCCCGGGTGGTGCGTGGCCGGAGTACGGATCGGGGGTGGCAGCGCCGCCCCTGGGCCGGGCGGGGCGGCTCCGAGCCGATACCCTGACCCGAGTCGTCGGCCCCCCGGCCGACGGCCGGGGTCGGCGGGGCCGAGGGCCTGTGCGATCGCGCGCCCGGGCCGCCCGTCCGGACGGGGACCACACGTCGCGGCCGCGGTGCCACACCCGGCCGCCGGGGAAGCAGAGGACCATGAGCGAGTACGGCACCACGGCCGGGGGGCACTCCCTGGGCAACGGCCGCTACGTGCTGCAGCACCTGCTCGGCCAGGGCGGCATGGCGTCCGTGCACCTGGCCCACGACACGGTGCTGGACCGCCAGGTCGCGGTGAAGACGCTGCACACCGAGCTGGGCCGCGAGCAGTCCTTCCGCGAGCGGTTCCGCCGGGAGGCGCAGGCCGTCGCGCGGCTCCAGCACAGCAACATCGTCTCGGTCTTCGACAGTGGCGAGGACGTCGGCCCGGACGGGGCCACCACGCCGTACATCGTCATGGAGTACGTCGAGGGCAAGGCGCTGCGGGACCTGCTCAACGAGGCGATCCGGCAGCACGGCGCGATGCCCGCCGAGCAGGCGCTGAGGATCACGGCGGCGGTGCTGTCCGCGCTGGAGGCCTCGCACGACCAGAACCTGGTGCACCGCGACATCAAGCCGGGCAACGTCATGGTCACCGGCAAGGGCGTCGTCAAGGTGATGGACTTCGGCATCGCGCGGGCGCTCCAGTCGGGGGTGACCTCGATGACCCAGACCGGCATGGTGGTCGGCACCCCGCAGTACCTCTCGCCCGAGCAGGCGCTCGGCAAGAGCGTCGATGCCCGCTCGGACCTCTACTCCGTCGGCTGCATGCTCTTCGAACTGCTCACCGGCCAACTGCCGTTCGACGGCGACTCGCCGTTCTCGATCGCGTACAAGCACGTCCAGGAGGAGCCGCCCGCGCCGTCCGGCGTCAACCCCGCGGTGCGGCCCGCTGCGGACGCGCTGGTGGCCCGCGCGCTGCGCAAGGACCCGGCGCACCGCTTCCCGAGTGCCGAGACCATGCGGCAGGAGCTCGAACGGGTCCTGGCGGCCGAGCAGAACGGCGGCGGCACCCCGCAGGCCGGCAGCACGCTCCAGGGCAGCACGCCGCTGGTGATCGGCGAGGGCCCGCGCTCGGTGCACGCCGCACCCTCGCTGAGCGGCTTCCCGCAGGTGATGGGGGACGTCCGGACCCCGTCCCCGCAGATCCTCCAGCCGTACCAGCCGCCCACGCCGCCGCCGTACGGCCCGCAGACCCCGCCGCCGTACCCGCAACCGCAGATGCAGCAGCCGTACCAGGCGCGGCAGACCCCGCCGCCCTACCCGCAGCAGCAGGTGCAGCAGCCGCAGCACTACGCGACCCCGCAGCCCTTCCCGCAGCAGGCGCAGACCCCGCCGTACGGCCCCGGGCCGGCCTACGGCCAGGCGGCGCAGGGCGCGCCGTTCGCGCCGAAGCGGGCGAACAGCAACAGCGGGTGCTTCACCGCGCTCGTGGTGGTCGGTGTGATCATCGGTCTGATCGTGCTCGCCGCGGTGATCGTCGAGATCGTGGCGGTGAAGAAGCAGAAGGACCTGAACAACTCGTACACGGGCTCGCGGCGCCCGGCGGCCGTGCTCCGGCTGGGACCGGACGGCCGGATCGGGCCACCCGCCGCCGGGGCGGGCGTTCTCCGCTGAGCCTCCCGAAGCGGTAGCGTTCGGGGGACGGAACCGATAGGGCGACTGCGCACCGAGCGAGGGCCCGGGGCGAGGAGCGATGGCAGAGACGAAGCAGCCGGACGACGGCGAGGCGGAGCAGACGCCCGACTCCGCCGAGTCCACCCGTGAGACCCCCCAGGTGTCCGAGATCACCGCCGAGACGCGGGTCCTGCCCGCCGCCGCGCAGACCCCCGGACGCGGCACCGCCGCCCCGCTGGGCACGGTCGGCGACGGCCGCTACCGCCTGACCCACCGCCTCGGCCGCGGCGGGATGGCGGAGGTGTTCGCGGCCCAGGACGTACGGCTGGCCCGTACGGTCGCGGTCAAGCTGCTCCGCTCCGAACTGGCCCAGGACGACGTCGCGCGGCTGCGGTTCACCCGCGAGGCGCACTCCGTCGCGGGGCTCAACCATCACTCGATCGTCGCTGTCTACGACACCGGCGAGGAGCACCACGACGGCGAGTCCACGCCGTACATCGTGATGGAGATCGTCGAGGGGCGGACGGTCCGCGAGCTGCTGGTGGACGAGGAGGCGCCGCCGGTCGACCAGGCGCTGATCATCACCGCCGGGGTGCTGGAGGCGCTCGCCTACAGCCACCAGCACGGCATCGTGCACCGCGACATCAAGCCCGCCAACGTGATCATCACGACCGGCGGCGCCGTCAAGGTGATGGACTTCGGCATCGCCCGCGCCCTCACCGGCGCCGCCAGCACCATGACCCAGACCGGCATGGTGATGGGCACCCCGCAGTATCTCTCGCCCGAGCAGGCGCTCGGCAAGCCCGTCGACCACCGGTCCGACCTGTACGCGGCCGGGTGCATGCTCTACGAGCTGCTGACGCTGCGTCCGCCGTTCGTCGGCGAGACCCCGCTCGCCGTGGTCTACCAGCACGTCCAGGACGCGCCCGTACCGCCCTCGCAGGTCAACTCGCGGGTGCCGGGCGCCTTCGACGAGCTGGTGCTGCGCTCGCTGGCCAAGAACCCGGACGACCGCTTCCAGAGCGCCGACGAGTTCCGCGCCCACCTCCAGCACGCGCTGCGCGAGATGCACGGCGCGGCCGGTGCGGGCTACGCGGCCGGAGCGGCGGCTGCCGCGGCTGCCGCCGCGGGTCTCGCCGCCGCGGGCTCGGGCCACAGCGGCGGCCGCCCCGGTTACGACGGTCCGTCCAGCGGCGGCACGGCGATGACCGCGCCGCTCGGCGCGGTGGGCGGCGCCGAGCCGACGGCGATGCTCCCGTACCAGGTGAACTCCCCCTACAACACCCCGTCGCAGGGCTACCCGCCGGCCGGTGGCGGTGGCGGTGGCCACTACGGCGACGAAGGCGACGGGCGGGACGGGCGCGGCCGCAAGCCCTGGTTCTGGCTGGTCGGCGCGGTGGTGCTGGTGCTCGCGGCGACCGGCGGCGTCGTGCTGGCGATGGGCGGCGGCACCAAGACCCCGAAGGTCCCGACGCTGCCGCAGACCAGCGTCTCGACGCCCGGCGACACCGCCACGACCGACAGCCTGACCCCGTCCCCGAGCCGTTCCACCACCACCAGCAACAGCACCGGCACCGGTTCGGGTACCGGCGGCTACAGCTACTCGCCGAGCGAGTCCCCGAGCAGTTCGCCCTCCGCGAGCCGCTCGCACTCCGCCTCGCCGTCGCCCTCCCCGTCGACCTCGCCCTCCGGCTCGCCGACCGACACGGGCTCCACCTCGCCCACGCCGTCCGACTCGGCCAGCGAGCCGCCGTCCTCCCCGCCGGCCAGCTCCCCGGCCACCCAGGCTCCGCCGCCCAGCGGCAGCCCCAAGCCGGGCGGCGGAGCCAAGACGCCGTAGACCGACCGGCGCATGGTGGGTGGATGAAGGAGCGGCGTCCGGACTCTCGCCTGGACGGCTTCTCCTCAGTCGCCGATGCTCCGCATGGACTCCATCGTCGGCACCGCCCAGACTCGGCCCGGACGCCGCTCCTTCATCCACCCACCATGCGCCGGTCGGTCTTAGCGCCGCGCCTGCGCGCCCCCGGCCGACCGGCGCAGGGGCGCGCAGGGCCTCCCGCCCGCGCCGGTGCGGGCCGGCTCAGTTCGCGAAGGCGTCCAGCACCTGCTCGTACTCCTCGCACCACCAGCTCAGTTGCGCCGCGGCCGCCGGGAACAGCGGGTCGGCCCGGTGGTCGGCGCGCTGGTAGCGCCACTGGAGCATCCAGAAGTCGTTCAGGCGCTCCCACCAGACCCGGTGCACCGCCGCCGCCAGCCCGTCGGCGGTGGCCGCGCCGGTGGCGCGGTAGGCCCGGGAGTAGTGGCGGACCCGGCCGAGGTCCAGCACGCCGCTCTCCTGGTCGTTGAAGACCAGCGTGGCGGCCCGGACGGCCTCCTCGGCGCTCGGGCGCAGCCCGAGCTTGTCCCAGTCGAGCACCGCGGCGACCCGCCCGTCCGCGTAGAGCAGGTTGAGGCCGTGGAAGTCGCCGTGCGTCCAGCCGGTGGGCGGGGCATCCTCGGGGGCCGGGCGCCGGTGCCGGTGGGCGGCGAGCAGGTCCAGCCGTTCGGCGAGCCGCTGCTCGGCGAGGGTGTCGAAGGCGTCGTGCGGCCGGTGGCGCCGGGCCCGCCACCGCAGGTCGGCGATCAGCCGCTCGGTCTCGGCGGGGTCGGCGGAGCGGTGGCCGGCCGGCTGCCGTACGGGGGCGCAGACGCGTCCGAGTGCGCCGTGCAGGCTCCCGAGCAGCGTGCCGAGTTCACCGCACTGCTGCTGGTCCAGCCCGGTGCCGTGCCGGTGCCGGCCCGGTACCCAGGGGAAGAGCGCGAACCGCCGTC
Source organism: Kitasatospora kazusensis (assembly GCF_039529945.1). NCBI lineage: Bacteria > Bacillati > Actinomycetota > Actinomycetes > Kitasatosporales > Streptomycetaceae > Kitasatospora > Kitasatospora kazusensis. Next base: position 73,552 of record NZ_BAAANT010000028.1, on the reverse strand, counting down.
CGCCGTGCACGGTGACGGTCTGCCCGTTCCGGGCCCGCAGCGGCGCGACGGCCGGCAGCCCGAGGGAGCGCAGCGCGGCGGTGGCCCGGTGCTGGGCGGTGATCGCCGTCCGGGAGGCGGTGGTGCGGTCGACGTAGCACTTCAGGAAGTACCGGCCGGTCTCCGTGGTGACCCGGTACCCCCGGTTGAGCAGCCCCTCGGACACCGGTATCACCTCCTTCGGCACCCCCGCCCGGTAGGCGCGCAGCACCCCCGCGACCGCCACTCTCGCGACGGGGGGGCTGAGGGTGCCGACGGGGGGTGCGGAGCTGTCCGGGCGTGCCGGAGCGCACAGGATGATCTGGCCGTACGTCACTCAGCAGAGCGTAGTGGGATGGCGCAGGGGGACTTGACAGAGTGTCAGTTATCTGCTCAGTGGCCGTGATCCGCCTGATGGCGGGCGACATAGGCGGCGGCCTGGGTCCGGCGCTCCATCCCCATCTTGGCCAGCAGACTCGAAACGTAGTTCTTGACGGTTTTTTCGGCCAAATGCAGCTCGTTGCCGATCTGGCGGTTGGTCATGCCCTCGCCGATCAGGTCGAGGATGCGGCGTTCCTGCTTCGTCAACTGGGCGAGCCGTTCGTCCTCCTTCTCTCCGCCGTCGCGCAGCCGGGCCAGTACGCGGCTGGTGGCGACCGGGTCGAGCAGCGACTTCCCGGCCGCCACGTCGCGGACGGCGGAGAGCAGGTCGGTGCCCCGGATCGCCTTCAGTACGTACCCGGAGGCCCCCGCCATGATGGCGTCGAAGAGCGCTTCGTCGTCCGAGAAGGAGGTCAGCATGAGGCACTTGATCCCGGGCTGCCGGGAGCGGACCTCGCGGCAGACCTCGACGCCGTTGCCGTCCGGCAGCCGGACGTCCAGGACGGCGACGTCCGGGTCGACGGCCGGGATCCGGGCGAGCGCCTCGGCGGCGGTGCCGGCCTCGCCGACCACCTCGATGTCGCCGTCCATCGAGAGGAGATCGTGTACGCCCCGGCGGACGACCTCATGATCATCTAGCAGGAAAACCCTGATCCGCCCGTTTCCAGTCACGGTCAAATGCTCCCATACCGTCGTACACCGGATCTATCGCCCATGCCGGTGCGAACACAGAATCGATGCCTGTTACCCCCTTACGCGGAGGGCTCTGCCCGGATAGCGTGCGCAGGTGTCCTGACGGCCACCGTGCTGAGAGCTGCGCCACACCCGCCGCTCTCGGACGTGAACAAGTAGGACGTCCTAGCGCAAGCGCGCCAAGGGGCGCCTCTGGGTAACGTTCTCGTGAGGGACGCCGTCGGAAAGGGAACACCACCTGCCCCGCAGACGGTGCGCACACCCACGCGTGCTTGCAGGGAGGTGACCGGACCGGTCACCGGCGACCCCGGGCGGCCGGACAGACCGAGGAGTGAACGTGACCGTCAAAAGCACGACGAGGGCGCGCAAGAAGGCCGCTGCCCCCGCCGCCCCTGACAATCTCCGCGCGGGTTCGGACACCCAGCCGGAGCTGGTCCAGCTGCTCACGCCGGAAGGCGTCAGGGTCGAGCACCCGGACTACCCGCTGGAGACATCGCCGGAGGAGCTCCGCGCCCTCTACCGCGATCTGGTGCTGGTCCGGCGTTTCGACGCCGAGGCGACCGCACTGCAGCGTCAGGGAGAGCTCGGCCTGTGGGCCTCGCTGCTCGGCCAGGAGGCAGCCCAGGTCGGTTCCGGTCGCGCGATGCGCCCCGGCGACTACGCCTTCCCCACCTACCGCGAGCACGGCGTGGCCTGGTGCCGCGACGTGGACCCGCTGAACCTGCTCGGCATGTTCCGTGGTGTGAACCACGGCGGCTGGGACCCGAACGAGAAGAACTTCCACCTCTACACGATCGTGATCGGCGCCCAGGCGCTGCACGCGACCGGGTACGCGATGGGCATCACCAAGGACGGCACGGACGACGCGGTGATCGCCTACTTCGGCGACGGCGCCTCCAGCCAGGGTGACGTGAACGAGGCCTTCACCTTCGCCTCGGTCTACAACTCGCCGGTGGTCTTCTTCTGCCAGAACAACCAGTGGGCGATCTCCGAGCCCACCACCACCCAGACCAAGATCCCGTTGTACCGCCGCGCCTCCGGCTTCGGCTTCCCGGGCGTCCGGGTGGACGGCAACGACGTGCTGGCCTGCCTGGCGGTCACCCGCTGGGCGCTGGACCACGCCCGTACCGGCAACGGCCCGGTGCTGATCGAGGCGTTCACCTACCGGATGGGCGCGCACACCACCTCCGACGACCCGACCCGCTACCGGGAGACCGAGGAGACCGAGTCCTGGAAGGCCAAGGACCCGATCTCCCGCCTCAAGGCCTACCTGGAGCAGGAGGGCCTCGTGGACGAGGAGTTCCTGGCCGGTATCGAGGCCGAGAGCGTGGCGCTGGGCCTGCGGGTGCGTGAAGGCGTGCGCAGCATGCCCGACCCGGACCCGACCCTGATCTTCGACCACGTGTACGCCGAGCCGCACACACTGGTGGACGAGGAGCGGGCCGAGTACGAGGCGTACGCGGCGTCCTTCGAGGGCGGGGAGAACCTCTGATGGCTGGTCAGCTGAGCATGGCGAAGGCGCTCAACAACGCCCTTCGCAAGTCGCTGGAGAGCGACCCCAAGACCCTTCTCATGGGCGAGGACATCGGAAAGCTGGGCGGTGTCTTCCGGATCACCGACGGCCTCCAGAAGGACTTCGGCGAGGACCGGGTGATCGACACCCCGCTCGCCGAGTCCGGCATCATGGGCACCGCCATCGGCCTGGCCCTGCGCGGCTACCGCCCGGTGGTCGAGATCCAGTTCGACGGCTTCGTCTACCCGGCCTTCGACCAGATCGTCTCGCAGCTCGCCAAGATGCACGCCCGCGCACTGGGCCAGATCAAGATGCCGGTCACCGTCCGCATCCCGTACGCGGGCGGCATCGGCGCGGTCGAGCACCACAGCGAGTCGCACGAGGCGTACTTCGCGCACACGGCCGGCCTGCGGGTGGTCACCCCCTCCAACGCGCACGACGCGCACTGGATGCTCCGCCAGGCGATCGCCTCGGACGACCCGGTGATCTTCCTGGAGCCCAAGCGCCGCTACTGGGACAAGGCCGAGGTCGGCGACGCCGCCGACCTGTCGCTGCACTCCGCGCGGATCGTCCGCCCCGGCACCGACGCGACGCTGATCGCGTACGGGCCGATGGTCAAGGTCTGCCAGGAGGCCGCCGCGGCCGCCGCCGAGGACGGCCGGCAGCTGGAGGTCGTCGACCTGCGCTCGCTGTCGCCGATCGACTTCGCCGTCCTGGAGGAGTCCGTCAAGCGGACCGGGCGCGGCATCGTCGTGCACGAGGCACCGGTCTTCCTGGGCATGGGCGCCGAGCTCGCCGCCCGGCTCACCGAGCGCTGCTTCTACCACCTGGAGGCGCCGATCCTGCGGGTCGGCGGCTACCACGCGCCGTACCCGCCGTCCCGGGTGGAAGAGGCCTTCCTGCCCGACCTCGACCGCGTACTCGACGCCGTCGACCGCGCGCTGGCGTTCTGAGAGAGGAGCGACCCATGACCACTGAAGTGCGCTCGCTCCGCGAGTTCAAGATGCCGGACGTCGGTGAGGGCCTGACCGAGGCCGAGATCCTGACCTGGTACGTCAAGCCGGGCGACACCGTGACCGACGGCCAGATCGTCTGCGAGGTGGAGACCGCGAAGGCGGCGGTCGAGCTGCCGATCCCGTTCAACGGCACGGTCGACCAGCTGTTCTTCCCGGCCGGTACGACGGTCGACGTCGGCACCGCGATCATCTCGGTCGCCGTCGGCGAGGGGGCCGCCCCGGCGGCCGCCCCCGCTGCCGCCGCTCCGGTGGCGGCCCCGGCCGTCCAGGCCGCCGCGGCCGTCGAGGAGGCCGTCCCGGAGCGCCGCGAGGTGCTCGTCGGGTACGGCCCGCGTACGGGCGGCACCCAGCGCCGGGCCCGGAAGACGGCCGCGCCGGCCGCCGTGGCGCCCGCTGCCGTCGTGGCGCCGGTCGTCGTGGCGCCCGCTGCCGTCGTGGCCGCTCCGGTCACCGGTGAGCGTCCGCTGGCCAAGCCGCCGGTCCGCAAGCTCGCCAAGGACCTCGGGATCGACCTGCGGGCCGTCACCCCGACCGGTCCGGACGGCGTGATCACCCGCGAGGACGTGCACGCCGCCGCGGCGCCCGCCGCCCCCGTGGCCGTCGCGCCCGCCGAGCTGCCGTCGGCCCCCGTCGTGGCCGTGGCCGTGGAGTCCGCAGCGGTGCCGAGCGGCAGCGGCGACATCCGGGTGCCGGTCAAGGGCGTCCGCAAGATGACCGCCCAGGCGATGGTGGCCTCGGCGTTCACCGCCCCGCACGTCACCGAGTTCGTCCAGGTCGACGTGACCCGGACGATGAAGCTCGTCCGCGAGCTCAAGGAGACCGGCGAGCTGGGCCAGGGCGTTCGGGTCAGCCCGCTGCTGCTGGTCGCCAAGGCGCTGCTGACGGCCGTCAAGCGCTACCCGGAGGTCAACGCGGCCTGGGACGAGGCCGCCCAGGAGATCGTCGTCAAGGGCCGGGTGAACCTCGGCATCGCCGCGGCCACCCCGCGCGGGCTGATCGTCCCGAACATCAAGGACGCCGGTTCGCAGACCCTCCCGCAGCTGGCGGTCTCGCTCGGTGAGCTGATCGACACCGCCCGGCAGGGCAAGACCTCGCCCGCCGAGATGTCGGGCGGCACCATCACCATCACCAACGTCGGCGTCTTCGGCGTCGACACCGGCACCCCGATCCTCAACCCGGGCGAGGCGGCCATCCTCGCCTTCGGCGCGGTCCGGGAACTGCCGTGGGTGCACAAGGGCAAGGTCGTCCCGCGCCTGGTGACCACGCTGGCGCTCTCCTTCGACCACCGCATGGTCGACGGCGAGCTGGGTTCCAAGGTGCTGGCGGACACCGCCGCGATCCTGGAGCGCCCGAAGCGCCTCATCACCTGGGGCTGATCCGACCCGGGTACGACGGAAGGGCCCTGCTCACCCCCGTGGGAGCAGGGCCCTTCCGCGTTCTCAGCGCCGGACGAACCGGCGGCGCACCACGTGGAGCACCCCGGCACCGAACGCGACGCAGGCGGCGGCCGAGCCGAACAGGAAGCCGACCGGAGCGGACGGCCCGGTGTGCGCGAGCTCGGTGCGGGCGGCCTCGGTGCCGGCAGCCGGCGCGGTCGGGGCGGGCGTCCCGCTCGCCGCGGCGGCCGGCGGCGCGGCGGGGGAGACGGCAGCGAGTACGGCGGCGGGTACGGCAGTGCTGGCTGGGGCCGTGGTCGGCGCGGTGGTCGGGGCCGCGCCGGGGGCGGTCGTCGGGGCCCTCGGCGGGACGGCGGCCGGACGGTTGATCTTGAGTGTGATCATGTTCGGCCTGCGGTCGGCGTCCCGGAAGCCGGAGTAGACCTCGATCTGCTTCAGCTGCTTCGGGGCGGTGGCCGAGAGCCCGAGGCGGAACAGGTACCGGTGGGCGTGCCCGTCCTCCAGCGGAGCCTGGAGGACCGAGGTGTCGGCACCGAGCGTCGGGTCACAGGTGTGGTGCAGCGGGAGGTGGTGCCAGGACCCGCCCAGCATCACGTCGAGGTTCACGTCCGAGGGCTGGAGGTTGACCAGCCTGCCCGGGGTGCCGCTGTCCGCGCTGCCGAACACCGCGAAGCCCGGGGCGATCCGCTGGTAGGCGGAGCCGGTGGTGTTGACCATCTCCACACCCATCTCGACCCTGCTCCCGGCGGTCACCGAGGTCGCGGCCGGCGGGAGGAACGCGCTGATGGGGTCCGTGGCGTGGCGCGGCTCCGGGGCCGCCGAGACCGTCGTCGGCGCGTCGTCACCGCAGGCCCAGGCCGCGGCGCCGCCGGGGAGCAGGGGGAGAGCGGCACTGAGGGTGAGGGCCGTGGCCCCCGCACCGAGGAGCGTACGGGCGGTGACGTTCTTCGTGAATGCGGAGATACCGGACACGCGCATGATGTGTTCCCTCAAGGACCTGGTGCTGACGGTGTGTTGGATGAAGGCGGCCGGTGGCTGCGTCCCCCCGGCTTCCGCCGGTCCCGCTCTTCGTGCCTTCCCAGGGATAGACGTGCATCCCCGCCGGGGGTTGCAGGTGAGTTCAGAATATTTTTCGAGCCGGGCGGCAACCCCTTGGCGATACTGCTCCGGTGACAGATCACCAGACCGCGGAGCAGGCCGGGTCCGCCACCGAACAGACCGTCCACCGCCCGTCCGTACGCCGGGACACCTCGCTCTCCGCGCTGCTCTCCGGGCTGGTGTGCATCGCGGTGGGCTTCTCCGGCCCGCTGGTGGTGGTGCTGGCGGCCGCGGCGGCCGGGCACCTCGACCAGGCGCACACCGCCTCCTGGATCTGGGCCGTCTCGGTCGGCAGCGGGCTCACCTCGCTGCTGCTCAGCTGGTGGACCCGGACCCCGGTGATCACCGCCTGGTCCACCCCCGGCGCCGCGCTGCTGGTGACCAGCCTGGGGGCGTACCCGTACCGCGAGGCGATCGGCGCGTTCCTGCTGAGCGGCGTGGTGGTCACGGTGTTCGGGGTGACCGGGCTGTTCGGCCGGCTGATCCGGGCCATCCCGCCCGGGATCGTGAACGCGATGCTCGCGGGCATCCTGTTCTCCTTCGGCGCCGGCATCTTCTCCTCGCTGCACACCGCGCCCGTCCTGGTGCTGGGCTGCTTCGCCGCCTTCCTGCTCGCCAAGCGGTTCCAGCCCCGGTACGCCGTCCCCGTCGCGCTGCTGACCGGCGCGCTGCTCGCCGCCGCCACCGTCGGCCTGCCACTGCACCTGGGCGGCGGCGGACCCGTCCACCCGGTGCTGACCACCCCCGCCTTCGGCTGGTCCGCGGCGGTCGGGCTCGCGCTGCCGCTCACCATCGTCGCGCTCGCCTCGCAGAACGCCCCCGGGCTCGGGGTGCTGCGCGCCTCCGGCTACCGGCCGGACGACCGGCTGCTGGTCGGCGTGACCGGCGGCCTCTCGGTCCTGCTGGCCCCCTTCGGCTCGCCCGGGATCAACCTCGCGGCGATCACCGCCGCGATCTGCACCAGCCCCGAAGCCCACCACGACCGGCGCCGCCGCTACATCGCCGGGATGTCCACCGGGGTGCTCTACCTGGTCGTCGGCAGCTTCGGCGGCGTCCTGGTCACCCTCTTCACCGGTCTCCCGCACGCCCTGATCGCAGTGATCGCCGGGGTCGCCCTGCTCGCCTCCTTCCAGGGCAGCCTGGCCGGCGCCCTCGCCGACGAACCGGGCCGCGACGGCGCCGTCGTCACCTTCCTCGCCACCGCCTCCGGCATGTCCCCGCTCGGCATCGGCTCAGCCTTCTGGGGCCTCCTCCTCGGCCTCGCCACCCACCTGGCCCTACGACTGCGCCACCCCTAGCCACCCACCTCCCCACCCCGCGCCCCAGGCGCGAACCCCCGTGCGGCCGACCCCGGATTGGGCCGGACCGGCGAACCTTCCCCGCCGCAGGTCTGCGCCACGCCGTGGTGCGGGTACGTCTTCGCGACCCCCCACCCGAGCGCCCGCCGGGTGACCGGAGCACCGAGGACGCACCCGTATGCCGCCTGGCAATCCTGGCCGTCTCGCCCCGAGTCTCGCCGCGCTCGTGCTGCTGTCGGCCGCCGTTCTGCCCGCTGTGCTGGAGGTCGCCTCGCCCGCGCCCTTCGACGCGATCGGCAGCTCCGGTCCGGTCCCGGACCGTGCGGTCCCGCCGCACACCACAGCCGTCCGGGCGGATCTGCGGGCGGTGGGCACCGCCCCGACCGTCGACATAAGGCGGACCGGCGCGCCCGCCAACCGGATCACCCTGGTCCTGCTCGGGGACGGCTACACGGAGGACCAGCAGGAGCTGTTCCGCCGGCAGGCGGATCTGGCCTGGCACGCGCTGATGGACATCGAGCCGTTCCGCAGCTACCAGGGCTTCTTCAACATACGGCGGGTCGAGGTGGTCTCCCCGGTCTCCGGCATCGCCGAGACGGAGAACCACAGCCGCAAGCCGAACACCCCGCTCGGCATGCACTTCTGGTGCGAGGGCACGGCGCGGCTGCTCTGCGCGGACGAGTCCGCCACCGCCCGGTACGCGGGCGAGGGGGAGGGGCCGCAGTACCTGATCGCGCTCGCCAACTCCACCGAGTACGGCGGCGCCGGCGGCACCGGGGTGACCACGCTGGCGGGCGGTAGCCCCGACGCCGGGCGGATCATCCAGCACGAGATAGGGCACACGGTCGGCGACCTGGGGGACGAGTACGACAGCGCGCCGGACGACTCCGACTACCCGAACCTGGCCGCCGTGAACGCCGAGGAGATGAGCCGCACCCACGTGAAGTGGTGGCACTGGCTGGGCGCGCAGTCCCCGGACGGCGGCGGCACCGTCGGTGCGTACCGCAGCACCAACGGCGTCTACCGGCCGACCGCCGACTCGGTGATGCGCACCCTCGGCGGCACGTACAACCTGCCCTCCCGGGAGGCGATCATCGAGCAGCTGTACCGCCGGGTGAGCCCGATGGACCCGCCGGTACCGGCGGCGGGCGCGGTCTCCGGCCGGCCCCGGCTCCAGGTCCGGCCGGTGGCGCTGGCCGGTCCGAGGCAGCTGCGGGTGGACTGGCGGGTGGACGGCGTACCGGTCGAGCCGCAGACGCCGGACCGCACCTGGCTGGACACCGACACGCTCGCGCTCGCGCCCGGCCGGAGCGTGAACGTCAGTGCCACCGTCCGGGACACCACGGACTGGGTCCGCGACGAGGCGTTCCGGGACCAGCGGATGACCAAGACGGTGACCTGGACGCTGAAGGGCTGACCTGGCGGGCTGAAACGGGTGGTTCGTGTCCAGCGCACGCCCCCTGCGGGGCCGATCATGTGATCGGATGACTAGTCTGTCGGGGTGACCGTGGACCCAGTCAGCCCCGCCCGCGCCGGTGCCGTCCCCGGTCCCCGCCCCACCGCACCCGGCACGGGCCCCGCACCCGGCACGGGCCCCGCACCCTCGGGCCTGCGGCCGCCGCCCGGCGGCCGGGCCGCCTGGTTCGCCTGGTCGATCGGCGTCAGCGCCTACGTCCTCGCCGTACTGCACCGCACCAGCCTCGGCGTGGCCGGACTGGACGCCGCCCACCGGTTCGGCATCAGCGCCTCCGAGCTCTCCACCTTCTCGATCCTCCAGGTGCTGGTCTACGCGGCGATGCAGATCCCGGTCGGGCTGCTGGTCGACCGCTTCGGGCCGCGCCGGGTCCTGCTGACCGGCGTCCTGCTGCTCAGCGCCGGACAGCTCGCCTTCGCCTTCAGCCCCGCCTTCGGGCCCGCGCTCGCCTCGCGGGCGGTGCTCGGCTGCGGCGACGCGATGACCTTCATCAGCGTCCTGCGGATCGCCGCCCGCTGGTTCCCGGCGGCCAAGAACCCGATGGTCGCCCAGCTGACCGGCCTGGTCGGCACGGGCGGCAACCTGGTCACCACGGTGGTGCTGGCCCAGGCCCTGCACAGCGAGGGCTGGACCTTCACCTTCACCGCCATCTCGCTGCTGGGCATCGGCGTCTTCGCGCTGATCGCCCTGCTGCTCCGGGAGACCCCGCCGGGGGCGGTCGCCGCGGCGGCCCCACCGGTCGGGCGCCGGATCTCCGTCCGGACCCAGATCCGGGACTGCTGGCGGGAGCCCGGCACCCGGCTCGGGATGGCCGTGCACTTCACCACCCAGTTCCCGGGCAACGCCTTCGCACTGCTCTGGGGCCTGCCCTACCTGGTCGAGGGCCAGGGCATGACCCGCGCCGAGGCCGGCGGCATGCTGACGCTGCTGGTGCTCAGCAACATGCTTGTCGGGCTGCTCTTCGGCCGCCTGCTGCTGCGCTCCGCCCGGGCCAGGATGCCGATCACCATGACCGTGATCGGCAGCACGGCGGCCTGCTGGACCCTCGTCCTGGCCTGGCCCTCCGGGCACCCGCCGCTCTGGCTGCTGGTCGTCCTGCTCGTCGTGATGGGCAGCAACGGCCCGGCCTCCCTGGTCGGCCTCGACTACGCCCGCTCCCACAACCCGATCGAACGCCTCGGCACCGCCTCGGGCATCGCCAACATGGGCGGCTTCATCGGCACGGTGATCACCCTGCTCGGCGTCGGCGTCCTGCTCGACGCCCTGGCCGGCCCGGCCGGCTACACCGCCGAGACGTACCGCTGGGCCTTCTGCTGGCTGTACGTACCGCTGCTCTTCGGGACGGCGACGATCCTGCGGCTGCGGCGGAAGCTGGAGCGGGCTTAGGGTTTCTGACCTGCGGAAACGCGGATACCCTCATTTCAAATGAGGGTAATGACGACATGAACGCGCCGTATGCATGAGTTCAACTCAGGCATACGGCGCTTTGCCTGCTTCAGCTACGCGGGCAGCTGGCCCGTCGCCTTCAGCAGGTCGGCGATCTCCTGGACGGTGGCGTGGAACCGGAGCGAGCCGGCCTCCACCAGCAGCAGCCTGTTGCCCGCCTCCGCACGCGGGGGTGACGGGGCCTCGGGCATCGGCTCCGGCGCGGGCGGGGTGTGGGCGAGCCGACGGATCAGATCGACCAGCTTGAGCTTCTCGCAGCGGGGGACGGCCGTCCCGCCCCGGATCCCGACGCGCTCGACGCTCGCGCAGTGGAAGTAGGCCCCGAACGGCGGCCCGCTGTCGTCCTCGCGCTTCGGCACGCGGAACTCCATCTCCCCGTGCCGACAGTGCACCGTCCCGTCCGACCGGACGTGGATCCCCGGTCCGCCGTTGTCCTGGTCGATCTCGGCCAGGATCTGCACCTGCTGCCCGACCGCCTCGGCGAGCGTCTCCGCCATCCGCCGCTGCTGCTGCGGGATGTCGGTGTCACCGCGCCGGATGGACGGGAGGAGGTCACGCGTGACCCACTCCTGGAAGGCCGTGGCAGCCGCCTTCGTCGACCTCATGATCAGGGTGTACAGCCCGGCCTCACTCACCACGCTGACCATCGGGTTACCGCGCGCGTAGGGTTTCCCACCTGCGGGAATGTCATTACCCTCAGAATTTCTGAGGGTAACGTGCCGGATGTTGACGGACCGTGTGTCGTCGGGTCGAACGATCCTCAGCGTCTCGCTCGGGTTGGTGCGGCCCAGCACCTTGCACACGTCCGCCGTGACGAACCACGGCTCGCCGTTGATCACCACCACCCTGATCGGCTGCCCCGTGACGGGGAAGCTCGACCGCACCAGCTCCATCTCGTCCTCGTCCATGACGCCCCTCCTTCTTCCGGTTATGGGCTGACCGGAACAACGAGGCCGAACGGGTGACGTATCGGTACCAGCGGACCGTACGGAAGCGCGAAGTGCGCCACCCCGCGCGCGGTCGTCCGTATGCACCCGATCCGGTGTAACGCTGACCGTGTGCGGGCGATGGGTCAGGGGGTCAGCGCGAAGCCGGCCAGGATCCGGGCCGCCAGCTCCTGGTCGCCCTCGATCTTGACCGGGCCGGGGCGGCCGCGACCGCAGGCGAGCCGCAGGTACGTCTCCCAGTCCAGCGTGAACTGGACGTCGGGTGCGAGGCTGACGGTCTCGTCCACCGACCCGTGCCCGGCCTCGTCCACCCGGACGGTGCGGAGGAATTCGAGCGGGCCGGTCACGTCGAAGGAGACCGTCGTCCCGGCCGGGGCGCCCGCCAGCTTGGCGACCACCTTCGGCAGGCCCATCAGCAGGAAGTCGCGGGTGATCACCGCGGCCGGGGAGTCGAGGTTGCCGGGGATGCCCAGGGCGCGCCGCAGGTCCTGCTCGTGCACCCAGATGTCGAAGACCCGCAGCCGCAGCAGGTTCGCGTACGGGAGGTCGTAGGCGAACGGGCCGGCCGGGAAGCGGGCCGGGGCGTCCGGGTCCTGCGGGCCGTTGCGCAGCGCGCGGGAGCGGCGGATGACGGTGTAGTCGAGTTCGCCGGTCATCTCGGGCGCGGTGTGGCAGCGGCGCTTGTCGACCGGCAGCTCCAGGTACCGGGCGAGCTCGCCGGTGATGTGGCGCAGATCACCCGGGAGCGAGTGGATCGGCCGCGGGTCGCCGAGCAGCTCGGACTCGACCGCGATGACGTGCGAGACCACGTCGCGGACGGACCAGCCGGGGCATTCCGTCGGCCGGTTCCAGGCGTCGGTGGGCAGCGGCGCCACCAACTCGGATATCGATTCGATGGACTGGGTCCACGCATCGATGTAAGCCTGCACGGTCTGGTTGTCCGTCACGGGAATCTCCGGCCCTCCGTCAGCTTCCTTGCCGCGCCGCCCAGAGTGCGGAAGACCGGGAATCCCGGCTTCCGGGCGCACGCGCTAACCGCACGTTACGCTGCCGGATGACAGCCGGGCAGCGCTTTCGGGTGACGATCGTAGGACTGGTCTTATGGACGGTGGTAGTGTGCGCGCCTCATTGATCCAACTAGCGGTCTCCGACCACGAGCCTCCTGCCGAACGGCGGGCCAGGGCAGCCGCCCTGGTACGGGCTCAGGACACCTCTGACCTGGTAATCCTCCCCGAGCTGTGGCCGCTGGGAGGGTTCGCGTACGACGCCTGGTCGGACGGCGCCGAACCCCTCGACGGGCCCACTGCGGAGGCGATGTCGGCGGCCGCGAAGGCCGCCGGGGTCTGGCTGCACGCCGGGTCGATCGTCGAACGCGATCCGGACGGGCCGATCTACAACACCTCGTTGCTCTTCGCGCCCGACGGTGAGCTGGCGCACACCTACCGCAAGATCCACCGCTTCGGCTTCGACAGCGGCGAGGCCGTGGTGATGGGGGCCGGGCAGGAGATCGTCGCGGCCACCACCGAGCTGGGCACGCTCGGTCTGGCGACCTGCTACGACCTGCGCTTCCCGGAGCTGTTCCGCGCCCTGCTGGACGCCGGCGCCGAGCTGCTGGTCGTTCCGGCCGCCTGGCCGGAGCGCCGCCGGGAGCACTGGACGCTGCTGGCCCGGGCCCGTGCGGTCGAGGAGCAGGCGTTCGTGCTGGCCTGCAACACCGCCGGCACCCACGGCGGCGTCGAGCAGGCGGGCCACAGCATCGTGGTCGACCCGTGGGGCCGGGTGCTCGCCGAGGCGGGCAGCGGCGAGGAGGTCCTCACGGTGGACTTCGACCCGGCCGAGGTGGCGAAGGCCCGGGTCGAGTTCCCGGTCCACCGTGACCGCCTGCTGGGCATCCCGGCGCCCGTCCAGCGCGCCTAGACGCGCCTGGACCGGGGCCGGCCGAGCGGCGCGGGGCCCGCGCGAGAGCCGGGGTGACGGCGCCGCGCCTGAGGCCCCGCGCCGCTCCCCGGCCCGTTCCCGCGCCGTTCTCCTGCCTGTTCCCCGCGCCGATCCTCCCGCCCGGGACCCGTGCACGGCGGACCCGGCGGCGGAGCCCTGCGCATTCGGCTCTCATTTTTGAGAAGATGAGCCGTCGTCGCGTTCTGAACGGATGAGCGCGAGCCCGGCCCCGAGCCCGGAGAGGAGCCCGTCGCCCAGATGTCCGGCAGAGTCGGTACAGGCGCGATCGGCGTCGGTGACAGCCCCTCCCCGATCCAGCGCAACAGCCTCCGCGAGCAGATTGCGGGCGCCCTGCGCGAGGAGATGATGGCCGGGCGGCTCGCCGCGGGCCGGAACTTCACGGTCAAGGAGATCGCCGAACTGTACGGGGTCTCGGCGACCCCGGCGCGCGAGGCGCTGGTCGACCTGGCCGCGCAGGGGCTGCTCCGGGCGGAGCACCACCGGGGATTCACCGTTCCCGAGTTCACCTGGCGCGACTTCCTGGAGATCTTCGAGAGCCGGGCGATGCTCACCGACAGCGCCTTCCGGCTGCTCGGCGCGCTGGGCAGCGGCTACGACTGGAACCGGCTGTCCTCGCTGCGCCGCCGGGCCGAGGCGGCCGACCGGGCCGCCCGGTCGGGGCAGCTCGACGTGCTGGTCGGCTGCGACCGGAGGTTCTGGCAGGAGGCCGGCCAGCTGCTGGGCAACCGGCGGACGGCCGACTACCTGGACTGGCTGCGGGTGCAGTCCTGGATGTTCGTGGCGCCCTACCTGCGGTCGGCCGAGACGCTGGACGGGCTCTGCTGGGCCCGCCACACCGAGCTGGTCGAGCGGATCGAGGCGCGGGACGTCCCGGGGGCCCACCGGATGGTCAACGAGTACAACCTCTTCACGGTGGAGCTGCTGGCCCGGCTCACCGGGAACTCGCTGGACACGGTCGCCGTCCTCCCGCTGCTGACCGCGCCGGTCGCCACCGGACCCGCCACCGGACCCGCCACCGGACCCGCCACCGGACCGGTCACCGCCCCGACCGAGGCCCGCGAGGCGTGCGAGACCCACGAGAGCCGTGAGGCGTGCGAGGTCCGCGAGGCCCGCGAGGCCACCGAGCCGCCGGGGGCGTCGCCGGTGGGTCTGGGCGCCGTCCCGCGGCCGCGCTTCGTCGCGCCCGGCCGTTTCGGCCTGCCGCTGCTGCCGGGGGGCGGCGGCGCGCTGGGCCGGTAGGGTGGGCGGTCGTTGCCGTCGACCGGAGAGGACGAGCCGGCCCATGGCCTGCGACCTCTGGCTCGTCCCGCTCGTGGACGTGCTGACCCAGAGCCCCGAGAACCCGTTCCGGGACGATCTGCTGCGCTACAACAACGCGTTGGCCGAGCACGGGCTGCCCCAGGTGCCGGTCTACGAGTACGTGCCGGGCTTCAGCGGCGACGTCGAGCCGATAGCCGCGTTCGACTACGACTCGCTGCACTTCCTGCGCCGCGCCTACCTGCTGGGCGTCACCGGCTTCCAGATCAGCCCGGTGGACGCGCTCGGCAGTGACTACGAGCAGCTGCTGGAGATGTTCGAGAGCACGGCCGAACAGTCGCACCTGGTCTGGCACTTCGACCACGCGGGCGCGTACGTGCCGATCGACTTCCAGATCCCGCTGGTGGTCGACAGCCTGTTGGAGTCCGGCGGGCCGCTCGGCTCCTCCTACGGACTGCTGCGCGAACTGATCGCGGTGGCACCGGTCTTGGGGATAGACCCGCTCAGCCCGCCGCAGCCCACCCGCCCGCTCGGCCCCACCGGCCTGGAGCAGCCCTTCGGCCCGCCGCTGGACGATTTCCACCCGTACGCCCGCGAGCGGCACGCCTGGGCGGGCCTGTACGCGGCGGCCACCCGCAGCGTCTCCCAGGGCTCGATGGTCGTCTTCGCCTGAGACCCCGGCGGGCCCGCCGGCCGGGGCGCCGGCCGGCAGCCCGGGAGCGGCACCCGCAGCGGCTCGGGAACCGTGCGGGGAACCGCGTGAAACCGCAGGTACGTACGGTGCCGCACCCCGGCCGCGCAGTTCCCCGTTGCCCGGGCCGAGCCCCTACCGCAGGGGCCCCTCCGGCGGCCGCTGGCGCGGCATGGTGGGACGGTTGCCCAGCGGGGGCAGCATCCGGACCTGGGCGCCCGCGCCGGTCTCGTTGCGGCCGCCCCAACTGCCCGGCGCCTGGGTGGGCAGCTTGGTCATGGTGGCGCGGAACTCCAGCATCCAGTCCGAGGTCTCGCTGCGGACCAGCTCCGACACGTCCTCGCAGAACCGCCGCAGCACACCCAGGCAGCGCTCGGCCGCCTCGCCGGCTGTGCCCTCGGTCGGGCCGAGCACCTCGCGCACGCACTCCGAGGCCCAGTCGAACTGGAACGCCTCCAGCCGCCGCTGCAGGGCCTGGGCGGTGCTGACGTCCCGCATCCAGCCGGAGGTCAGCCCGAAGGCCCGGTCCGCGCCGAAGCAGGCCGCCGAGACGGCCAGCGCGACGTACCCCCACTCGGCCGCCCGGTCGGCGGAGCCGGTGAGGGCCACCAGCGGAGCCGTCACCCCGACGCTGGCGAAGGCGGCCGCCCCGAAGCGCAGCAGCCGCGCCCAGCGGCGCTTCCAGAGCCGGTCCCGGCGGTACCAGTCGATCGCCTCGACGGCCCGCTCCTCGGACCAGCGGTAGAGCTCCTCCAGACGTTCGGCGGGCTCGCCCCAGTCCCCGAGCGGGAACTGCCGGGCACTCAGGTCCGTGCGGCGACGGGTCGGTGCCCGCCCGGGGGAGGCTGCGGCGGGTTGGTCCTCCTCGCCGACTTCCTTGCCCCAGGGACTCTCCTCGGGCTGCATTTCCGGCTGGCTCACCTGTGGGGCTCCCTGTGGCGGGCGGACTGCCGAGGCCCTGGCTGGGTGCCGGGCCTGACGGCACGTTGAACGGACACGCTGAACTGACATGCTGTTCGAGCCGGCGCGCTGTGCGACACGAGAAGGTGCGACACGGGAAGGACGGTCGTCCAGGGTGTCGTGCGCCGACCGCTGCCGGTTGTTCTCCAACAGCACTTCTTACCGCCAAATGGCTGATCATGGGGGCGCTTCAGCAGCGATCGTTACCGGAATTCACCCGTTCACGCCGAGGTGGGAGAGTTTCGGAGGGTGCTGGGATTTCACCCGTCCGAGCGAGCCCCCGCTGTCGCCCGGTCGTGACGGGCGGGGTCCGGGAACCCCGGAACTGGAGGTTCCTCCAGTCTTCGGCCTGGTCGGCGGCCCGGGCTTCGGAGGTTCGGACGGGACCGGAGCGCGGCCCCCGCGGGCCACCGACTACCCTTCCAAGCGTGAAGGTCCTCGTCATCGGCGGCGGCGCCCGCGAACATGCCCTGTGCCGCTCTCTTTCCCAAGATTCCGACGTCACCGAGTTGCACTGCGCCCCGGGTAACGCCGGGATCGCGCAGGTGGCGACGGTGCACCCCGTCGACCAGCTGGACGGTGCGGCGGTGACCGCGCTCGCCCGGCAGCTGGCCGCAGACCTGGTCGTGGTCGGCCCGGAGGCCCCGCTCGTCGCGGGCGTCTCCGACGCCGTGCGCGCGGCCGGCATCCCCGTGTTCGGCCCGTCCGGCGAGGCGGCGCAGCTGGAGGGCTCCAAGGCGTTCGCCAAGGACGTGATGGCCGGGGCCAACGTCCCGACCGCCCGCAGCTACGTCTGCACCACCCCGGCCGAGGCCGCCGAGGCGCTGGACGCCTTCGGTGCCCCGTACGTGGTGAAGGACGACGGCCTGGCGGCCGGCAAGGGCGTGGTGGTCACCTCCGACCGCGCCGAGGCGCTGGCACACGCCGCCTCCTGCGAGCGCACCGTGATCGAGGAGTACCTGGACGGCCCGGAGGTCTCGCTCTTCGCGATCACCGACGGCGTCACCGTGGTCCCGCTCCAGCCCGCGCAGGACTTCAAGCGCGCGCTGGACGGCGACGAGGGCCCGAACACCGGCGGCATGGGCGCCTACTCGCCGCTGCCGTGGGCACCCGAGGGCCTGGTCGCCGAGGTGCTGGAGACCGTCCTGCAGCCGACCGTGGACGAGCTCCGCCACCGGGGCACCCCGTTCTCCGGCCTGCTCTACGCCGGGCTGGCGCTCACCTCGCGCGGCACCCGGGTGATCGAGTTCAACGCCCGCTTCGGCGACCCGGAGACCCAGGTCGTGCTGGCCCGGCTGCGGACCCCGCTCGCCGGTGTCCTGCTCGCCGCCGCCAACGGCACGCTGAACACGCTGGAGCCCCTGCGCTGGGACGACGGCGCCGCCGTCACCGTGGTGATCGCCTCCGAGGGCTACCCGGCCGCGCCGCGCACCGGCGACCCGGTCGAGGGCCTGGCCGACGCCGAGGCGGCCGACGGCACGGTGTTCGTGCTGCACGCGGGCACCCGGGCCGGCGAGGCCGGCGAGGTGCTCAGTGCGGGCGGCCGCGTCCTCTCCGTCACCGCGACCGGTGCGGACCTCGCCGAGGCCCGCACCCGGGCCTACCAGGGCGTCTCGAAGATCAGCCTCAAGGGCGCGCAGCACCGCACCGACATCGCCCTGAAGGCCGCCGAGTAGCGGCTCCCCTTTTTCGGGCCCCGTACTCCCGGGGGCAGAGCTGTACGAGGGCGTTGCGTCCGGTCATCCCACCGGACGTAGCGCCCTCTTCGCTGTCCGGGGGCCAGCCGCCACACCGGACGGCGGCAGGATTCCAGCCCTTCGGGTGATGGAGAAGGCATCCGGCTGACGTGGTCCGGCCGGTGGCCTTATGGTGCGCTGGATCGCTGTGGCGGTGGTTGTGCCGCGGTGATCGCCGCCGGGTGGCCCGGCGTTGCCGGGGGGATGCTTGACAGGTGACGGTCCGGAATTCGCACGCCGTCACCAGGACGGGTGGAATCCGAGGTGATCTGGAACGACCACCCGTACGCGGGCGTCAAAACTGTCAGAAGCGCCACGCAGGAAGCACAACCGGGGTCGGCTGCCGCCGTTTCCCGGTCGGAAACTGATCATTTCGAGTCGACTCGGACGGTCCACCGACCCCTTCGAGCGCTCCGAAGGGGGTGCCGCGCCGTATGGCAGCTGTCGACGCAGCCCGCGCACGTGCCCAGGCCGTGCTGCGGGTCCGAGGGCTCGCCCTGGCCGCCGCCGCCCTGCCCGCCGCCGTCGCGGTGGTGCTGCTGGCCGGGCGGGTCACCGGCCGGCTCGGTGCGCCCGGCTCAGCCGACAGCGCGGGGTGGGACGCCGCGCGCTGGGCGGTCTGTGCCGTCGCGGCGCTGACGCTGCTGGCGGCCTACCTGGTGGCGCGGGCGCACGCCCGCGCCGTGCCGCCCCGTACTCCGGCCGTCCCGGTGGAGCCGGCGGCCGCGCCCGAGCTGTACCGGCTGATCAACGAGCTGGCGGAGCGCCTGGAGGTGCCCGCCCCGTCGGGCATCGCGCTCACCCCGGACTGCGACAGCTGGCTGGAGGACGCCCATCCGCGCCTGGGCGTGTTCGCCCGCCGCCAGGCGGAGCCGTCCGCGCCCGTGCTGGTGATCGGCTCGCCGTTCCTCTGGTGGATGCGCGCGGGCGAGCTGCGGGCGCTGCTGGCCCCGGTGGTGGCCGGGACGGCGGCCGCCGCCGACCCGGAGATCGCCGCCGCCCGCCGCTTCGTCCGCAGCCTGGACGCCGCGCTCGGCGAGCCCCGCCGGGGCCCGGCCGTGCTGGTCGGCCGGGCCACCCGCGCGCTGCTCGCGGCCTGCCGGGAGCACTCCGCGGAGCTGGAGCGGGCGGTGGCCGGCCGGGCCTCCGACAAGGCGAAGGCGGTCGACTACGGCCTGCGGATCGCCGCCCAGGAGCAGGTCGGCCTCGCCTACGCCGGGTGGGACCGGCTGCTGACCAGGGTCGCGCTGCCCGCCTGGCGGCTCGGCCGGCACCCGGCGCACCTGAACGCGGGTGTGGTGGCGGCCCTCACCGAGCTCTCCCGCCGCGACCGGCTGGCCGACGGCTACGCGAGCCGGCTCGGCGACCGCCCGGCCTGCGACCTGCTGGAGGAGCCGGGGGAGACGGACGCGGCGGTCTCGCTGCTCGCGGCCGAGCTGTTCTTCGGCGACCCGCCCACCGGCCGGACGCCGGGCGCGGCCGACGGCTGGCGGGAGCTGGACTGGGACGACTACCCGGAGCAGGTCGCGGACCGGGGCTGGCGGGTCCAGGCCGCCGCCCTGCAGACCGCGCTGGCCGGCTCCGGCCCGGCCGTGCCGACGCTGAACCGGCTGCTGGCCCGGCTCGCGGAGGGCGACGGAGAGCCGTTGGCGGCCGCGCTCACCTCGCACCTGGCGCGCACCTCGCGGCCCGCGCCCCCGCTGCAACCCGCGCGCAGCGGGCACGACCTGCTGGTCGAGCACGTCTCGGCGACGGTCTGCTGCGCGGTGCTCGACGCCGGGGCCGCCACGCCGGGCCTGGACTGGCTGGACGGCCCGGTGCTGCTCGTCGACGGGGTGCGGCGGGCGGATCTGGCGGCCGCGGTGGCGCAGGCGGTCGAGCAGGGCAAGGACGCGCCGCTGCGGGCCTGGCTGGAGGCGGCCGGGGTCCGGCTGGAGCGGCCCGTCCGGCTGTGACCGGGCTGCATCGGAACACGACCGAACAATTTTCAACAATACTTGTTGCTACCGTGGGGTGACGCAGAGCCAGCGGTATGTGGTGTGCTGGAGCGCACGCACATCCGTGTGGCACATGCCGCCGACGGGCGTGAACTGTTGGAGGGGCCCGTGGGGACGGAACTCAACCGCCGCTGGGAGTCCGGCACGCTGGCACACGGCGTGTCCGACCCCTTCGGCCAGGGCCCGCTGCCCTGGCTGCGGAGCCCGGACCACTACGTGGCCGGCACCGAGGGCGCGGTGCCCTGGTACGTCAGCCTGGACGCACCTGGCCAGCAGCCGCTGTCCGCGCCGCGCCGCAAGCCGCCGGCCGGGACCCCGGGCAACTCCGACGACGTGGACCAGCAGATCAAGGGGTTCGCCTCGGCCGGGGTGGTCCACCCGGGTGGCGCGGTGGACTTCCGGGTCACGGTGAACCCGCCGCGCGAGTTCACCGTGGACGTCTACCGGATCGGCCACTACGGCGGCGCCGGCGCCCGGCACATGACGGCCAGTCCGCGGATCGCCGGCCTCGCCCAGGCCGCGCCGCTGGTGGTCGGCCGGACGGTCTCCTGCCACCACTGGTGGCAGTCCTGGCGGCTGCACGTCCCGCAGCACTGGGGGCCCGGTGCGTACGTCGCCGTGCTCACCACCTCGGACAACCTGCACCGCAGCCACATCCCGTTCACGGTCAGGGACTTCGACGAGCGGACGCATCCGGCGGAGCTGCTGCTGGTGCTGCCCGACATCACCTGGCAGGCGTACAACCTCTTCCCCGAGGACGGGCGCAACGGCGCCAGCCTGTACCACGCCTGGGACGGCCAGGGGCGGTTGATCGGCGAGCCGGAGGCCGCCGTCACGGTCTCCTTCGACCGTCCGCACGCAGGGGCGGGGCTGCCGCTGCACGTCGGGCACGCGTACGACTTCATCCGCTGGGCCGAGCGCTACGGCTACGACCTCGCCTACGCCACCGCCTCCGACCTGCACGCGGGGCTGGTGGAACCGGCCCGGCACAAGGCGCTGATCTTCCCCGGCCACGACGAGTACTGGTCCGAGCCGATGCGGCGGACGGTCGAGCGGGCCAGGGACGGCGGCACCTCGCTGGTCTTCCTGTCCGCCAACACCATGTACTGGCGGGTCGAGCTGACGCCGGGCCCGTCCGGCGAGCCGAACCGGATGCTCAACTGCCGCAAGCGCCAGCGGGTACCGGCCGGCCACCCGGCCGCCGGGCTGCCCGGCAGCCACAGCGCGCTCTGGCGCGACGCGGGCGAGCCCGAGCAGCTGCTGCTCGGCGTCCAGTACGGCGGCAGCGTGCCCACGCCCGTCCCGCTCGTGGCCCGGAACACCGGCCACTGGCTCTGGGAGGGCACCGGACTGCGGGACGGCGACGGCCTGCCCGGCCTGGTCGCGGGCGAGGCCGACCACTACTTCCCGAAGGTGGCGCTCTCCCCGCACACCGAGCGGATCCTGCTCGCCCACTCGCCCTACCGCGACGCCGACGGCCGCTCCCGCCACCAGGAGACCTCGCTCTACCGGGCACCCAGCGGCGCGTACGTCTTCGCCTCCGGCACCTTCGCCTGGTCCCCCGCGCTGGACCGGCCCGGCCACACCGACGAGCGGATCCAGCGGGCCACCGCCAACCTGCTCGACCACCTCTGCAAGGACGGGTGAGAGCGCCCGAGGGGCCGCCGTCGGCGCCGGGTCCGAGCGCCCGTGGGCGGGCGGAGGAGAGCGCCCGTAGGAGAACCGGCGGAGGGCTCGTGAAAGACTCGGGGCCAGTGACCTCCCCTTCGCGGCTTCCCCACCCGCGAACCACCCCTGAGGACTGAGACGACCTTGAGCGGATTTGTCACCAAGCCCGAGCCGGTCCAGGTGCCCGGCCTGGTCCACCTGCACACCGGCAAGGTGCGCGACCTCTACCGCAACGAGTCGGGTGAGCTGGTGATGGTCGCCAGCGACCGGACCTCCGCCTTCGACTGGGTGCTGCCCAACGAGATCCCCGACAAGGGCCGGATCCTCACCCAGCTCTCGCTGTGGTGGTTCGACCGGATCGCCGACCTCGTGCCGAACCACGTGATCTCCACCGAGGTACCGGCCGGTGCCCCCGCCGACTGGAAGGGCCGCACGCTGGTCTGCCGCAGCCTGGAGATGGCCCCGGTCGAGTGCGTGGCCCGCGGCTACCTGACCGGCTCCGGCCTGGTGGAGTACCGCCAGGACCGCACGGTCTGCGGCATCGCCCTCCCCGAGGGCCTGGAGGACGGCTCCGAGCTGCCCGCCCCGATCTACACCCCCGCGCTCAAGGCCGCGGTCGGTGAGCACGACGAGAACGTCTCGTACGAGGAGACCGCCCGCCGGATCGGCGCCGAACTGGCGGCCACCCTGCGGCAGACGACGCTCCAGGTGTACTCCCGGGCCCGGGACATCGCCCGCGAGCGCGGCATCATCCTGGCCGACACCAAGTTCGAGTTCGGTCTGGCCGACGGCGAGCTGGTGATCGGCGACGAGGTGCTCACCCCCGACTCCTCGCGCTTCTGGCCCGCCGACCAGTGGGAGCCGGGCCACGCCCAGCCCTCCTTCGACAAGCAGTTCATCCGCGACTGGCTGACCTCCCCGGAGTCCGGCTGGGACCCGAAGGGCGAACTGCCGCCGCCGGCCCTGCCCGCCGAGATCGTCGAGCGGGTCCGCGCCAAGTACGTCGAGGCGTACGAGCGCCTGACCGGCACCCCCTGGGTCTGAACAACAGGGCGCGGGACTGTACAGCTCAGGGCAACCACATCAGGGGCGCGGGGGACTGCGCGATCAACCGTGCACGGACGTCGTGCCCTGGTCGCACAGTTCCCCGCGCCCCTGGGGGTAACCCGTTCTGAACGGTGAACCCGCGTCCCTGAACGGTGACTCCCTCAGATCCAGCCCGCCTCGCGGGCCTTGCGGACGGCCGCGTGGCGGTTCTCCGCGCCGAGCTTGCCCGCCGCCGAGGAGAGGTAGTTGCGGACGGTGCCGGGGGAGAGCGCGGCGCGGTCGGCGATCTCGGCGATCGAGGTGCCGTCCGCGGCCAGCTCCAGGACGTCCGTCTCACGGGGCGTCAGCGGGCTGTCGCCGGAGCTGATCGCGTCGGCGGCGAGCTCCGGGTCGATGTAGCGGCCGCCGGTCCGGACGGTGCGGATGATGCCGGCCAGGTCGGCGGCCGAGACCGTCTTCGGCAGGAAGCCACGGACGCCGACCTGCAGGGCCCGCTTGAGGTACCCCGGGCGGCCGTGGCCGGTCACGATCATCGTGCGGCAGTCGGGCAGCAGCCGGCGCAGTTCGGCCGCCACCTCGATGCCGTCCAGCCCGGGCATCTGCAGGTCCAGTACCGCGATGTCGGGCCGGTGGGCCCGGGCCATCGCGACCGCCTCCGGGCCGGTGGCCGCCTGGGCGACCACGACGAGGTCCTCCTCCAGTGAGAGCAGTGCGGCCAGCGCCCCGCGGATCAGGTGTTCGTCGTCGGCGAGCAGGACACGGACGGGCTCGGTCATCGGGGGGACGCCTCCGGGGCGTGGGCGGTCAGCGGGACGGCGGCGGTCAGCCGGAAGCTGCCCGGCTCCGCCGGGGGGAGGGTCAGCTCGCCGCCGTGCGCGGCGAGCCGTTCGCGCAGTCCGGCCAGGCCGGTGCCGGACCGGGCGGTCGGCCGGTCGGCCGGGACGCCGTCGTTGGTGACCTCCAGGACCGCCCGCTCCGCCGAGAGCCGGAGCCGCACCGAGCAGCGCCGGGCCTCGCTGTGCCGCAGCACGTTGGTGGTCGCCTCGCGCACCACCCAGCCCAGCACCGACTGGACGGCGGGCGGCAGCGCGCCGCCGTCGGGGCCCAGGTCGATCTCGCAGCCGACGTCGGCGGCCCGCAGCACCGAGCGGGCGCCGGACACCTCCGCCTGGAGGTCGGCGGTGCGGTAGCCCCGGACCACGTCCCGGACCTCGCGCTGCGACTCCTGGGCGATCCGTTGCACCTCGGTCATCTGGTCGGCGGCCTCCGGGCGGCCCCGGCGGGCCAGTTGGACGGCGAGTTCGCTCTTCAGCGCGATGGTGGTGAGGTTGCGTCCGAGCACGTCGTGCAGGTCGCGCGAGAACCGCAGCCGCTCCTCGGCGACCGCCAGCCGGGACTGCGTCTCCCGGGCGGTGTCCAGTTCCCACACCACCCCGATCAGCCAGGCCGAGCACCGGCAGGTGGCGCCGAACACCGCCATCGTGAGCGCGCTGACGCACAGCAGGCCGGACGTGGTGGAGAGGCTCAGCCCGGCGGCCAGCGAGCCCGGGACGGTGAGCAGCAGCAGGGCGGCGGCCGCGGCAACGGACCGGCGGACCGGCAGCGCGATCACCACCGGCCCGAACCAGAACACGACCACAGAGAGGCCCAGGGTCGCCGTCAGCGGGACCCGGTCGGGGCCCGCGTCCGGCCCGGTCAGCAGGATCGCCCAGTACGAGAGGAGCGCCACGACGCCGGTGCCGGCCAGCCAAGCGGTGGGACGGTCCCGGCGGCCCAGGTAGTGGGCGAGCGCGATCCGGAAGAACACGATCGCGGACACCGTGCCGAGCAGCACCAGCCCCATCCCCAGCCGCGCCGCCGCCGGCGGCAGCCCACGGCCGGCGGCGGAGCCGAGCGTGGCCAGCGACACGAAGGGCTGGAGCAGCGCGGCGAAGTAGAGCGACCAGCGCAGGTAGAGCTCGGTCCGCTGCGGTTTCCCCATGCTCCGCCAGCGTCGTACCGGCCTCGGCCGTTCCATCGCGTCCCCTCCCACCTGCTTCTTAGACCGACCGGCACATGGTGGGCGGCGTCGCGACGCCCGGGCTGTCGCCTGGACGGCTTCTCCTCAGTCGCCAGGGCTCCGCCATGGCTCCTTCGTCGGCACCGCCCAGACTCGGCCCGGACGCCGCTCCTTCCTCCACCCACCATGTGCCGGTCGGTCTTACGCTGCTCTTCTTATCAGCTGCCTTCCCCCAGCTGCCTTCCCCGCGGGATTCCACCGAGCGGCCGGCTCCCCGGCTCCCCGGCTCCCCGGCTCCCCGGGGTGCCGGTCAGCGCCGGGGTTCCCAGCGGAACCAGCGCCGCGCCGCCCAGACCGCCGCGCCCGCCCAGAGCGTCGCGAGGCCGAGCTGCGGGGCGGCCTCGGCCCAGCTGCCGGCGAAACCGGTCGCGGGGGAGGTGCCGTCGGTGCCGAACCAGCCGATCCGCAGCAGTTGGAACGCCGGGGTGGCGGGCAGTACCCGGCAGACCTCGGCGAGCCCGTGCGGCATCCCGCTCAGCGGGAACAGCAGTCCGGACCCGAACTGGCTGATCAGCAGCACCGGCAGGGTGGTGATGCCGGCGCTCTCGACGGTCCGGGTGAAGGCGCTGGACAGTGCGGCCAGCGCGATCAGCAGGACGAGGCAGAGGGCGAGCCCGGCCAGCATCAGCAGCGGGTTCACCGGGACGGGCAGGTCCAGCAGCGCGGCTCCCGCCCCGCCCAGCACGGCGCACTGGAGCAGCGCGAGCGCCACCGACGGCACCGCCGTGCCGCCGAGGATCTCCAGATCCCGGGCCTCCCCGGTGCGCAGCCGCTTGAGCACCAGCTCGCCGCGCCGCGCGACGTACGCCGCGGTGAGGTTGTAGTACACGACGAACAGCAGCACCAGCCCGAGTACCCCGATGGTCAGGGTCGAGTTCAGGTCGGTGGTGGTGGCGTGCGGAGTCTGCTGCTTGAGCAGGCTCCGGATCCCGCCGACCAGGAACACCGGCAGGGCGAGGGCGGTGAACAGCGCGGTCCGGTTGCGGAGCAGCAGGGTGGTCTCGGCGCGGCCGAGGGCGAGCAGGCGGCCGGCGGTGGTGCCGGTGGCAGAGCCCGTGGTGGCAGGCCTCGTGGTGCTGGTGACGGTGGTCATCGGGCGGTTCCGATCAGGGCAGGGGCGGCGGGGTGCACCGTGGCGGTGTCCGCGGACGCGGCGATCGCGAGGAAGGCTTCTTCGAGCGAGGCGCTGCGGGCGTCCAACCCGCCGAGCGCGACCTCCTGGTGGGCCGCCCAGCCGAGCAGCCCGGTGAGGGTGGACTGCAACTGGTGGGTCTGCACGGTGATCCGGCGCCCGTCCGCGGTGACCTCGGCCCCGGGCAGCGGCGGCAGCGCGAGCGTCTCGTACCGGCCGTGTCGCTCGGGGAGCTCGAAGGAGATCCGGGCGGGCCGTCCGGCGATCACCTCGGCGACGGTGCCGGCGGCGGCCACCCGGCCCCGGTGCATGATCGCCAGCCGGTCGGCGAGCTCCTCGGCCTCCTCCAGGTAGTGCGTGGTGAGCAGCACGGTGGTGCCCTGGGCGCGGAGTTCGCGGACCAGCCGCCAGACGGCGGCGCGGGCCTCGGGGTCGAGGCCGGTGCTGGGTTCGTCCAGGAAGAGCACCTCGGGGCGGCCGAGCAGGGCCATCGCGAGGTCCAGGCGGCGCCGTTCGCCGCCGGAGAGCTGCTTCACCCGGACTTTGCGGCGGTCGAGCAGGCCGACCAGGTCGAGCGCCTCGTCCACCGGGCGGGCCCCCGTGGTGAGCCCGGTCCAGGTGCGGCCGGTCTCGGCGACGGTGAGGTCGCCGGGGAAGCCGCCCTCCTGGAGCATGATCCCGATCCGGGGGCGGAGCGCCGCCCGCTCGCGGTGCGGATCGAGCCCGAGCACCCGGACCCGGCCCGCCGTCGGGGCGGCCAGGCCCTCGATCAGCTCCAGGGTGGAGGTCTTGCCGGCTCCGTTGGTGCCGAGCAGGGCGAGGAGCTCGCCCCGGCGGACGGTGAGGTCCAGGCCGCGGACGGCGTCGAACCCGGCGGCGCCGGCCGGTCCGTAGCGGCGGTGCAGGCCGACCGCCTCGATGGCGGGCGGCTCGCGGTGGCTGGTGTCGTTGGCGTCCATGGAGGCAAGCCTTCCGCCGGCCGGCCGACGGCGGCAGTGCGGGCGGTCATCGATCCCCGGTACGCGGGCACGGGTGGGCGATGACAAATGTCATCGGGGAACCCGTCGCGGAAACCGTCGCGGAACTCGTCGGCGAACGGAGCGGACCCGGGGAGCGGAACCACGGGAGTGGACCCGGGGAACAGAACGACGAAGGGCCCCCTCGTGAGAGGGAGCCCTTCGTGACTGGAGCGGACGACGAGATTCGAACTCGCGACCCTCACCTTGGCAAGGTGATGCTCTACCAACTGAGCCACGTCCGCATGATCTTCGGTTATGTTGTACCACGAGTGCCGTGAGGCACTGTACTACGAGCGGACGACGAGATTCGAACTCGCGACCCTCACCTTGGCAAGGTGATGCTCTACCAACTGAGCCACGTCCGCACGGTGCCTGACTGCCGCACCGGCCGCCTCTCCGTTCCCCTTGCGGTTCCCGTTGTGGCGACGAGAAATACTCTACCCCATGGATCGGAGTGGTCGCCCCACCCTTTCCGCCGGTGCGGTCCGGGTGGGGCGACAGGCCGTCCGACCAGGTCAGTTGGCGTCCGCGAACGCCTCGTAGACGTGCTTGGGGATGCGGCCGCGGGCGGGCAGCTCCATGCCGTGGGACTGGGCCCAGGCGCGGACGGCTGCCGGGTCCGGGGTGAGAGCGGTGCGGCGGAAGGACTTTCCGCTACGGCTCTGGCGGCGTCCGGCCGCGACGAACGGGGCGAGGGCCTCCCGCAGCTTTTCCGCGTTGTCCAGGGACAGGTCGATCTCGTACGACTTCCCGTCGACGCCGAAGTGGACGGTTTCCGCGGCGGTGCCGCCGTCCAGGTCGTCGGAGAGCGTGACAACTACACGCTGAGCCATGGGTGTCAATCCTCTCGGGCAATTCGGCCTTCGGGTGCGGGGTGCGCTCGCCGGCCCTGTGCACCGGCGGCGAAAGCGCATCCGGGCAGGCGTTGGGCCATGCCGATACGCAGCACTCCTCCGCTGCCGGTCGGCCCTATTCTGCACCAAAAGCGGGTTGAAATCGAAGGGCCTCATGCTTTCTTTTTCCGGATATTCACGATACTTCACCACCCAGGGGGCGGGCAGCTGATTTGGGGATCGGATACCGGTGGTCGATCTGTCCGGTGTGCCGGTATTCGGGTGTTCTCGCTACCGGTCCGGATCCAGGATTAGGACGGGTGCAACCGGGCATGGGCGGGATGTCGGAGATGGGTGGAACCCTTGGTACGTAAGGGGTAATGGTCTACGCGCGTCGCTTCGCCCGGCTCGCAAACTCGCCCGAAAGCCCCGGTACTCTGAAGGTCCCCCGCCTTCACGCACCACACCATCGGGAGTGCCAGTGGCACGCGTCGTAGTCGACGTCATGCTCAAGCCGGAGATCCTCGACCCCCAGGGACAGGCGGTGCAGCGCGCGCTGCCGCGTCTCGGGTTCGCCGGGATCGCCGATGTCCGTCAGGGAAAGCGCTTCGAGCTGGAGCTGGAGGGGCCGGTCGACGACGCCGCCCTCGCCCGCATCCGCGAAGCCGCCGAGACCTTCCTCGCCAACACCGTGATCGAGGACTTCACCGTCCGAGTCGAGGAGGACGGCAAGTGACCACCCGCGTCGGCGTCGTCACTTTCCCCGGCTCACTCGACGACCGGGACGCGCAGCGCGCGGTCCGGCTGGCGGGTGCCGAGCCCGTCGCGCTCTGGCACCGTGACAAGGATCTCCACCAGGTCGACGCCGTCGTCCTGCCGGGTGGATTCTCGTACGGTGACTATCTGCGCTGCGGTGCCATCTCCCGCTTCTCGCCGGTGATGGACACCGTCATCGAGCAGGCCAAGCTGGGAATGCCCGTCCTGGGTATCTGCAACGGCTTCCAGGTGCTCTGCGAATCCCACCTGCTGCCCGGCGCGCTCACCCGCAACGACTCGCTGCACTTCGTCTGCCGCGACCAGAAGCTGCGGATCGAGAACGCCGAGACCCTCTGGACGACCGATTACTCGGCCGGCCAGGAAATCGTCGTCCCGCTGAAGAACGGCGAGGGCCGGTTCGTCGCGGACGCGCACGTCCTCGACGAACTCGAAGCCGAGGGACGGGTGGTGGCGCGCTACCTCGATGTGAACCCGAACGGTTCGTACCGCGACATCGCGGGCATCACCAACGCCGCCGGCAATGTCGTCGGCCTGATGCCGCACCCCGAGCACGCTGTGGAGCCGCTCACCGGTCCGACCACCGAGGGCCTGGGCTTCTTCACCTCCGTACTGAAGCAGCTGGTGAACGCCTGATGACTCTCGACACCGTCAAGAACGCCGAGCAGACCCCGGACTCCGCGCAGCCCTGGGCCGAACTCGGCCTCAAGGAAGACGAGTACGCGAAGATCCGCGAGATCCTCGGCCGCCGCCCCACGGGCGCCGAGCTCGCGATGTACTCGGTCATGTGGTCGGAGCACTGCTCGTACAAGAGCTCCAAGGTGCACCTCAAGCAGTTCGGCGAGAAGGCCCCGGCCAGCGACGCCATGCTCGTCGGCATCGGCGAGAACGCGGGCGTCGTGGACGTCGGCCAGGGTTACGCGGTGACCTTCAAGGTCGAGTCGCACAACCACCCGTCGTACATCGAGCCCTACCAGGGCGCGGCCACCGGCATCGGCGGCATCGTCCGCGACATCCTGGCGATGGGCGCCCGCCCGGTCGCCGTGATGGACCCGCTGCGCTTCGGTGCGGCCGACCACCCCGACACCCGGCGCGTGCTGCCCGGGATCGTCGCGGGCATCGGCGGCTACGGCAACTGCCTGGGCCTGCCGAACATCGGCGGCGAGGTCGTCTTCGACTCCTGCTACCAGGGCAACCCGCTGGTCAACGCGCTCTGCGTGGGCGTGATGAAGCACGAGGACATCCACCTCGCGCAGGCCTCCGGCGCCGGCAACAAGGTCATCCTGTACGGAGCCCGCACCGGCGGCGACGGCATCGGCGGTGTCTCCGTGCTCGCCTCGGAGACCTTCGACGCCACCGGCCCGGCCAAGCGCCCGGCCGTCCAGGTCGGCGACCCCTTCCAGGAGAAGCTCCTCATCGAGTGCACCCTGGAGATCTTCGCCGAGAAGCTGGTGCTCGGCATCCAGGACCTCGGCGGCGCCGGACTCTCCTGCGCCACCAGCGAGTTGGCCTCGGCCGGCTCGGGTGGCATGCGGGTCGAGCTGGACACCGTGCCGCTGCGCGACTCCTCGCTCTCCCCCGAGGAGATCCTGATGAGCGAGTCGCAGGAGCGCATGTGCGCGATCGTCGAGCCCGGCAAGGTCGCCCGCTTCCTGGAGATCTGCGAGAAGTGGGACGTCATCGCCACCGTCATCGGTGAGGTGACCGACGGCGAGCGGCTGGAGATCTTCTGGCACGGCGAGCAGGTCGTCGACGTGCCGCCGCGTTCCGTCGCCCACGACGGCCCGCAGTACAACCGTCCGTACGCCCGCCCGAGCTGGCAGGACGCGCTGCAGGCCGACGCCCCCACGGCGGACCGCCTGAAGCGCCCCTCCACCGGTGAGGAGCTGAAGGCGTCGCTGCTGCAGCTGGTCTCCTCCCCGAACCAGGCCTCCAAGGCGTGGATCACGGACCAGTACGACCGCTACGTCATCGGCAACACCGTGCTGGCGTACCCCGAGGACTCCGGCATGATCCGGATCGACGAGGAGACCAACCTCGGCGTCTCGGTCGCCACCGACGGCAACGGCCGCTACGCCAAGCTGGACCCGTACACCGGTGCCCAGCTGGCCCTGGCGGAGGCGTACCGCAACGTCGCCGCCGGTGGCGCCAAGCCGCTCGCCATCTCGGACTGCCTCAACTTCGGCTCCCCCGAGGACCCGGACGTGATGTGGCAGTTCGCCGAGGCCACCCGTGGTCTGGCCGACGCCTGCCAGATCCTGGGCACCCCGGTGACCGGCGGCAACGTCTCGCTCTACAACCAGACCGGCGACGTCGCCATCCACCCGACCCCCGTGGTCGCGGTGCTCGGCGTCATCGACGACGTGACCCGCCGCACCCCGATCGGCTTCGCCGAGGAGGGTCAGCTGGTCTACCTGCTCGGCGACACCGCCGACGAGCTGGGCGGCTCGGCCTGGACCCAGGTCGCGCACGACCACCTCGGTGGCCTGCCGCCCAAGGTCGACCTGGAGCGCGAGCGGCTGCTCGGCGAGATCCTGATCGCCGCCTCGCGCGACGGCATGATCGACGCCGCGCACGACCTCTCCGACGGCGGCCTGGCCCAGGCCCTGGTGGAGAGCTGCCTCAAGGGCGGCAACGGCGCCCGCCTGATCGTGCCGGAGGGTCTCGACCCGTTCGTCTACCTGTTCTCCGAGTCCGCCGGGCGCGCCATCGTGTCGATCCCGCGCAGCGAGGAGCTCCGGTTCAACGACATGTGCGGCGCGCGTGGCCTGCCGGCCACCCGGATCGGCGTGGTGGACGGCGACGTCCTGGAGGTCCAGGGCCAGTTCACCGTCTCGCTGGCCGAGCTGAAGGACGCCCACACCGGCGTCATCGAGGCTCTGCTCGCCTGATCACCGCAGTCCGAGGGGCGGTCCGCGCACCTGCGCGGGCCGCCCTTCGCGCTGTGCCCTGCCGTCGGACCTCGGCGGTCGGCCTGCCCGACGCCCGTCCGGCCGGACAGGGCATACCCTCCCCCCATGCCACCTGCCACCCGCCGCCCCCGCACCTACGACCCGGCCAGGTCCCGGGCCGCGCTCGCCGCGCAGACCGAGGCGCTGCGGGCCGCCGTCCACCGCCTCTGCGCCGGCCCGGACGCCGAAGCACTGCTCGCCCGGCCGACCAGGCTCGGCGGCTGGAGCGTCCGGGAGCTGGTCGCCCACCTGGCCCTGCAGATCGGCTGGCTGCCCCGCCATCTCGCCGAACCCCTGGCCGGACGGACCGCGTTGAGCCTGTCGCAGTGGGCCACCGGGGTCTCCGAGCTCGCGCCGCTGCTCGCCGACGCGACCCGGGAGCACGCGGCCGCCGCCTTCGAGGGCGCACCGGCCGAGGTGTCCGCCGCGTTCGACGCCGAGGCGGACGCGCTGCTCGCGGCGCTGGCCGGTCCCGAAGTCGCCGACCCCGGGCGGCGGTTCGAGATCCGGCTGGGCTCGATGCTGCTCACCGACTTCCTGCTCACCCGGCTGGTGGAGACCGTGGTGCACGCGGACGACCTGGCGGACGCGCTCGCGCTCGCCGACTTCCCGCACGACCGGCAGGCGCTGGCCGCCGTCACCCGGCTGCTGGCCGATGCCTTCGCCGACCAGGTGCCCGGCGGGGCGGTCGAGTTGCGGATCCCGCCGTTCGCGGTGGTGCAGGCCGTCCCCGGCCCTCGGCACACCCGGGGCACCCCGCCCAACGTGGTCGAGACCGACCCGCTCGGCTGGATTCGGCTCGCCACCGGGCGGACGGCCTGGGCGGCCGCGCTCGACGAGGCGGTGGTCTCCGCTAGCGGGGAGCGCAGCGACCTCTCGGCCTACCTGCCGGTGCTGGCCTGACAGGACCCCGGGCGGGCCCTGGCAGCCCGGGCCCGGCTCTCCGACGCAGCCGCTCAGTAAACTTCTTCACGGTTGGTCAGGGCAGTGCTTGGCAAGGGGGACTGGGATGAGCGAGATACCACCGCTGCGGGCCGGACGCCGACCGGCCGGGGCCGCGCTGCTGGGCTGGCTGGGCGACGACCGTTCGCCGCGGCTGTGCCGGATCTCGGGTTCGCCGGGCTCGGGCAAGAGCCACCTGCTGGACTGGCTGGTCCAGGCCGGCGGCCCGGCAGTGCACGTGGTGCTCCCCGCGCCCGGCATGACCGTCCGGGCCGCGCTGTGGACGCTGGCGCACCGGCTCGGCGTGGCCGCGCGCACCCCGGCCGAGCTGCTGACGGCCATGGCCGAGAGCGGCGGACGTACGGTCATCTGCGTGCCCGGCCTCGACCGGGCCGCCGATCCGGGCCGGCTGGTCGGGGAGCTCCTCAACCCGCTGCTGCGGTTGTCGCAGGTCCGGCTGGTCGTCGAGGCGCCGGACGGCAGCCCGGAGGCGCTCGGCCTGACCGCCGTGCCCGAAGCGGCCGTGCTCGACCTGGACCACCCGCAGTGGACGGACCGGGCCCGCTTCGAGGCCTGGTGCGCCGCCGTGGGTGCGGACGCCGCCGCCTACCCCAGCCCCGGCCGGGCGCTCGGCGTCGCCGGGCGGCCCGAGCCGCGCGGCGTCGCCGAGCTGGCCGCCCTGGTGCCGAGGACCCCCGACGGGACGCCGGACCCGGCGGGCGCGGGCGAGCAGCTGCTCGCCGAGCTCTGGACGGCGACCGGCCGGGAGGGCGGCACCGCGCAGCTGCTGGCCGATCCGACCCTGCTCACGTACGCCGGGCCGGTCGCCGTGACCGCCGCCCTGGAGGGGCAGGCGGGACCGGTCGCCGCCGCCTGGGACGCGGCGGGCCCGGCGCTCGTGGCGGAGCCGGACCCGGCCATCCGGGCCGCCGTGCTGCGGACCAGGCTGATCGGCCTGGACGACGCGGCCGTCGCCCGGCTGGGCACCGTGGCCGCACCCTGGCGGGCGGCCTGGGGGCTCTGGCCGGACTCCTCGGTGGGCTGGCCGGGCCCGGTCGCCGCGCTGGCGGTCGGCGCCGGCCGGTACGCCGGTCAGCTGCTGCTCGCCGACCCCGGCGGCACGATCCGTACCGTCGACGCGGCCACCGGCACCCCGGTGGCGGGGGTCGAGCTGCCGAGCCCCAAGCCGCTGCGCGGCGTGACGGTGACGCAGGACGGTCACCTCGTCCTGCTGGACGCCTGGGGCGGGCTGGAGCTGCTCCCGGCCGAAGGGACGGACGCGGCGCAGGCGCAGACGGCGGCGGCCGCGCTGCAGGGTGCGGCCGGGGCCGACCTGAGTGTGCTGCACGCCGTCGGCGGGCTCCCCGCCGAGGCCCCGGCGGTGGCGGACGAGGCCGGCCGGGTGTACTGGCGGCAGGGCGGCCAGGTGCTGGCCGAGCGGCTGCACCAGGGCCCGGTGACGGCGCTGGGCGGTGCCGTCCGGGGCGGCCGCGCGGTGCTGGCGAGCGGCGGACTGGACGGGGCGGTCCGGCTCTGGAGCCCGGGGGCCGCCCCGGTGGCCGAACCGCTCGACCGACGGGATCCGCTGGTCAGCGCGGTGGCGGCGGCCGAGACCCCGGCCGGACTGCTGGTCGCCGCCGCCTGGGCCGACGGCCTGACCAGGCTCCGCCTGGTGGGCAGCCCGGAGCCGCTGCTCGAACTCCGGCTCGGCACGCAGGTCTGGGCGCTCACGTTGGCGCCGGGCCGGGTGGTGCTCGGGACGGCCGACGGTGTCGCCGCCGTGGACTTCGGAGCCTGAGCACCGCCGCCGAGCGGCTCCGCCGGTGGACGGGTGACCCACCCGACCTGCCGGCTGGGCGGCTACGGCTGCGGCTGCGGCACCGGCGGGCCGCTGATGTAGGTGCCGTCGGCGGTGTACGGCCAGGCGTTGGGCAGGCAGCCGTTCAGCCCGTAGATCTGCTGCATCATCGCGGGCGCCAACTTGCCCGGGCCCGGGCAGCTTTCGTGTCCGTGCCCGATCCGGTGGCCGACCTCGTGGTTGATGATCAGCGCCCGGTAGTCGTCGATGGTGCCGGTGAACTGCGGCGAACCGGTGGTCCAGCGCTTGACGTTGACCATCACCTGCTTCTCGACGTCGCAGTTCACCTCGCCGCCGGTCTTCAGCCCGGCGGCGCCGCAGATCAGGTCGACCGTCGCGGGGGAGGCGATTCGGACGGTGAAGTCGTACGTGCCGTCGGCGACCAGCTGGAACCCGTCCGTGCCGTCGGTCGTCCAACTGCGCTTGTCGGCAAGGATGGTGCGGATCTGCGCGGCGGCGACCTGCGGGTCGACGCCGATGCCCTTCTCCGTCTCCACCCGGTAGCGGCGGATGTTGCCCTGCCCGACGGCGGGCCCGTTGGCGGCGGCGGTGACGAAGTTGGCCTCCAGCAGTGGCGGTATCGCCCGGGCCTGCACGGTACGCCGGGCGGGCGGCCGGGCGTCGCCGGTCAGCAGGACCGCCCCGGCGCCGGCCAGCACTGCCGCGCCGGCCAGGGCGGCCCCCAGGCCGAGCCGCCGCTGCGAGCGGGTGCGCGGGCGGGTGCGGTGCTCGGCACTGCTGCCGGCCGGGGAGTCCTCGGCCTGGGGGGTTGCTCGCACCACGGATGCTCTCTGGTAGCCCGACAGAAGTGACGAGGTCTCAACTCGGCGACCCCGTCGATCCACCTTTGCACGGGAGTGCCCGGGGTGTCTACATACCCGGTATGCAATTTCGCTCGCTCATCACCTGGTGGCAGACTGCACGGTATGACCAACTACAAGAACCTGCTCGGCGGCCCGGAGCCGACCCTGTTGCCGGAGGAAGAGCAGCCGTACCGGATGCTCGGGGAGGAGTCGGCCTCGCCCACCCAGGTGGCCGCCGCGTTCCCGACCTTCTCGCTGGCCTGGGCGATGCTGGCGGACGACGCCTTCGACGCCGGTCGGGTGGTCGAGTCGTACGCCTACGCGCGCACCGGCTACCACCGGGGCCTGGACGCGCTGCGCCGCAGCGGCTGGAAGGGCCACGGCCCGGTGCCGTGGGACCACCGTGCCAACCGGGGCTTCCTCCGCTGCCTGGCCGGGCTGGCCCGCGCCGCCGCCGCGATCGAGGAGACCGAGGAGGCCGAGCGCTGCTGGGAGTTCCTGAAGGACAGCAGCCCCGAGGCCTACGCCGAGCTCAAGCAGTAGCTCGTCGGGCCTGTCGTGCCGCCGTGCACGTCATGCCCGCAGTACCCACGGCACCCGACAGCGAGCCCCCGGCAACCGCCGGGGGCTCGCTGTCGTACGGCGCCGCTCGTAGGCCCCGCCGATCCGTGCGCGGCCGGCCCGACGGCGGGGCCGGTCGCACGCGGCGGGTGCCGTCCGGGCAGGTGCTACTTGATGCGGGTGCCGGCCGAACGCAGGCTCTTGGTGGCCTCGACGACGCGGGCGGCCATGCCGGCCTCGGCCAGCTTGCCCCAGGTGCGGGGGTCGTAGGTGTTCTTCTTGCCGACCTCGCCGTCGACCTTCAGCACACCGTCGTAGTTGCGGAACATGTGGTCCGCGACCGGGCGGGTGAAGGCGTACTGGGTGTCGGTGTCGAGGTTCATCTTCACGACGCCGTTCTCCAGCGCGGTGGCGATCTCCTCGGCCGAGGAGCCCGAGCCGCCGTGGAAGACGAAGTCGAACGGGTCCGTCTTGCCGTACTGCTTGCCGATCGAGTCCTGCAGCTCGCGCAGCAGCTCCGGCTTCAGCACGACGTTGCCCGGCTTGTAGACGCCGTGCACGTTGCCGAACGAGGCGGCCAGCAGGTAGCGGCCCTTCTCGCCCAGGCCCAGCGCCTCGGCGGTGCGCACGACGTCGTTGACGGTGGTGTAGAGCTCGTCGTTGATCTCGTGCGAGACGCCGTCCTCCTCGCCGCCGGTCGGGGTGATCTCGACCTCAAGGATGATCTTGGCGGCGGCGGCCTGGGCCAGCAGCTCCTGCGCGATCGACAGGTTGTCGTTCAGGGTCTCGGCCGAGCCGTCCCACATGTGCGACTGGAACAGCGGGTTCCGGCCGTTGGCCACGCGCTCGGCGGAGATCGCCAGCAGCGGGCGGACGTAGCCGTCCAGCTTGTCCTTGGGGCAGTGGTCGGTGTGCAGCGCGACGGTGATGTCGTACTTCGCGGCCACGATGTGCGCGAACTCGGCCAGCGCGACGGCGCCGGTCACCATGTCCTTGTTGTGCTGGCCGCCGAGGAACTCCGCGCCACCGGTGGAGATCTGGATGATGCCGTCGCTCTCCGCCTCGGCGAAGCCGCGCAGGGCCGCGTGCAGGGTCTGCGTCGAGGTGACGTTGATGGCCGGGTAGGCGAACTTGCCCGCCTTGGCCCGGTCGAGCATCTCGTTGTAGACCTCGGGAGTTGCGATGGGCATGCGAATCCGCTCCTGTCGGTGTGCGGCGCACGGACGACCTGTCCGACGCTCGGTACGCCTTCGGTACGTGAGTTGAGTACCGCGTTGCAGTAGGTATCCGGTGGCCGGCGCAACACTGCGGTTCGGCTCTGGGGTACCGGGGTTCGAGGCTTCCGCCGCGGTTGGACAGATGAGGGTGTTCTGCGACCACGGACCGGACGCCGGTGCCATCCTCCCAGACGTGTCACCCGAGGTCACCCCACGCCCCGCCCCTTGAGACGGATGACCTCCGGCCCGGGGGAGCCGGGCCCGGCGGGGCCCGGACGGTGCGACGCCGCCCACCGCCCGTCGGACGGTCCTGAGGCTCCGGACAGGTCAGAGCGCTATCCTGCGCCCGTGGACTACAACCAACTCGCCGTCAATGTGCTCGACGCCAAGGCGCTGATCTCGTCGGTCGGCGCCATCGGGCTGCTGGCGATCATCTTCGCCGAGACCGGCCTGCTGATCGGCTTCTTCTTCCCCGGTGACTCGCTGCTCATCCTCGCGGGCGTGGGGGCGTCGAGTGCGGCCTCCTCGGTGCTCGGGGCGGGCGCCAAGCTGCCGATCGCGGTGCTGCTGATCGGTGCCCCGCTGTGCGCGGTCGCGGGAGCCCAGCTCGGGCACCTGCTCGGCGCCAAGGTCGGGCCGCGGCTCTTCGACAAGCCGGACTCGAAGATCTTCCGTCGCCAGTACGTGGTGAAGGCCGAGGAGTACTTCGAGAAGTTCGGGCCGGCCAAGGCCGTGGTGATGGCCCGGTTCATCCCGGTCGTCCGGACCTTCCTCAACCCGGTGGCGGGGACGCTGGAGATGCCCGCCCGGACCTTCTTCGTCTGGAACGTCGTCGGCGGCGTGCTGTGGACCGAGACGATGCTGCTGATCGGCTACTTCGCCGGTGCCGGGCTCGCCCCGGTGATCGACAAGTACCTGATCCCGGCGATGCTGCTGATCATCCTGGTCTCGATCTCGCCGATCCTGGTCGAGGTGCTGCGCGAGCGCAAGAAGAAGAAGGCCGCCGGGCCGGTCGGCTCGGAGGAGTCCGCCGACCCGGTCGCGGGCGGCCGGCACCGCCGGGGCTGAGCCCGGCACGAACGACGCGAACGACGCGAACGACGCGAACGGCACGAACGGCACGAACGGCCGACGGCCGGTGTTTCACGTGAAACAACGTGAGACACCGGCCGTCGGCCGTACCCGGCCCGAGCCTCAGGCGAGGTCGAGGTCCTCCAGGGAGTACGCCGAGTAGTACGTCAGGCCGGCCTTCTCGATCGCCGGGGCGGCGCCGCGCTCCACGATCACCGCGACGCCGACCACCTCGGCGCCCGCCTCGCGCAGGGCCTCGACGGCCGTCAGCGGCGAACCGCCGGTGGTGGAGACGTCCTCGACGACCAGCACCCGGCGGCCCTTCACGTCCGGGCCCTCGATCCGGCGCTGCATCCCGTGCGCCTTGCCGGTCTTGCGGACGACGAAGGCGTCCAGCTCGCGGCCGCGCGCGGCGGCCGCGTGCAGCATCGAGGTGGCCACCGGGTCGGCGCCGAGGGTCAGCCCGCCGACGGCGTCGTAGTCGAGGTCCGCGGTGGCGTCCAGCATGACCCGGCCGACCAGCGGAGCGGCCTGGGCGTCCAGCGTGATGCGGCGCAGGTCGATGTAGTAGTCGGCCTCCAGCCCGGAGGAGAGGGTGACCTTGCCGTGCACGACGGCCTTGTCCTTGATCTGCGCCAGCAGGGCGTCGCGGTCGTTGCTCATGAGCGTTAAGTCTAGGCCCACCCGTCGGCACCTGATCAGCCACGGACAGGGGCGCGTGGCTGATCAGGTGCCGACGGGCGGGAACGCCTAGCGGCGGCGCAACGCGCGGACCAGGACCACCGCACCGCCCAGCAGGGCGACTCCGCCGCCGATCACCCAGGGCATCGCGCTGCGGTCGCCCAGCGGGCCGCCGGCCACCGGACCGGCCTCGGGCCCGCCCCAGCGGGTCGCGGCGCGGGCCCGGGCGCTCCGGGCGGGCAGGGCCGGGGCGTACCGCCCGCGCGGCGGGGCGTGGTCGACCTCCTCCGCCGAGCGGCCCACGATGCTGCGGCGGACCGGCCCCTCCGCCTGATCGCCGGCCGACGGGTCCGGCCGCAGGCCGAAGCCGAGGTCGCCCGGGGAGTCCGGGATGCCCGGCACCTCGGACAGCTCGGGGAAACCGGTCAGTTCGGGCAGGTCGGCGTCCGCCCGGCCCCCGGGCAGGTCGTCGTCCGAGAACGCGATCAGGTCGTCCAGGTCCTCGTCCAGGTCACCGCCGAAGTTCGCGGCGGCGTGGTCCTCCAGGTAGACCACCGTCGCGGGCGGCTGCTCGCCGCCGTCCGCCTCGGTGGCCAGTGCGGCGGCGAACCGGTCGAGCAGGCGCCGCCCGGCCGTGGCCAGGGTGGCGGCGTCGAAGTCGGTCAGCCGGCCGGACGCACTCAGGTCGCAGGTGAACCGGAGGGCCGAAGCGCCCTCCTCCTCGGTGGGGGCCAGCGAGATCCGGACGGTCGCCGTCGCCTCGCCGCTGCCACGCGCCTCCTCGCCCTCGGCGAAGGCGGTCAGCACGCCCTCCCGGCCCGGGATCAGCGAGAGCAGCCCCCGGTAGGTGATGGTGGAGGTACCGATCCGCACCCGCAGCCGACCGGTGGTCTCCTGACCGTCGTCGGTGACGGAATCGGTGCTCAGCCCGGGTACACAGCGTGCCAGCAGGGCCGGATCCTGCAGGGCCTGCTGGACGACGGCGGCCGGCAGCGGGACGACAACCTCATGCTCCATGTCTGCGAGCCTACCCACCCGTCTCCCCGGTACGGAGTGTTGCCGTCAGGTTGAGCGTTCACATCCCGGTTCGCTTAGACCGACCGGCGCACCGGGACGCCCTTCCCAGGCCCTCAACCCAGCAGGGTGTGCGGCGCGGGCAGCTCGGCCGGGCGCCGGGCGGCCAGGAGTCCGGCCGACGCGCGCAGCCCGTCGACGGTCACGGAGCGTGGCGGCGGGGTGTCGGCGGCCAGGCCGAGTTCCGGCTGCTCCCGGCCGGCCAGGACGAAGCTCTGGACGGTCTCCGGGCTGCGCGGACAGTGCCGGGGGCCGGTCGCCGCCTCGTACGGGACGGTCAGCAGTCCGGCCGCCCGCAGCCCCGCCTCGGCCGACCAGAGGCCCGGCCCGACCGGCCCGGCCCGGACGGCGAGCCGCCCGTGCGGCAGCAGGCGGTGGGCGGCGAGCCCGTAGAACTCCTGGGACCCGTACGTGGCGCCGCGTCCCTCGCCCGGGCCCGGCAGGTCCGAGACGATCACGTCGAAGCCGGCCGGCCCGGTCGGCTCCGCCGGGTCCGCCGGCTCCCCAGGGTCCGCAGGTCCGGCCGGTCCGTCCGGGGCCGTCGTCTGGGCCGGGCCGGTGCCGCGCAGCCACTCCAGCGGTTCCCCGGTGACCAGCCGGACCCGGGGGTCGTCGAAGGCGTGTTCGCTGAGCGCCGCGAGCGCGGGGTCGTCGCGGACGAGTGCGGGGAGCGCCGGGTCGGGCTCGACCACCAGCACCGAGCGCACCGACGGGTGCCGCAGCACCTCACGCAGTGCGAGCCCGTCCCCGCCCAGCACCAGCACCCGGCCGGTCGGGCCCGAGGCCAGCGCGGGGTGGACCAGGGCCTCGTGGTCGCGGTACTCGTCCGGTCCGCAGACGGTCAGCCGGCCGTCCTGGAAGAGTTCGAGCGGCGCTTCGGGCTCCGGCGTGGCGAGCGTGGCCCTGGTCCGCTGCGGTGGCACCCGGGGGGTCCGGCCGGCCTCCGGCAGCGGGCCGGCCAGCACGATCTCCTGCTGCCGGGTCTGGGTCGCGAACCGGACCTGCGCGCCGTACAGCGCCTGCCGGGCGGCGCGTTCGATCGCGCCGGTGAAGGCGGCGGCCACCGCCAGGGCGACCAGCACCAGCCCGCAGCCCGTCCAGAGCAGCAGCCGGGCGCGCGGGGGCGGCTCGTCGCGGAACAGCCAGAGCACCACGGCCGCCCCCGCCACCGCGTTCACCGCGCCGGTCAGCAGGGAGCCGGTGGCCTGGCCGAAGGCGGGCAGCAGCAGGAAGGGGAAGGCCAGGCCGCCGATCAGCGCGCCCACGTAGTCGGCGGCGAACAGGTCGGCGGCGGCGCGGCCGGCGTCCTCCCGGCGGATCCGTTGGATGAGCGTCATCAGCAGCGGGATCTCGGCGCCGATCAGGGTGCCGATGGCGAAGGTCAGTCCGACCAGCCCGGCGGTGGTGGCCCGGTAGCGGTCCAGCCAGGCCCAACAGGAGTACAGCGCCAGTACCGAGACGCCGCCGACCAGGGCGAGGGCGCACTCGACCAGCGCGAAGGAGGTGGCCGGCCGGCGGGTGAGCCGCTTGGCGAGCAGCGAGCCGACCCCCATCGCGAACACCATGACGGAGAGCACGACGGAGGTCTGGGTCATCGAGTCGCCGAGCAAGTAGCCGCCCAGGGCTACCAGTTCGAGTTCGTACACCAGGCCGCAGGCCGCACAGACGAACGCGGCGAGCAGGACCAGCGGACGCGCCGCCCGGGGGTACATCCGCCGTCGGCGACCCGCGCGGGGCCCGGTGCCGGCCGGGCTCCCCGTCGGAGTTCCGCCCGAGCTGTCGCCCGGAGCGCTGGTCAGGGAGCTGGTCAGGGGGCCGGTCAGGGGGCCGGTCAGGGCGCCGGCCGGTGCGGCGCCGCCGGTCCGGGGGGCCCGTTCTCCGGTCTTCCCGGGCGTGGCGGGGTCTTCGGCGTCGACGCCCGGCTGGGCGGGTGGACCCTCCCCGGGACTCCGGCCGGGTGGACCCTCCCCCAGCCTCCGGCTGGGGGGACCCCCAGGATGGTTGATCATGAACAAACGCTAGGCGACGTGAGCGGTCGATAGCTGCACCCATACGACGGACAGTGCCCCGCGACGGGTTGACGCTTCATCAGCACGAGTTACCGGCCGGGTTCCCCGGTGTCGCCCGGACCGCCGCGCACCACGAGTGAGGACCGGGTGCACACCAACCGCCCCTCCTGCGGGTAGGCGTGCCAGGTGCGCCACAGCACCCGGTTCCGGTCGCCGTGGGCCACCAGCGCGGTGAAGGCGCTCGGATCGCCCGGGAAGACGCCGGCCAGCGCGTGCGGGTGCCCTGCCACCAGGGTCAGCAGCTCCTGGGCGCGGGCGGCGAAGCTGTGCGCCGGCAACTCCTCGATCCGGGCGGCGAACTCGTACTCCCAGCCCGCGACCTGCTTGGCGACCCGGGCGGGCAGCGGGGTCTGCCGGCCCGGCAGACAGGCGACCGTCTCCAGGCAGCTGCCCGGCCCGGCCGCCAGGATGACCTGGTGCGAGGCGCCGAGCAGGCGCAGTTGCAGCGTCCCGGTCGTCCGGGGCGCGTCCGGGTCGCCGGGCTCGGCGAGGCGGTCGTGGGTGGCGAGGCGGTCCGGGAGGGTCGGGGCGCCGGGGGCGGCCTCGGGACCGGTGGGGTCCCCCAGGCCGAGGCTCCCGAGGCTGAGGTTGTCGAGTCTCAGATTGCGCACCGCGAGCGCGGGCAGCGGGTCGCCGCCCAGGCACCACGCCAGGTCACCGGCGCGGGTGTCCGTGTAGGAGGTCTGCAGTGTGGTGAGCATGCTGGCTCCGCGTTTCAGCTCCGTACGCGCCGCCGTGCAGCATCCGACTCGGCCGATAGCG
This sequence comes from Kitasatospora kazusensis, assembly GCF_039529945.1. NCBI lineage: Bacteria > Bacillati > Actinomycetota > Actinomycetes > Kitasatosporales > Streptomycetaceae > Kitasatospora > Kitasatospora kazusensis. The sequence goes on along the minus strand of NZ_BAAANT010000028.1, from coordinate 31,150 downwards.
AGGCTGTTCGAGGCTGTGCGGTCCCTGGCGCGGCCGACCGTGGAAGGAAGGATTCCGGCTGGAGATTCAGCAGCAGAGAAGCACGAATTCTCCGGGTCCGTCAGGGATTTACCCATCTTTGCCAAGCATTCACCGGTCTGGGCGCAGCCGTCGCCAGGGTGTGATCGAGCCGGTGAATGACTCTGTCCACTGTGCGCCCTCCATACCCGAGTGTGCGCCGTGCGAGCCGCGAGTGCGCCGTCCCGGCGGCAGCCCCCCGCCCGGGCTGCCCGATCCGGGAACCGGCGGCTAGCTTGGAGCACGGATGGAAGGCCGGGAATCGCCGGGTCCTTCGAATTCCGGGGCGGAAGGCGGGGCGGGCAGTGGAGATACGGCAGTTGCAGTACTTCGTCATGGTGGCGGAGGAACTGCACTTCGGCCGTGCGGCCGAACGGCTGCACATCGTCCAGTCCACCGTCAGCCAGCAGGTGCGGCGGCTGGAGCGCGATCTCGGCGTCAATCTGTTCGACCGCACCAGCCGGACGGTCGCGCTCTCGGCGGCCGGGCGGCGGCTGCTGCCCCGCGCCCGTGCGGTACTGGCCGCGGGTGATGCCCTGGCCGCGGAGGCGCGCACGCTGGCCGCTCCGCTCGGCGACACCCTGCTGCTGGGTACCGGCAGCGGTCTGGGCAGCCGGCTGGACGTCTTCCTGGACGCGGTGGCGGGCCACGGGCCGGATCTGAAGGTCCGGTTCCGCAGCCTCGAACGCGAGCAGCGGGTCGAGCAGGTCCGCACCGGGGAGCTCGACGGTGCGTTCCTGCGGGGCGTCACCACCGTGCCCGGCCTGCGGCTGCTACGGCTCTGGGAGGACCGGCTGGTGGCCGCGCTGCCCGCCGCGCACCGGCTCGCCGAGCTGCCCGCCGTCCCGTTGGGCCGACTGGGTGACCTGCCGCTGCGGATCGTCCCGCGTGAGCGCAACCCGATGCTCTACGACCTCATCGTCGGGGCCTGCGCCGAAGCCGGCTTCCGGCCGATCCTCGGGCAGCCCTTCACCACCCGGAACGACACCCTGGTGGAGCTGGCGACGGGGGAGGGGGCGTGGACCGTCCTCTACGCGGCCAACGCCGCCACCGTGGTGACCCGGCGGATCGTCCTGCGGGAGTTCGCCGGGCCCGGCCTCGGGGTCCCCGTCCGGCTGGCCGTCCGGCCGGACGCCCGGCCGGAGCGGCTCGGCCCGCTGGTCGCGGCCTGCCGGACGGCCTGCGTCCAGCTCGCCGGTGCACCGGCCTGACCGGCTCCGGGGCCGCCGTACTCCTCCGGCCTGCGGACGCGGTCGGCCCGGATCGATCGACGCCGTCGATCGGTGCGAGTCCGGACCGCTCCTTGATGCTCCTGCCGTCCGCTGATGAAGTGGGCACATGCCGGGCAGGGCGAACGCCCGGAAGCCGGCCCAGCGCGCTCCGCCGCTTGTCGGACAGCACTTGTGACACATCGTCAGGAGATGATCAGCATGCCGCTCATCCAGGTGGTACAGACGCCGGGCAAGACCGCCGAGCAGAAGCGGGAGCTCGTCCGCGAGCTGACCGAGGCCTTCGTGCGGTCCACCGGCGCCAAGCCGGAGTCAGTCTGGGTCACCGTCAACGAGGTCGCCGCCGACAGCTGGTCCGTCGCCGGCGAGACGCTGGCGGACCGCGCCGCCAAGGCCTGAACCCGGCCGGAGGGCGCCCGGCCGCGGCGGCGTCCGCCACGCGTCCGCCGGACGGCGACGGTCGGCACACAGGGGGGCCGACCGCCGCCGCGCCCGCGGGTCAGAGCCTGCGCACGCGGGTGACGGCTTCCTGCAGGACGGCGTCCGTCTTGCAGAAGGCGAAGCGGACCAGGCTCCGCCCGGCGTCGGTGTTGTCGTAGAAGACGACGTTCGGGATGGCGACGACGCCGCAGCGCCCGGGGAGGCTGCGGCAGAACTCCAGGCCGTCCTTCTCGCCCAGCGGGGTGATGTCGGTGGTGATGAAGTAGGTGCCCTCGGGCCGGAAGACCTGGAAGCCGGCCTCGGCGAGCCCGTCCGCGAGCAGGTCGCGCTTGCGGCGCAGGTCGTCGCGCAGGTTCTCGAAGTACGTGCCGGGCAGCCGCAGGGCGTCGGCCACGGCGTACTGGAACGGTCCGGCGCTGACGTAGGTGAGGTACTGCTTCGCGGTGCGGACGGCCGCGACCAGGGCCGGGGCGGCCGTCACCCAGCCGACCTTCCAGCCGGTGAAGGAGAAGGTCTTGCCGGCCGAGGAGATCGAGACCGTCCGCTCGCGCATGCCGGGCAGGGCGGCGATCGGGTGGTGGCGGCCGTTGAACACCAGGTGCTCGTAGACCTCGTCGGCCACGACCAGCAGGTCGTGCTCGACGGCGAGTTCGGCGATGGCGGCCAGTTCCTCGGGGGTGAGGACGGTGCCGGTCGGGTTGTGCGGAGTGTTGACCAGCAGCAGCCGGGTGCGCGGGGTGATCAGCGAGCGCAGCTCGTCCAGGTCGGGACGGAAGGACGGCGCGCGCAGCGTCAGCGGTACGCGGGTGGCGCCCGCCATCGCGATGCAGGCGGCGTAGGAGTCGTAGAACGGCTCGAAGGCGATCACCTCGTCGCCGGGCTCCAGCAGGGCGAGCAGGGCGGCGGCGATCGCCTCGGTGGCGCCGGCGGTGACCAGGACCTCGGTGTCGGGGTCGTAGGCCAGGCCGTGGAACCGCTGCTGGTGCTCGGCGACGGCCTGCCGCAGCTCGGGGATGCCGGGGCCGGGCGGGTACTGGTTGCCCCGGCCGCTGAGCACCGCGTCGGCGGCGGCCCGGGCGATCTCCTGCGGCCCGTCGGTGTCCGGGAAGCCCTGCCCCAGGTTGATCGACCCGGTGGCGGTGGCCAGCGCCGACATCTCCGCGAAGATCGTCGTACCGTGCCCCGCCAGTCGGCGGTTCAGCAGCGGCCTCGTACCCATAGTGGCTCCTCGCGGCTCGTAGTCAGGGTCATCCTCCAGGGTCCGAGGGCAGACGCCAAGACCCGCCACGAGCGGTGGGTGTCAGTGCGGGAGGCCCCGGAGGGCGGCGGCGAGGTCGCTGCCGGACCGGCGCACCGTGCGCAGGAAGTCGTCGTTGCCGACCGCGGTGAGCGTGGCGGAAGCGTGGCCGGGCCCGCCCCCGGAGTGCGCAGGGCGGGCCCGGTCGTACTGCGGGGAGGGTCAGCCCTCGTCGGGGGTCTCGCCCTCGGGCTCGCCGGGCTCGCCCTCGATCTCCTTCTGGAGGCCGAGGCGCTCGACGATCCACTGCTCGAACCCGACCGCGGCCTGGGTCCAGTTGGCGGTGGTGGTGACGAAGTAGTCGAGGTTGACGCCCGTCCCGACGATCATCTGGGACTCGCCGATCAGGCGGACCACGCCGTCCTCGTGCGTGTGGGTGTAGACCTTCGGCCAGAGGGTCTCGCGGTTCCACTCGTCGAGCAGGTCGAGGATCTCGTGCTTGTCCTCGATCGGGTAGGCGCGGTCGTAGAAGGCGCGGACCGCGAAGAGCTCCTTCTGCTCGCCGCGGAACATGTAGTAGACGCGGAAGCCGTCCCAGGGGGCGGTGAGGTCGCCCTCGTCGTCCACCAGGTGCTTCAGCTGCATCTGGTCGAGCAGCTGGCCGACCAGGGCCTGGTCCGGTACCACCACGGGCGGCGGGCCGGCCGGACCGCCACCGGGCTGGCCGCCCTGCGGGGGCTGCGGCGAGCCGAAGGAGGGGATGGACGACGGGTCGATGCTCATGGGAGGTCCTTCTGATTCTCAGTGCACAAGGGTGGCTGGGACTGAGGGGCCGCCCTTCCAGGTCTCCATCCTGCCTCATCCGGAGCCCGGCTCACAGGGCCGCCCCTACCGCAGGGCGGTCTATTTGATCAGCGAGGTCGCCGCCCCCGAGCGGACGGTCAGCCGGTCGGCCTCCTCGTCCCGCTCGACGACCACGGTGTCCCCGTCGTGGACGCCGCCGGAGAGGATCGCCCGCGCCAGCTGGTCCCCGATCGCGGACTGCACCAGCCGCCGCAGCGGCCGGGCCCCGTACGCCGGGTCGTAGCCCGTCAGCGCCAGCCAGTCGCGGGCCGCCGGAGTGACGTCCAGGGTGAGCCGGCGGTCGCGCAGCCGCTCCGCCAGCCGGGCGATCTGGAGGTCGACGATCCGGCTCAGCTCGGCGGTGCCGAGCGGCTCGAAGACCACGATGTCGTCGAGGCGGTTGAGGAACTCGGGCTTGAAGGAGCTGCGCACCGTCTCCAGCACTAGGTCCTTCTTCCGCTCCGCCGAGGTCGACGGGTCGATCAGGTAGTGCGAGCCGAGGTTGGAGGTGAGGATCAGGATCGCGTTGCGGAAGTCGACCGTCCGGCCCTGGCCGTCGGTGAGCCGGCCGTCGTCCAGCACCTGGAGCAGCACGTCGAAGACCTCGGGGTGGGCCTTCTCCACCTCGTCCAGCAGCACCACGCTGTACGGACGGCGCCGGACGGCCTCGGTGAGCTGCCCGCCCTCCTCGTAGCCGACGTACCCGGGCGGGGCGCCGACCAGGCGCGAGACGGAGTGCTTCTCGCCGTACTCGCTCATGTCGATCCGGACCATGGCCCGCTCGTCGTCGAAGAGGAAGTCGGCCAGCGCCTTGGCGAGTTCGGTCTTGCCGACGCCCGTCGGGCCGAGGAAGAGGAACGAGCCGGTCGGGCGGTCCGGGTCGGCGATGCCGGAGCGGGTACGGCGCACCGCGTCCGAGACGGCCTGCACGGCCTCGGTCTGGCCGATCAGGCGGCGCCCGAGCTCCTCCTCCATCCGCAGCAGCTTGGCGCTCTCGCCCTCCAGCAGCCGCCCGGCCGGGATGCCCGTCCAGGAGGCCACCACGTCGGCGATGTCGTCCGGGCCGACCTCCTCCTTGACCATCGACTCGCTCGCGTCCTCGTCCGCCGCGCGCTCCTGCGCCTCGGCCAACTCCCGCTCGGCGGCCGGGATCTCGGCGTACATCAGCTTCGACGCGCGCTCGAAGTCGCCGTCCCGCTGGGCGCGTTCGAGCGCGCCGTGCAGCTCGTCCAGACGCTCCTTGAGCTCGCCGACCCGGTTGAGGCTCTTCTTCTCCTGCTCCCAGCGGGCGTTCAGGCCGTTCAGCTGCTCCTGCTTGTCGGCCAGATCGCGGCGGAGCTTGGCGAGGCGGTCGACCGAGGCCGGGTCGGACTCCTTCTCCAGGGCCAGCTCCTCCATCCGCAGCCGGTCGACCACGCGCTGGAGCTGGTCGATCTCGACCGGGGAGGAGTCGATCTCCATCCGCAGCCGGGAGGCCGACTCGTCGACCAGGTCGATCGCCTTGTCGGGCAGGAAGCGCGCGGTGATGTAGCGGTTGGAGAGGGTGGCGGCGGCGACCAGGGCGGCGTCCGAGATCTGCACCTTGTGGTGCGCCTCGTACCGGCCCTTGAGGCCGCGCAGGATGGCGATGGTGTCCTCGACGCTCGGCTCGCCCACCAGCACCTGCTGGAAGCGGCGCTCCAGCGCCGGGTCCTTCTCGATCCGCTCGCGGTACTCGTCCAGCGTGGTGGCGCCGACCATCCGCAGCTCGCCGCGGGCCAGCATCGGCTTGAGCATGTTGCCCGCGTCCATCGCGGAGTCGCCGCCGGCGCCCGCGCCGACCATGGTGTGCAGCTCGTCGATGAAGGTGATGACCTGGCCGTCGCTGGACTTGATGTCGTTCAGCACGGCCTTCAGCCGCTCCTCGAACTCACCCCGGAACTTCGCCCCCGCGACCATCGCGCTGAGGTCGAGCGAGACCAGCCGCTTGCCGCGCAGCGAGGTCGGCACGTCACCGGCGACGATGCGCTGGGCCAGGCCCTCGACCACGGCCGTCTTGCCGACGCCCGGGTCGCCGATCAGCACCGGGTTGTTCTTCGTCCGGCGGGAGAGCACCTGGACGACCCGGCGGATCTCCTGGTCCCGCCCGATCACCGGGTCGAGCTTGCCGTCGCGGGCGGCCTGGGTCAGGTCGGTGCCGTACTTCTCCAGCGCCTTGTAGGTGCCCTCGGGGTCGGCGGAGGTGACCTTCGCGCTGCCGCGGACGTCCTTGAAGGCGGCCAGCAGCGCCTTGGGGGTGGCGCCGTGGCGGGCGAGCAGCTCGGCCACCGGGCCGCCCTCGGCGGCCAGGCCGACCAGCAGGTGCTCGGTGGAGAGGTACTGGTCGTCCAGGTCGTCGGCGCGCCTGCCCGCCTCGGCCAGCACGGCCATGGTGTCGCGGGCGAGCTGCGGCGCGGCGACCGTCGAGCCCTGGGCGCTCGGCAGGCCGGCCAGCTGCTGCCGGGCGGCGGCGGTGACGGCGGCGACGTCCGCGCCGACCGCTTCGAGCAGCGGGCGGGCGATCCCCTCCGGCTGCTCCAGCAGGGCCAGCAGGATGTGCACCGGCTTGACGTCCGGGTTTCCTGCGGCGCTGGCCTGCCGGATCGCGGCGGACAGGGCGTCCTGCGTCTTGCTGGTGAACTTTCCGGCATCCACTGCTGTCGTGCCCCTCTCTCGGGGAGTTGGAGACTTCGGGTCTCGGCGGGTCGGAGACTGCGGTCTCGGGGAATCGGAGACTCCCGGTCGCGGGGAGTCAGAGGCTTCGGGGACCCACGGGGATCCCACCTGCTCCTACCAGTATGCAGTAAGTTGAGCGTGATCGGCTCAAGTTTTCCGGGTCAGTTTCCGGGTCAGCCCGAGCAGCTGCCGGGCCGGTCCGGTGGGCCGCTGACCGGTCGGCCAGACGGCCCGCAGCGGGCGGCGCAGGTTGATCCCCTCCAGCGGCACCTCGACCAGACGGCGGGTCGCCAGCTCCTCGACCACGGCCAGCTCGCTCAGGCAGACCGGCTCGGAGCCGGTCATCGCGGCGGCCTTGAGCGCGGTCGAGGAGGCCAGTTCGAGCCGGGGTGCGGCGGTGCCGCCGAACGGGGCGAGGGCCTGGTCCAGCACCTCGCGGGTACCCGAGCCCGGTTCGCGCAGCACCAGCGCGGTGGCGGCCAGTTCGGTGCCGCTCAGCGCCGAGCGGCGGCGGGCCCACGGGTGGGAGGGGCCGACCACGACCACCAGCCGGTCGGCGGCCACCACCGCGCCGGACAGGCCCGGCGGGATGGTCGGCCCCTCGATGAAGCCGAGGTCCGCGTCGCCCCCCAGCACGTGCGCCGCGACGTCGCCGGAGTTCGCGGTGCGCAGCGTCACCGCCGTGTCCGGGCTGACCTCGTGCAGGGCCAGCAGCCACCCCGGCATCAGGTACTCGGCGACGGTCAGGCTGGCGACCACCCGTAGCCGGGTGTCCCGGTGCTCGCGCAGCGCGTCGATGCCCGCGTCCAGCGCCCGCGCGGCCTCCACGACGTTACGGGCCCACTCCACCACCAGCCGGCCGGCCTCGGTCGGGCGGGAGCCGCGCGGCGACCGGTCGAGCAGGGCGACCCCGATCTGCTGCTCCATCCCCTTGATCCGGGCGCTGGCGGCGGGCTGGCTCACGCCGAGTTCGGCGGCCGCCCGCCCGACGCTCCCCAGCCGGGCCACGGCGACCAGGAGCTCCAGCGCGCCGAGCTCCGGGACGCGGGCGGAGAGGCCGCGCGGGGGGTGCGGAGGCCGGGCGGAGATCGGTGAAGCCATAGGCCCAGGTTATGTCGCCATAGGGCGGAGCACGCTACCGGAGATCGTCCGGGCGAGGCACGTTGGACTCATGGCCACCATCACCGCACCCCCGACGGACACGCAGCCCGCGACCGAGCACCCCGCGACCGGACTCCCGGCGGCCGGACACCCGTCGACGGAGGCTCCGGCGGCCGGCCACCCCGCGGCCGAAGCCCCGGCGGCCGCGTACCGGCTCGACCTCGGCCGGCTCGGTCCGAACTGGTACGCCGCCGTCATGGGCACCGCGATCGTCGCCAACGGTGCGGCGGCCCTCCCCGTCCACCTGCCCGGGCTGATCGGATTCGCCGAGCTCGTCTGGGCACTGGCCGCCACCGCGCTCGTCCTGCTGATGGCGGGGCGGGCCGTGCACCACACCCGCCACCGCGCCACCGCCCGCGCCCAGCTGTTGGACGACCCGGCCACCGCCGTCTTCTACGGCTGCCCGCCGATGGCGCTGCTCGCGGTCGGGTACGGCACGCTGGTGGTCGGCTCCCGGGTGATCGGCACCGGCCCTGCCGTGGCGATCGACCTGGTGCTCTGGGGAGCCGGCGCGGTCAGCGCCGTACTGGTGGCTGTCGGGATCCCGTACCTGATGATCACCCGGCACCGGCTGCCCGCCCTCCAGGGCAACCCGACCTGGCTGCTCCCGGTCGTTGCGCCGGTGGTCGCGGCCTCGCTCGGCCCCGCGCTGATCCCGCACCTGCCCGGCCAGTGGCAGCTCCCGATGCTGTACACCTGCTGCCTGCTGCTCGGGGCCGGGCTGCTGGCCACCGCGCTGCTGCTGCCCGTGGTGCTGGCCGGCCTGCTGCACAGCAAGCTGCCCACCCTGGTGCTCGCCCCCTCGCTGTTCCTGGTGCTCGGGCCGCTCGGCCAGTCCACCACCGCCGGCAACCAGCTCGCCGACGCGGTCAAGCGGGTGCTCCCGGGCGCGGCCGGGCCCGTGCTGGCGGTCTCCGTGCTGTACGGCGTCGCGGTCATGGGCTTCGCCCTGCTCTGGCTGCTGATCGCCGCCGCCGCCAACCTGCGGGCGCTGAAGGCCGGGATGCCCTTCGCGATGACCTGGTGGGCGTTCACCTTCCCGGTCGGCACCCTGGTCACCGGCGCCGCCGGGCTGGCCCGGCACACCGGCTTCGCCGGGTTCACCGCCCTGGCGGTGGGGCTGTTCGCCCTCCTCCTGACGACCTGGGCGATCGCCACCACCCGCACCCTGTCCGCACTGGCCGGCCGGGAGCTGCTGCACTCCGCCGAGGCGGCGCCCACCCGTTGACGGATCGGCACACGGGCCCTCGGGTGGTGCAGGTTCACGCGCCGGCGTGAACCCGCACCACCCGAGGGCCTCTTGCTTGCTTGCCCTGCGGGACGGACGCGGCGCCGGGACGTCCAGGGATCGCCGCCTGGCTGCACCGGGGCGTGGTCGCGGGTGAGCGGGCGTAGCCCGGGGGAAGGCCACGGCCGCCGGATCGCATCGGCCGCCTGCTGGGAACGGCTGTGGAGCACGGCTCACGCCTGCGTGAGCGGTACGGGACCTCGGGCATTGTCCCGGCTGGGGAGGCCGCCGTCGCGGGAGTACGGCGAGTACGGCATGCCCCGGCCCGTCGAACGCCTGGAGTGCCGTACGTCTCGGCCCGTACGCCTCGGCCGAACACCGCGTCAGCCGGTGGCGACCTCGGGGGAGTAGTAGCCGTAGGAGGTCGGCGGCTGCTGACGGGGGATCGGGAACTGCTCGCCCGGCGCGGTCCAGAAGCCCTCGCGCAGCGACAGTGCCATGCCGGCCCAGTCCAGCGCGGTCTCCACGGTGTGGTGCAGGGCCTCCTGCGACCAGGTGTCGTCGAAGACCAGCGGCAGGACGGGGGCGACCTGCTCGATGGTGGCGATCAGCGGGTTGTGCGTGATCGCCTCGTCCACCAGCAGGACGACCGGCTTGCGCAGCGCGGAGGCCCAGCCGAGCTCCAGGCTGACACCGGCCGAGAGCGGTGCGCCGACGTAGGCGAAGACCAGGTCGGCGGTCTGCAGGGCGCGGAAGTCGGACGGGACGCGGGGCTCGGGGGCCCGGCCCGCGACGGACCAGGCGTCGCTGTGGTGGGCGCTGTAGACGGCGGCGCCGCTGCGCAGCAGCGTGGACCGCAGGGTGGTCAGCCGGGTGCGGCTGGCCAGTGTCACCACGCTGTCGGCCGGTCCGGTCAGCCGCATGAGCGGCGCGGCCAGGAACACCCGAGCGCGCCGACCCTCGTGGGTCTGAACGGCGCGATTGCGCAGGTAGGGCTCACTCATGTCGACTCCGGGGGAGGGGGGAGACCGGGGGGACGTCCGTTCATGGCCGACGGTGCCTGTCGGGGGTGCCCTGCCGGGATCCAGCGCTTTTGGCCATTGGTGCTGCGGATAAGTTGAAGAGACAACGTCAAGGTGAGGGCAGTTGATGCCAACACAGCGGGACGAGCCGATCGTCCAACGGGCGCAGCCGGTACGTCCACTGACTGACGGTGTCATCTGGGTGCCTGGCAGGCAGATGACGCACTCTCCAGAAAGCGGGTGGCGTGACACTGGCTTCAGGGTGCGGCATGATCTGAGCTAATGTTCGAGGCTTCATTTGTCCGGTGAGGCATAACTCTGAGGAAGGATTTGGTCGCAATGTCTCGCATGCGCCTTTTTGTTCGCTTCGTCGTTGTGCCACTTGTCATGAGTGCGGCGACGTTGGTCGGGGGCAATCCGGCAGTGGCCGGCGACAGCGCCTGGACGCGAGTCGTTGTGCACGCGGCCCCCGCCTCGCAGGTGACGGCGAGCGCTCAGTCCCTGGTGGCGCCGGGGGACTCGGCCTGGACCTGAGTGCCGCGGTAGCACGTGCCGTGCCCGGACGAACGGGGCGTCCGGGCGGGACGGCTAGTCGAAGGCTTCCTTCGACTCGTGCGGCTCATGGGTACTTTGGGCAAGTACGTAGCCGAGTTGGAAGAGCGACTCGACGTGGTACTCCTCACGCATCTCCGCAATATGCCGGGCCAGAGTGCGCTCGCTGATGCCCAGTCTGCGAGCGATAACGCGGTGATTGGTCCCCTTGAGAAGCAGGTCCACGATCGTCTGACGGAGTCGTGAGACGACCTGCGGAGGTACTGTCCGGGTTCCGTCAAAATCCAGTCCCCGGCTCCAGTTCCGCTCGAATACCTCCTCCACGAGGTAGCTGATGACAGCCTGATCGTGAATGAACGCCGCCAAGTTGAGGTCGTCCACGACCGGAATCACCGCGGTACGTCGATCGATCACGATCAGCCGGGTGTACGGCTCGTCCAGTGTCCGCACCTGACCGCCGTGTTCGGCTATCGTCGCGACATACTCGCGGGTCGGGGTGTGGTAGCGGGTACTCGGGTGGTAGATCGTCCGAATGGAAGCCCCGCGGCGGAGCATCTCCAGATCCCGGGTGATCACCCCGGCCAGTGCCTCCGGCGGACGCGGGCCGCCCGGCTGCGCGGCGAGCATCTCCTCCATGCAACTGCTCACCAGCTGGCCGAGCCGCTGGTTTATCAGGACCTTGCCCCGGACGTACTCGATCGTCCCGCCGGCCTGCTCGGGCGTGCGGAAGTCCTCGGCCAGCTCCTGGAGGTCGGCGGGCAGCGAGACCGCCCGGCTCAGCAGGTCCAGTGCCTTCCGCTGCCACATGCTGCTCAGGCGGGCCGACAACTGCTCGGGGTCGACGGCGACCAGGACGTCCGGGCTGTCGGTGTCCGGTACCAGCAGGCCGATGTCCACCAGTTCGAGCAGGTGGTCGCGGTCCACCGAACCGTTCCCGTCGGAGCACAGGCGTCCCTGGGAGCGGAGGACGGATCGGTAGAGCTCCCGGGCCTGGGCGGAGAGAACGCCCAGCCTGCCAGAAGTGAGGCCGGGCTCGTCCGTCTCACTCATCTGGGGCTCCTTGCCGTTGGCCGAACAGATGGATGGGCACTGTGTGCCCACCGGGATCATAGGCGTCAATACCGGTGCGCGACGGGCCGAGTCGGACATGCACCTCGCCTGCCGCAGGCTGGTGGCACTCTCTCATCAGATGGAAGCCGCCGGCACCCCCCTGGTGGGGGGTGCCGGCGGCTGGGGCCCTGCTCACTACCGTGGTCCTGTTCACTACCGTGGCCCTGCTCACTACCGCTTCGGGCGCCAGACCACCAGCGCGCTGGACTGCTGGACCTGCTGGTACGGGACCAGGTCGCGGCGGTAGGAGGCGTGCACGGCGGCCTCCCGCTGCTGGAGCGCGCTGGCCGCGCCCTCCAGTGAGTCGGCCAGCTCGCCGATCCGGGACTGCAGCGCGGCGACCTGGTTCTCCAGCTCGATGATCCGCTTGATGCCGGCCAGGTTGATGCCCTCGTCCTGGGAGAGCCGCTGCACCTCGCGCAGCTGCTGGATGTCCCGGGCCGAGTACCGCCGGCCCCGGCCCGCCGTACGGTCCGGGCAGACCAGCCCGAGGCGGTCGTACTGGCGCAGCGTCTGCGGATGCAGCCCCGACAGCTCGGCGGCCACCGAGATGACGTAGACCGGCGTCTCCTCGGTGAGCTGGTAGGCATGGCGGGGCGCGCCGCCGGCCCTGGGCGGGCGGCGGCCGCCCGGCAGGCCCTCACCGAGGCCGGGGCCGATCGGATCCTGGTCCATCATCGGGTCACGCTCCCTCCGTCGCCCGGAACAGGGCGGCTCGCGGGTCGTCCGAGGCGGTGGCCTCGCGGTACTGCTCCAGCGCCGTCAGCGCGTCGCCTTCGACGAGCTTCGGGACCGTGACCTCGACGGTGACCAGCAGGTCCCCGCGAGTGCCGTCCTTGCGGGTGGCGCCCTTGCCACGGGCCCGCAGGGTGAGCCCGTTGGCACTGCCGGCCGGCAGCCGGAGCTTCACCGGCGGGCCCGCCAGGGTCGGCACCTCGATGGTGCCGCCCAGCGCCGCTTCGGGGAAGGACACCGGCACGGTGACCGTCAGATTGTCGCCCTTGCGGCCGAAGACCGGGTGCGGGTCGACGTGCACCGTGACGTAGAGGTCGCCCGGCTGGCCGCCGCGCTCGCCCTGGGCGCCCTTGCCCTTGAGTCTGATCCGCTGGTCGTGCTGGACCCCGGCCGGGATGCGGACCTGCATGGTGCGGGCCGAGCTGGCCCGGCCGCTGCCGTGGCAGACGGTGCACGGGTCGTCGACCAGCATGCCGCGGCCCTTGCAGTCCCGGCAGGGCTCGGAGAGCGCGAAGGCGCCCTGGCCCCGGCTGACGGTGCCCGCGCCGACACAGGTCGGGCAGACCCGCGGGGTGGTGCCGGCCTTGGCGCCGGTGCCGCTGCACACCCGGCAGGGGGCCTGGCTGGTCATCCGGAGCGGGACGGTCGCGCCGTCGACCGCCTCCTCGAAGCTGAGCGTCACCTCGGTCTCGACGTCGGCCCCGCGGCGCGGCTGGGCCTGCCGGGTGCCCCGGTTGAAGAGGCCGCCGAAGACGTCGCCGATGCCGCCGCCGCCCCCGCCGGGGGCGCTGTTGAACAGGTCGCCGAAGTCGAAGCTGCCGGTGCTGCCGCCCGGGCCGCCGGCCCGGTAGCCGCCGGCGCCGAAGAGGCTGCGGGCCTCGTCGTACTCCTTGCGGCGCTTGTCGTCCGAGAGGACGTCGTACGCCTCGGAGATGTCCTTGAAGCGGTCCTCCGCCTTGGTGTCACCCTTGTTGGCGTCCGGGTGGAACTCGCGGGCCAGCTTCCGGTACGTCTTCTTGATCTCGGCGGTGGTGGCGTCCTTGGGCACACCGAGGACCTTGTAGTAGTCCTTCTCCACGTAGTCCTTGGCGCTCATGGCTGCCACAACCTCCCGAAGTATGCCGTTCTGATGGCGCCGGATACGGCGCTGCGGAGCCGTGCGTCGTACTGGACGACGTACGACTCCGCAGCGCACAGAGTGTCAGCTTTCGGCCGCACCGTCAGCCTTGTCGGCTGCGTCCGGGCCGGGCTTCTCCGCATCCGGGGCACCCGTGGTCTGGGCGCCGGGCTGCGGTTCGGCCACCGCGACCATCGCCGGGCGGATGATCCGCTCGCCGATGCGGTAACCGGGCTGGAGGATCTGGACACAGGTGTCCTCGGTGACGTCCGAGGAGTAGCTGTGCATCAGTGCCTCGTGCAGGGTCGGGTCGAAGGACTCGCCCTCCTTGCCGAACTGCTGCAGGCCCAGCTTGGCGACGACCGTCTCCAGGTTGTCGGAGACCGACTTGAACCCGCCCGTCACCTCGCCGTGCTCACGGGCCCGGCCGATGTCGTCCAGCACCGGGATCAGGGACTCCAGGATGTTGGAGACCGCGATCTCGCGGACCGTGAGCCGGTCGCGCTCGACCCGCTTGCGGTAGTTCTGGTACTCGGCCTGAAGGCGCTGCAAGTCGGCCGTACGTTCGGCCACCTCACGCTGCGCGGCGGCGAGCTCCTCCGAAGCGCCTCCCGAGACCGCCTCTTCGGCGGCCTTCAGGACGGCCTCTTCGGCAGCGGAGTCGTCGCCGGGCTTGTCGCCCTGCGGCTTCTCCGTCATGCCGCACCGCCCTTGGGCTTCTCGTCGTCGACGATCTCGGCGTCGACCACGTCGTCCTCGGCCTTGGCGTCGTGCGGGGCGTCACCGGCCGGGGCGGCACCCGCGGCGTCGGCGTTCGCGTACAGCGCGGTGCCGAGCTTCTGGGCGGTGGTGGACACCTTCTCGGTGGCCTCGCGGATGGCCGCGATGTCCTCGCCCTTCAGCTTCTCCTTGAGCTCGGTGAGCGCCGTCTCGACCTCGGTCTTGACGTCCTCGGGGAGCTTGTCGGAGTTGTCCGCGATGAACTTCTCGGTCGAGTAGACCAGCTGCTCGCCCTGGTTCCGGGTCTCCACGGCCTCGCGGCGCTTGTGGTCCTCCTCGGCGTACTGCTCGGCCTCGCGCATCATGCGCTCGATGTCGTCCTTCGGCAGCGCGGAGCCACCGGTGACGGTCATCCGCTGCTCCTTGCCGGTGCCGAGGTCCTTCGCGCCGACGTGCATGATGCCGTTGGCGTCGATGTCGAAGGTGACCTCGATCTGGGGCAGGCCGCGGGGGGCCGGCGGCAGGCCGGTCAGCTCGAACATGCCGAGCTTCTTGTTGTACGCCGCGATCTCGCGCTCGCCCTGGTAGACCTGGATCTGCACGGACGGCTGGTTGTCCTCGGCCGTGGTGAAGATCTCGGACCGCTTGGTCGGGATCGTGGTGTTGCGCTCGATCAGCTTGGTCATGATGCCGCCCTTGGTCTCGATACCCAGGGACAGCGGGGTGACGTCGAGCAGCAGGACGTCCTTGACCTCACCCTTCAGCACACCGGCCTGGAGCGCGGCGCCGATGGCGACGACCTCGTCCGGGTTGACGCCCTTGTTGGCGTCCTGGCCACCGGTGAGCTCCTTGACCAGCTCGGCGACGGCCGGCATACGGGTCGAGCCACCGACGAGCACCACGTGGTCGATCTCGGACAGGTTGATGCCCGCGTCCTTGATCACGTTGTGGAACGGCGTCTTGCAGCGCTCCAGCAGGTCCGCGGTGAGCTGCTGGAACTGGGCGCGGGTGAGCTTCTCGTCCAGGTGCAGCGGGCCCTCGGCGGAGGCCGTGATGTAGGGCAGGTTGATCGAGGTCTCGGAGGACGAGGACAGCTCGATCTTCGCCTTCTCAGCGGCCTCGCGCAGGCGCTGGAGGGCCATCTTGTCCTTGGAGAGGTCCACGCCGTGGCCGGAGTGGAAGACCTTCACCAGGTGGTCGACGACCTTCTGGTCCCAGTCGTCACCGCCGAGGTGGTTGTCACCGTTGGTGGCCTTCACCTCGACGACGCCGTCGCCGATCTCCAGCAGGGACACGTCGAAGGTGCCACCGCCGAGGTCGAAGACCAGGATGGTCTGGTCGTCCTTGTCCAGGCCGTAGGCCAGCGCGGCGGCGGTCGGCTCGTTGACGATGCGCAGGACGTTGAGGCCCGCGATCTCACCGGCCTCCTTCGTCGCCTGGCGCTCCGAGTCGGAGAAGTACGCGGGGACGGTGATGACCGCGTCGGTCACCGTCTCGCCCAGGTACGCCTCGGCGTCGCGCTTCAGCTTCTGCAGGATGAAGGCGCTGATCTGCTGGGGGTTGAAGTCCTTGCCATCCAGGTTGATCTTCCAACCCGTACCCATGTGGCGCTTGACCGAACGGATCGTCCGGTCGACGTTGGTGACCGCCTGACGCTTGGCGACCTCGCCGACGAGCACCTCGCCGTTCTTGGCGAAGGCGACGACGGACGGCGTGGTCCGGGCGCCCTCGGCGTTCGTGATGACGGTGGGCTCGCCACCTTCGAGAACGCTGACGACCGAGTTCGTCGTACCGAGGTCGATACCGACCGCGCGTGCCATCGTAGATACCTCCACAGAGAAGTTGAGCTTTACAGGCTCAAGCATGCATGACGCCGGGGACATCGTCAACAGCTATGAGTCGGAGTGGCGCAACTTTACTGCGCGCTTATGGGTGAATGAAATGGCGGGAACCGCTCCGGCCTGGGCTTCAGCCCCTCCGATCCGGCCTTGGGGCGCTCCGGTCAGGGCCTGCCGGGCCCCTCCGGCCGGGGCTCCGGAGGGGCCGGTCGGGGTCGGGGTCGGCCGGGCGGCGGCCGGCGGCGGGTTGGGCCAGGAGGGTGAGCGTGGCCTTAGTGACTGCCGCCATACCCTGCGCATCTTCTGGAGGGGTATTGACGGACGGTAGTGTCCGCCCCGGTCGGCTCGATAAGTTACCGCCCAGTACACTTGCTTGGACCCCTATCTACCCCTGCTACGAAGCCCCTGGAGACGGAGAGCCGATGCAGCTAGCAGCGATCGTCATCTCGCTGGTCACCACAGTGATCGGCATCGCGCTCGCCGCCCGGGCGGGCGTGTACATCTACAAGGTGGTGAAGACCGGCCAGCCGGACGCCACCCGGACCGCGAACCCGGTGCAGCGCGTCAAGACGGTGGCCGTGGAGTTCCTCGGCCACACCCGGATGAACCAGTGGGGCGTCGTCGGCGTCGCGCACTGGTTCGTCGCGGTCGGCTTCTTCAGCCTGATCCTCACCCTGGTGACCGCCTTCGGCCAGCTCTTCGAGGCGTCCTTCCAGATCCCGTGGCTCGGCACCTGGACCCCGTTCGAGATCTTCACCGAGCTGGTCGGCACGCTCACCACGCTGGGCATCCTCGTCCTGATGGTGATCCGGCTGCTCAGCCTGCCGGGCCGGGCCGGCCGCAAGTCCCGCTTCGCCGGCTCGATCGCCTGGCAGGCCTTCTACGTCGAGTACACGATCCTCGGCATCGGCCTGTGCATCATGATCCTGCGCGGCCTGGAGGGTGCGCTCTCCGGCGTCGACTCGTACGAGGCCGGGTTCCTGATCTCGTACCCGCTGGTGGCGGCCTTCCGGGGCCTGTCGCACGGCACGCTGGTCAACCTGATCTACCTGTTCGCGATGCTGAAGATCACGATCTCCTTCGCCTGGGCGACCACGATCGGCATCAACCCGTCGATGGGTGTCGCCTGGCACCGCTTCCTGGCCTTCTTCAACATCTTCTTCAAGCGCGAGGAGAGCGGCGCCGTCGCGCTCGGCGCGCTGCGGCCGATGACCAGCGGCGGCGCCCCGATCGACTTCGAGGACCCGGCCGAGGACGCCGTCTTCGGCGTCTCGCAGGTCGAGCACTTCTCCTGGAAGGGCATCCTCGACTTCTCCACCTGCACCGAGTGCGGCCGCTGCCAGTCGCAGTGCCCCGCCTGGAACACCGGAAAGCCGCTCTCGCCCAAGCTGCTGATCATGAGCCTGCGGGAGCACGCCTTCGCCAAGGCGCCGTACCTGCTCGCCGGCGGCGGCAAGGACACCGAGGGCAACGAGATCGCCACCCCGGAGCAGCTGAAGGACGTCCCGGCGGCCGCACTGGCCGAGGCCGAGCGCCCGCTGATCGGCACCGCCGAGGAGAACGGCGTCATCGACCCGGACGTGCTCTGGTCCTGCACCAGCTGCGGCGCCTGCGTCGAGCAGTGCCCGGTGGACATCGAGCACATCGACCACATCGTCGACATGCGCCGCTACCAGGTGATGATCGAGAGCTCCTTCCCGACCGAGGCCGGGACGATGCTCAAGAACCTGGAGAACAAGGGCAACCCGTGGGGCATGGCCACCAAGGCGCGCCTGGACTGGGTCAAGGAGCTGAAGAAGGAGACCGGCATCGAGGTGCCGGTCATCGGCCAGGACATCGAGCCGGCCGAGGTCGAGTACCTCTACTGGGTCGGCTGCGCCGGCGCCCTGGAGGACCGCGCCAAGAAGACCACCAAGGCCTTCGCGGAGCTGCTGCACACGGCGGGCGTCAAGTTCGCGATCCTCGGCAAGGAGGAGACCTGCTCGGGTGACTCCCCGCGCCGCCTGGGCAACGAGTTCCTGTTCCAGATGCTCGGCGCGCAGAACGTCGAGACGCTGAACGCGGCTCTGGAGGACGCCCCGACCAAGCGGATCGTCGCCACCTGCCCGCACTGCTTCAACACCCTCGCCAACGAGTACCCGCAGCTGGGCGGCCACTTCGAGGTCATCCACCACACCCAGCTGCTGCAGCACCTGATCGACGAGGGCAAGCTCATCCCGGTCAACCCGGTCGAGGGTCTGATCACCTACCACGACCCGTGCTACCTGGGCCGTCACAACAAGGTCTACAGCCCGCCGCGCGAGATCATGGACAAGGTCCCCGGTCTGCGCCAGCAGGAGATGCACCGCCACAAGGAGCGCGGCTTCTGCTGCGGCGCCGGTGGCGCGCGGATGTGGATGGAGGAG
This sequence comes from Kitasatospora kazusensis, assembly GCF_039529945.1. Lineage (NCBI taxonomy): Bacteria > Bacillati > Actinomycetota > Actinomycetes > Kitasatosporales > Streptomycetaceae > Kitasatospora > Kitasatospora kazusensis. The sequence continues at coordinate 12,761 of NZ_BAAANT010000028.1, read as the reverse complement.
CGGATCGGCAAGCGCATCAACACCGAGCGGGTGGACGAGGCGCTGTCGCTCAACCCCGACATCGTCTCCACCGCCTGCCCGTTCTGCCTGGTGATGCTCTCCGACTCGGTCAACGGGAAGAAGAACGAGGGCGCGGCCAAGGAGCACCTGAAGGTGGTCGACGTCGCGCAGCTGCTGCTCGACTCGGTCAAGGCCCAGCCGGTCGAGCCCGAGCCGGAGCCGGTCGAGGCCTGACGCACCGCCTGACCCGCGTCCGTCCCGGTCCGCCCCGCCCGCCCCGCACGCCTTTCGGCGGGCGGGGCGGACCGCATTCCGGGGCCCCGCGATTCCCCGGCCTTTGCGCCGGGTTTGCGCACGGTTTGCCGGTGCGGACCGGCCGGAGGCGATGGCCTAGCATTTCGCCTCATGAGCGATGGTGGGGGAATACCAGGTCAGAGCGGCGCCGACCCGGGCTGGAACGGACCGCAGCAGCGGCCCGCGTACGTGCCCCCGGCGCCCGCCGAGCCCGACTGGGAGGCACTGGCGCAGCGGAACCAGCAGGAGGACCGGCGACGCACGAGGCTGAAGATCGGCGGCGCGGCGCTCGGCGTGCTGCTGGTGGGCGGCATGGTGGCGGGCGCGCTGGTGCTCCAGCAGCCGGGCGGGAGCGGCCCGGCCGCGTCGGCCCACGCGGCGCCCGCGAGCGGTACGGCCGCCGGCACACCGCTCGCCGACCCGGGCTCCCCGTCCGCCTCACCCGACGCCTCCGCGCGGACGGTCAAGGTCGACGACCGCGGCGGCCACCACCCGCTGTCGCTGAGCCACGGCGCGGTGCTCGGGCCAACCGAGGGACACAACGGCCAGACGCTGGTCCTCAACAGCAGCCCGGAGGCGTACGCGCAGACCAACACGGTGGTGGTGAACACCGCCAAGAGCTTCACGGTCTCCGCGCTGGTCCGCAACAACGCCCCGACCGGCGGCCGCTCGGCGGTCAGCCAGGGCAGCGACAGCTACTACTCCTTCGACCTCGGCCGGGACTACTGGGCCGGGCACAACCAGTGGGTCTTCAAGGTGCAGACCGCCGCCGGCGGCCAGGACGACACCACCTACCAGGCGTTCTCCAAGACCCCCGCCACCACCGGGCAGTGGACCCTGCTGACCGGCGTGTACGACGTGGCCGCCAAGAAGATCTCGCTCTACGTCGACGGCCGGCTCGCCCAGACCACCGCCGTCAAGGGGGTCTGGCACACCAGCGGCCCGCTGCAACTCGGCCGGGTCCGGTACAAGTCCGCCTGGAGCGACAGCTGGGACGGCGCGATCACCGACGTCCAGGCGTGGGACCAGGCGCTGCCGGCCGCTCGGATCGCGCAGCTGGCGGCGGGGGGCAGTGGCGGCGGCGGTGCTGCCGCGGATGCGCCGCCGATGGCGGGCTGGCTGCTCCCGTAGGGGCCCCGTAGCCACTCGGGCAGGCACTCCGGTGGGCACTCGGGTGGGCACTCGGGCCGGGCGTTGCGCCGGTTTCCGGGGCGGCTTTCGGGCGCCCTTCCGCGCGGGCTTCCGCGTGGGCTTCCGGGCGGGCTTCGGGGCTGAGTTTCCGGCCGGGGGTTTCGCCCGGGGGTTTCGTGCGGGACTTTCGCTCGAGGGGCTCGCGCAGGGCTTTTGCGAGGGCTTTCCGGGCGGCTTTCCGCCAGGCTTTCCGCGGGTGGGCGGTGGTGCGACCACGGCCGACCCGTGGCCCGGGAACAGCCGGGGGCCGGCCGTGGCGGCTCGGAAGGATCTTGGTTGCAGTAGCACTAGTGATACTGATCAAGCCGCCAGTGGAACGCCTGTGCTTTGGAAGGAAATACAGTAGGCGCTGGACACGCGATGTGCGCGTCCGCCGACCACGGACCGGGGGACCGGTGCAGCCGCACCCATGCCTCCCGCCGTTCGCCGGCAGTAGCGGTCACCGATTGGCGACACCGGCCCCCTGACGGCGGTCCGGGACGCACCGGAGCAAGGGGAGAAGCACAGACCATGACCCAGGCAATCATGCTGGTCGGTGGTAAGGGCACACGGCTGCGCCCGCTGACCACCCACACGCCGAAGCCCATGCTCCCCGTCGCCGGTGTGCCGTTCATCGCCCACCAGCTGGCCCGGGCCGCGGCCGCCGGTGTGACGCGGGTCGTGCTGGCGACCTCGTACCTCGCCGAGGTCTTCGAGGACCACTTCAAGGACGGCAGCCCGTACGGCATCGAGCTGGTCTACCTCACCGAGGTCGAGCCGCTCGGCACCGGCGGTGCCATCCGCAACGCCGCCTCCGGCCTCACCTGCGGCCCGGACGAGCCCGTGCTCGTCTTCAACGGTGACATCCTCTCCGGCCTGGACATCGCCGCCCTGCGCGACAGCCACGTCGCCGCCGGTGCGGACGTCTCCCTGCACCTGACCCGGGTCGAGGACCCGCGCGCCTTCGGCCTGGTGCCCACCGACGCCGACGGCCGGGTGCTGGAGTTCCTGGAGAAGCCGGAGACTCCCGAGCAGATCATCACCGACCAGATCAACGCCGGCTGCTACGTCTTCACCCGTTCGGTGATCGACCGCATCCCGACCGGCCGTGAGGTCTCGGTCGAGCGTGAGACCTTCCCCGAGCTGCTCGCCACCGGCGCCCTGCTGCGCGGCGTGGTCGACACCTCGTACTGGCTCGACCTCGGCACCCCCGCGGCCTTCGTCCGCGGCTCCGCCGACCTGGTGCTCGGCAAGGTCGACTCGCCGGCCGTCCCCGGTCCGACCGGTGACGCGCTGCTGCTGCCCGGCGCCGACGTGCACCAGGGTGCGGTGCTCAGCTCCGGCACGGTGGTCTCGGAGGGCGCGGTGATCGAGGCCGGTGCGATCGTCGAGGGCAGCGTCATCCTGCCCGGCGCGGTGATCGGCGCCGACACCTTCGTCAAGGACTCCATCGTCGGCGCGTTCGCGAGCATCGGCGCCCGGACCTCCCTGGACGGCGCGGTGATCGGCGACGGTGCGATCGTCGAGTCCGACAACGAGCTGCCGAACGGCGTCCGGATCGCCTGCGGCACCCTGCTGCCCGTCGGCGCGGTCCGCACCACCGCGGGCCCCGGCGGCTGCCCGGCCGGCGAGGCCTCGGCGGTCGTGGTGCACGGCCGTGTGGTCGGCGCCGACCACTGACGCCTGCCGCTGACGTTCCTGGCGTCCCCGGCGTCCCTGACGTCCCTGACGTCCCTGACGTCGGCCACTGACGCCGGCTCGCTCGCGTCGTCACTCCGGCACCCCGTCACAGGCCTGCTGCAATCCGTCGCCGGTCCGATGACCGGCCGGTGCCCGGTGGGCCGAACCGGGTACCTTCGGAGCGTGGCTGGCAACGGATACGACAACGGTCAGGGCGCCGCCGACCCCCGGCAGGGGTGGTCGGCGGCGCCCGGTGGCGCACGCGGCGGAGCAGACGGCGGTGCGGGGGAGCCCGGCTACTTCACCGGGCCGCCCGGCTCGCCGCAGGACCGGTACGCGGCCCCGGACCGGTACGCGGCTCAGGACACGGACCCCTACGCGGCCGACCGTCCGGGCAGCACCCGGGCGTTCACGGTGGGCACCGGGATGCCGTACGGGGAGCAGTACCAGGAGCACGACGGGTACGACGCGCAGTACCCCGGCGAGCGCCCCGACCAGTACCCCGCGCAGGACAACGTCGCGGTGTACCGGGCCGGCGGGCAGTCCGCACCGCACGTCTCGGGGCCCCGGCTGGGCTGGAAGGCGCTGCTGACGGGGATCTACCGGGACCCGACCCACACGTTCGACCGGATGCGCGACCACCAGGTCTGGCTGCCGGCCCTCACCGTCTCGCTGGTCTACGGCGTGCTCGCGGTGCTGGGCATGGGCTCGACCCACAACGACGTGGTCGATTCGACGTTCTCCATCGCCCTCTGGGCGATCGCCGGAACGGCCGTCGCCTTCACCCTGGCCGGCGCGATGCTGGGCGGCGTGACGTACGCGCTGGCCCGTCGGCTCGGCGGGGACGGCCCGTGGCAGTCGACCGTCGGGCTGGCCGTGCTGATCGGCTGGACGACGGACGTGCCGAGGCTGCTGCTCGCGCTCTTCCTGCCCACCGACAACATCGTGGTCCAGCTGCTGGGGTGGGCCAGCTGGCTGTTCTGCGCGGTGCTGCTCACCATCATGGTGCGCCGACTGCACGATCTTCCCTGGGGCAAGGCGGCCGGGGCGGCGGCGCTGCAACTGCTCGCGCTGCTGGTGCTGATCAAGCTCCCGACGCTGGGCTGAGCTGCTTCGCGGGCTCGCGGCTGTGTGGTGGCGGGGTGGCGGCGGGGTGATCGGTGGGTCGAGCGGTGTCCGACGGGCGTTGACTAGGGTGGGGGCTGTCCCGCTTCCCCTGTCCTGCCCTTCCGCACGGAGCCACCGGATGACCCTCCTCCCCACCACTCACGTCAGCTTCCCCGCCGGGGCGGTGACCGGCGAGTCGCCGGTGCTCGCCGTCCACCCGCTGGCCGACGGCCGGTACGCCGTGGTCACCGAGGCGACCCCGTTCCACCCGCTCGACCACACCTGGCCCGACCAGCCGGCCGACCTCGGCTCGCTCACGGTCGGCGGCGTCGAGTACCCGGTGGTGGACTGCCTGACCGGCGCGGTCGGCCCGGCGGACCCCGCCGTGCTGGTCGGCTCGGACATCCCGGTCCGGCGCGGGGACGAGGAGTGGTCCTGGCTGGTGCTGCACGTGCTGGCCGCCGAGCCGGCCGCCGACCTCGTGGGCCAGGTCGCCGCCCTCCGCGTCGACGCCGAGCGCCGTGGTCTGCTCTCCGCCTCGCACAGCGGCTGCCACCTGCTCGCACTCGCCCTGAACGCCGCGCTGGCCGCGCGCTGGCGCAAGGACCCGGGCCGCGCGGACGCCTTCGGCAACCCCGACTTCGACAGCCTCGCGATGGCCTCCTCCGTGATGGACACCGAGGCCAGTACGGACGTCTACCGCCTCGGCAAGTCACTCCGCAAGAAGGGCTTCACGGTCGAGGCGACGGAGGACTTCCCGGCGCTCACGGACGCCCTGCCCGCCCTCACCGAGGCCGTCAACACCCAGCTCGCAGCCTGGGTCGCGGCGGACGCCCCGGTCCGGATCGAGGTCCCCGGCCCCGAGCTGACCGCCCGCCGCCAGTGGCACTGCGAGCTCCCGGCCGGACCGGCCGAGATCGCCTGCGGCGGCACCCACCTCCACCGCCTGGGCGAACTCGCCGAGCTGCGTACGGAGTTGCTGCTCTCGGCGGACGGCAGCGAGCTGACGGCCGTCACCCGTCCGAAGCGCGCCTGACGCCCCGAACATGCCCGGCATGCCGGAGGGGAGGCGGGTGGGTACCCGCCTCCCCTCCGGGGTGGCTCAGCAGTCGGTCAGCCGCGCTTCAGCCGCGCTCCAGGGGCGGCTCAGCGCCGGCTCAGCGGTGGTTCACACCGGGCTGCGATGGAAGTTCAGGTACGAGCGCGAAGGCGTCGGGCCACGCTGGCCCTGGTAGCGCGAGCCGTAGCGCTCGGAGCCGTACGGGTGCTCGGACGGCGAGGAGAGCCGGAACAGGCAGAGCTGGCCGATCTTCATACCGGGGTAGAGCTTGATCGGCAGCGTGGCGACGTTGGACAGCTCCAGCGTCACGTGCCCGCTGAAACCGGGGTCGATGAAACCGGCGGTGGAGTGCGTCAGCAGCCCGAGCCGGCCGAGGCTGGACTTCCCCTCCAGCCGCGACGCCACATCGTCGGGGAGCGTGATCACCTCGTACGTGGAGGCGAGCACGAACTCGCCCGGGTGCAGGATGAACGGCTCGTCGCCCTCCGGCTCGACCAGCCGGGTGAGGTCGGGCTGCTCCTCGGACGGGTCGATGTGGGGGTAGCGGTGGTTCTCGAACACCCGGAAGAAACGATCCAGCCGGACGTCGATGCTTGAGGGCTGGACCATCGAAGGGTCGAACGGGTCGATCTTGACCCGGCCCTTGTCGATCTCGGTTCGGATGTCCTTATCAGAGAGCAGCACGCTTCGAGGTTACGTGCACTGACGTGCCCCGGACGAATCCGCCGGGGCGCCGCTGCCTCGTCACCCCTGCTCAGACCGGGAACTCCGCCGCCGCCGACTCCAGCGCCCGCGCCAACTGCACCCCCGACAGCTCACCCACATCGGCCGGCACCGAACTGCGCAACCGCCCGCACCGCGGACACCGGATCAACCGCCCGGGCCCCAGCCGCCCGGCGCCGAGATTCTGCATCGGGAACGTCGCGGTGCTGAACAGATGCCCCTCGGCACAACGGACGACAGTGCGCTGCTCCATCGATTTCCCATCCCTCTGCCCGTACCCGTGGACACCCGAACGAGGCCCAACACCCCGGGACAGCGTCACATTAGGGGATGTTCCGGACACCCCACCCGCAGGCTCGCCGACCCCACCCACCCCGACCCGGACGGCACACGGGACACACGTACCGAGCCGGTCCGGCACATGGGGTAGAGTGGGCGACGATCGAGCGGTCACTGACGGTTCGTCACGCGGGCGTAGTTTAATGGTAGAACATGAGCTTCCCAAGCTTATAGCGCGAGTTCGATTCTCGTCGCCCGCTCAGAGGTAAAGCCCCAGGTCAACGGCCTGGGGCTTTCTTGTTGTCTAGACCAATTATGAGAGTCGCACCACTAGCGCACCGGTAACCACGGACAACGGCGGGCAGGGGTGGTCGGTGGGTGCGGCGCTGTCGCGCTCCTGGCCGCAATGCGCTGAGCTATGAGCTCTTCGGGCGTCGTTGGTGCTTCGCAGCCCTGTGGTTCCTTTCAGCTATGGGCCGGAGGCAGATCAGTTGTAGGTACTGATTTCGATCAGGTTGCCGTCCGGGTCGCGCAGGTAGGTGCTGGTGATGGCGCCTTGGGCACCGGTGCGCGGTACGGGGCCTTCCTCCACGGGCACTCCGCAGGCCGACAGGTGGGCCAGGACGTGTTCTTGCGGCGTGTCGGTGACCAGGCACAGGTCGGCGCTGCCGGGGGTGGGATGCGTGGCGTGCGGGAGGAGTTCGCGGCCGACTTGGTGGAGGTTGATCTTGCTGGTGCCGAAGGCCAGCGCGCGGCGTCCCTCGCCGAAGGTGAGCGGGCGCATGCCCAGGACGCGTTCGTAGAAGTCGACGGTCTGTTCGATGTCGGCGACGGTCAGCACCAGGTGGTCCAGGCCGGTGATCCGGATCCCCGGCCCCGCGTCGGGGGCGTACCGGCTGAGCTGCTGCACGCAGGCCTCCCACGTCGCGGCGGAGAGCAGGTCGCGCGAGCGGGTGAACAGCCGGTGCAGGGCGGGGCCGTAGCGGTCGGCGAGGTCGGCGTTGTGCGCCAGCACGTCGAGTTCGTTGGCGGCGGTGATGTCGAGGAAGGCGCGCAGGTCCTGCTCCGGTGGGGTGTACTCACGGCCGGTGAAGCGGTCATGGAAGACCACCGGTCGCCCGTTTTCGAGTCGTGGATACACGGCGCTGCGGTCACAGCTCGCGTAGAGGTGGACCAGTGCCTCGGCCCGTTCGCCGATCAGCTCGGCGAGGAGTGCGCGCTCGGTGGGGTCCGCCAGGGCTTGGTCGAACCCGTCGGTTCCGTACGCCGCGTGACACAGCCCCGCGGCCTGCACGTCCGGATCGGAGCCCCACTCGCCCAGGAGGCGCGCGACGCGGATCAGGTGCTCCAGGAGCGTACCGCCGGGGTGGGGCATCTCGCCGGCGCCCCGGGCGCGTAGGAACTCCTCGACGGTGGGCCACGTCGCCGCGCGGCTCGGGCCGCCTTCCGGGTTGTCGTCGGACGGGTCGATCCGCCGCATCACGCCTCCTGGTCGGTTGCGCGAGCCACCTCGGCGACCAGCTGCGCCGTGATCGGGGTTTCGACGCCGTGGGCGGCCCCGGCCCGCAGGACGGCTCCGCCGATGGCGTCGAGTTCGAGCGGGCGTCCGGCTTCGGCGTCACGCTGCATCGAGGACTTCATCGTCTGCGGGGCGCGGTCGAAGAACGAGCGCACGGTCTCGGTCGCCACGGGTGCGCCGGTGGCCTGTGCCACGGCGGTGATTTCGTCGAGCACGGCCAGCAGTTCGTTACGCCGCTCGCTGCGGATGGTGCCGACCGCCGTCTGGTAGCGGGTGGTCAGCAGGGCGAACGGGGCGAGGAAGGCGAGTTTGTCCCAGAGCATCGCTGTCTCGTCGGTGCGCAGGGCCACGCCGAGGCCGGCGTGCCGGAGCCGGTCCGCGAACTCGTCGAGTGGCGCGGCCAGTTCGAGGTTGCTGAAGGGGCTGGTGTGGAGGATGCGTCCTGGTGAGGTGCGGGTGGCCTCGACCCTGATCGTGCCGGCGACGACCTTGGCCGAGGGGTAGCGCTCGCGGAGCACGGCCAGGTGGTCGAGGCCGTTGAGCAGCGGGACCACGATCGCGTCGCCGAGGACATGGGCCGGTACACGGTCGAGCGCCTCCTCCAGGGCGGTCTGCTTGACCGTCACGAAGACGGCGTCCACCGGCTGGCGCAGCTCTGTGTCGGCCTCCACCGCTGCGGTGAAGTCCCCGTACTGGGCGCTCTCGACGCGCAGGCCGTCCCGGCTCAGTACGGCTGCGGTCTCCTCGCCGGCCAGGCAGATGACGCGGTGTCCGTCACGGGCGAGCAGCGCGCCGATGAGGCCTCCGACGCCGCCCGGTCCGAGGATGGCCACCGTCCGGTTGGTTGTGGTCACGTGCGCGCTCCTGTCGTCCTTGGGAGACCGGTTGGTGTGGTCGGGCTGGAGGCTGAGTGGTGGGAACCGGTCGGGTGGACAACTGTGTTTTCCCCTCGGCAGGTTGCGGGTCGGCACCCGCCATGCGATCACCGTGTCCGGATCGGGTGAAAGCAGCGGGCGGGTTGCCGCCCTGGGCCCTGCAGCGATGATCAAGCATGTCGGAAACCCAAGTCAATCCACGGGTTTGCTGGCACATGCCCAAGCGATACCTTGGGTCACTGTGACTCTTGACGATCTCCGTGTCTTCGCCGCGGTCTGCCAGGCCGGCTCGCTGAGCGCCGCCGCCCGCGACCTGTCCTGCACGCAGTCTGCGGTCAGTCAGCATGTGAAGCGACTGGAGCGGGAGTTGGGCCTGAGCCTGCTCGAACGGCACACGCGGGGGGTGGTGCCGACTCTGGCCGGGCGCATGCTGCACGCGGCGGTCACCGAGGGCCTGGGGTGCATCGACCACGCACTGCGGCGGCTCGAGGAAGTGGCACGCGCGGAAGGCGGGTCGGTGCGGGTCACGACAGGGGCCACGACCGTCCGGCACTTCATGTCCGCAGCCGTCGTCGACTTCCGGCGGCGCTTTCCCCAGGCCAGCCTCGAATTCCAGACCGAAACCTCCAGTCGCGGCTGCTTCGACGCGCTCGCTGCCGGCGGCGTCGACCTCGCCTGGATCACCCTGGGGCCCGCGACTCGCACCATTGAGCAGCGCCCTGTTGTCGAGCTTCCCTGGGCGCTTGCCGTGTCGGCAGCCGATCCGCTGGCGGCCAAAGCCTTCGTGGAGCCAGCCGACCTGCAGGAGGCCCGGCTCATAGGACTCCCGGAGAACTCGACCTCCCGCCTGCAACTCGGCACCTGGCTCGCGGAATCCGGGATCCGGCCGGTGTTCGACACCAGCGTCGCCGACTGGGACACTGCGATCCTGCTGGCCGAGCTGGGGCTGGGCCACGCCGTCGTCCCGGCCCTGCCCGCCTGGAGCGGTCCCGGACACCCGGATCTGCGGCTGATCCCCATCCCCGCCCTCCCGGCCCTCACCGCAGGCTGGGCAGTGCGCCGCTGGGACGCTCTCTCCCCGCTGGCCCGCGCGTTCGCCGAGACCGTCGCGCACCACTGCGGCAAGCAGACCGTCCTTGGATAGACGCAGGCTGACGGGCGCGTCCAACCTCGAGTGGTGATCAGCCGCTTGATGCGCACCTTTGCCTTCGGCGTCATCGACAGCGTGTGTCAGTTCCAGCCCGGTACCGGTGGGAGCGGCCACCTCGTCGGGGTCGGCAGTGGCAGGTCCGAGCGGAGCAGCGGGTCTCTGCCGCGTCCGGCGAGCCAGGCGAGCAAGGTGTGGCCCGGGCCGGTGACGGTGGGGCCGGTCGCGGAGAGCGTCCAGGATCGGTCGAGGTCCTCGGCGTCGATCCGGGCGACGGGGAAGTGATGGGCCGCCAGTGCGGTGAGGGTGTCGTCGAGCGCCCAGGTGACGTAGTCGGCGGGCCAGTTGGCGGTGGTGTAGCCAAGGTTCAGGTCGGCATGGTGGGTTTCGAGTTCGCGTCGGCAGCGGTGCAGGGTGAACCAGGCCGGGTGCCGCCAGCCCGCCAGCGCGGTGACCAAGGTGGTCCAGCGTTCGGCGGGCATGGACGCCGCCTCGTCGAGTAGTCGGTCCAGGCTGGTGCGCAGGTCGGCGACGAGTTCGGTGCTACTGCGCCCGGCGCCCTCGTGCAGCGCGCGGTCCAGCGTGGCGGCGTCGGCCCGGGGGCCGGGCTCGGTGCCGGTCCGGGCGAGGGTCAGCAGCCAGCGGTAGACGTCGGCGCTGCGGGCGAGGTGGGTGACGACGTGGCCGCGGCTCCAGCCGTGCAGCGCCGACGGCTCGCGGGCCTGGAGGTCGGTCAGCGCGTCGAGAGTCGTGCCGAGGCGTGCGGCGGAACTGTGGACGCCGTCGAGGACGAGCGCGATGTCGGCCGGGGCGATAGCGATGTTGTCGGACACGGGCCCGTACTCTACGGCCCGCCTGCGAGCAGGTCACCGACGGCTGCGATGCCCTCGGTGATGGCGCGCTCGCTCACGTTGCCGAATCCGAGGACGAGTTGCGCGGGCGCGGCGGCTCGCGAGGCGCGGCATGCGCTCATGCCGTACAGGCTGACGGAGCGGGCACGGGCCGCGGTGACGACGTGGTACTCGTCGGCGCCGCCGGGCAGGTGGGCGACGGCGTGGAAGCCGGCCGCCAGGCCGGTCACCGGCAGGCCGGGTGCGTGCTCGGCGAGCGCGGCGAGCAGGGCGGTGCGGCGGGACGCGTAGCTTGCGCGCATGCGGCGCAGATGGTGGTCGAAGCGGCCGGACTCGATCAGCCTGGCCAGGGCGAGCTGGTCGAGCGTGGGCGTGCCCCGGTCGCTCAGGTGCTTCTGCTCGGCGAGCGGTCCGACGAGATCGGGCGGGCAGAGCATCCAGCCGATCCGCAGCGCGGGTGCGAGGGACTTGCTGACGGTGCCGATCGCGATGACCCGGTCGGGCGCCAAACCCTGGAGCGCGCCGACGGGTTCGCGGTCGTACCGGAACTCGGCGTCGTAGTCGTCCTCGATGACGATCGCGTCGCGATCCCTGGCCCAGTCGAGCAGCGCCAGTCGCCGCTCCGGGGCGAGGGCGACGCCGGTCGGCCACTGATGGGCGGGAGTGACCACGACGGCGCGGGCGTCGGTCGTGGCCAGTGCCCGCACCTCGATGCCGTGCTCGTCGACCGGCACGGGAACCGCGCGCAGGCCCGCCGCGGAGGCGGCCGCGCTGACGGTGGCGGGCGAGCCGGGGTCCTCGAAAGCCACGGTCCGCACACCCGCACCCGCGAGGACGTGGAGCGCGAGGCCGAGGTCCTGGGCGTAGCCGTTGCACACGACGATGCGCTCCGGGTCTGCCGCAGCCGCGCGGACCCGGCGCAGGTAGCCGGCCAGCACCTCGCGCAGGTCCGCGCTGCCGCGAGGGCAGCCGTAGTCGAACGCCGCCGTCGGCATGGCGCGCGCGGCCTCGCGCGTCGCCCAGAGCCAGTCCTGGACTGGGAAGGCACCCAAGTCCGGTACACCCCAACGGAAGTCGGCCATCAAGCGCGGGTGCGTGGCCGACGGCCGGGCGGCCGCGAGCGGGACTGCGGCTCCGGCCGCCACCCGGGTCGCCGAGCCGGGCGGGTCACCAGGTAGCCCTCGGCCTGGAGTTGGGCGTAGCACTCCTGCACCAGGCCGCGCGAGAGCCCGAGCGTGCGGGCGGGGTCTTCGCTGTACGGATCACCGACGCATTCCAGGGCGACGCTCCCCACGTCCGTTCCCACGACGGACGAGTGCTCACGTCCTCAGGAGCCTGACTGGTCGGGCAGGACGCAGCCCGCATTCAACCCAGCCAGGTCCGACTATCGCGGGCAACGGCGAAGATGCTCGCCACCTGCTCACCCGACAGCCTTGGCGACCGGCCGGACAGCCCTTGATCGACTCGCGCCCCGTCCACCATGAGCACTGGGGCAAGCGCCGAGCTGACCTTGAGTGACGCGGCCCCACGATCGCAAGCACGGGTAGCACCGGGACGGAGAAGCCGCAGCGGGCGGTGAGCAGGCGCTCGACTCGCGTCGCTTCGCTCTGGCTGGCCGGGACATACCGCGTCGAGGAACGGTTCACTGTGACGGCGTGGTCTCCCTGCCAGACTGCTGCCCCGCGATGATGCTTCGTGTTGACCGTGAAGACTCCGGGCGGTCCGATGGCGAGATGGTCGATGTCTGTCCCGCTGGACCATTGCACCGAGTGAAGGATCTCCCAGCCGTCCCGCCGAAGACGGTTCAGTCGGCCACCGACGATGCGCTCTCCGCGTAACCCCACCGCCCAGGTGTGTGCAGGGGTCTTCTCCTTGTCGAGCCAGTAAGCGAGGCGCCGCTTCCACCAGGTCGGCTCGACCTCTGCGAGCATCCGACGCAGTGCCTCACCGGGCTTGTTGTGAGCTTGCTCCGCTTTGACGGACACCATCGGTGTGGTGGTCAGACCGCGAGGACGCTCTCGTACTCGGCGGGACTGCGGTAGCCGAGGCTGCTGTG